>NZ_JAFNOP010000008.1:0-180295 GCF_026536195.1 Gilliamella sp. B2969
CGGTCAACGAGGGATCGAGCGGAGCAAAAGCACTTAAGGTATTAAGCGTTTGCGTTACCTTTGAGACAATATTGAAATTATTCGCCGGGTGAAAAATAAATGCGGCTTTTTGATTTAAAACCGAGTCAAGCGTGAGGTGTTTATCTGAACTTGTAAAGGAAATGCGATAATGCCAGGGCTGGTTAAGGGCTTCATCACTGCTTACCTCTAATACCGATATTGCTGAGCCTAGTGCTTCTATTGTTAATGTGTAACGATTATGGCTAACATCTGATAACATGTTGTTAATGCCAGCTTTTTCACCTAATGTGCTAATTAGGTTGCTGAGCGCCTTAGGCATAGTTATTTCCTTCTTATTCCTAACAATCTTTTTTTTAATAATTTATTTTTTATTAATTGTAAACGCTTTAAAACAAGGACAGTACATATTTAATCATAACAGATTATCTAAGTAGTATATATTAAATTGGCAAAATAGTCTTTAGTTACTACATAGTCAAAATTATTTGGAAGGCAGATCGCTAAATTCGCTCAAAATCAATTACAGAACTTAGTAACTTGATTAATGTAATTATAATTTTAATAGACTACTTTAATTATTATGAAAAAAACTACACTGTCTGTGATTGCCAAACAGGCAAATTTATCGATTGCGTCGGTATCTAGGGTGCTTAAAAAACCTCATTTAACCTCTGTTACAACGCAATCTAAAGTTTACCGAGCGATTGAAGAGTTAAAGATTGATATAAGTTGTAATTTAAAGCCTCATAGCCATTTTGATAAATCTGATCGCATTTTAGTTTTGGATAATCAATTTACACCATATACATTAATTAACTATGGACTGGAGCAGACGTTAAGACAAGCAGGTTTTACAGTATTTTATTTTCGCTTTCCATGCCAATCTAAAACTGATTTTCATCATTTAATTCAATTTATTAACCAAAACACCTTTGCCGGAATTTTAGTGATTAATGATGCACCTTACTTAAGTGAGCTTGAACAATTTAAAAAAGCATTGCCACCAATTGTTTTAATAAATCATTTTTCGCGTAATTTTACCTGTGTTTATTTTGATCATTTGATGATCGGTTACCAAATAACGCAATATTTATTAGAAAACGCACATCAAAAAATCGCAATTTTGATGAATGATAACAATAAAATTTGTTCCACACTTTTTTTGCAAGGGTATCAACAAGCGTTACTCAGAGCAAATATAGAATTTAATCCTCACTATCTTGTTGAGCGTTGCATTAGTTATGAACATGGCAGAGCTGCCATAAAAAAACTAATCAATAGCAATAATCCACCTTCAGCGATTATTTGTGGTGATAATAGTAGTTTGAGCTATCCAGAAAAGAATTATCATAATTTGCAATGTCATCTTTCCGATTATCATGTTGTTTTAGGTGCATTACATCAAGCCCATGAAAGTCAAGCTCAGCTAGTTCGTCCGCTTACTATAACCTATGTGGGCCATGCAAGTGCAAGGCAATATAACGAATTAGATAAATTAAGTCGAATAAATAAACCATTGTATAAAATGGGCCAAGATTCCGCTAATTTGCTTTGTCAACATATTGATAATGCTATAAAAAACGTTAAAAGCTATCACATTATAGAAGCAGAACCTCGTTTTTATTAATGATTAACATCCATTTTAACTTTACCCGATATTACGAGCAATAAATAGCATAAATTATCTAGGTAACGATGTTCTATAATCAAACTGATATCAGGCGTTTTGGTGATAGTTGATTAAATTTTTGTATACCAATACCGATAAACTGTTGTTCTTGATAAATTCGAACTAATGTTTCGCTCGATACTGATGTATCAAGTACAATATTTCGGCCTAACAATATGTCTTTTCCTTGAATATCAGTTAAAGTAATTTTTGGATAATCTTGCACAGGACTATCCACTGGCATAAGTAAAGCTTGTTTATCGGTAATGTGTTGTAATTCATCCAAGCTGATCATTTTATCAATCGGATAATTAGATACTTGCAAACGTCTTAAATAAATAACATGCGCACCACAGCCAAGTAGTTCGCCCAAATCATCAATAATGGTTCGAATATAAGTGCCCTTCGAGCAATGTATTTCTAATGTTAATTGGTTATTATCGGGATTAAATTGAATAAATTGATTTTGGTAGACAGTAATAGGCCTTGCTTCACGTTCAATCACAATACCTTGACGTGCGTACTCATATAGGGGTTTACCTTGATATTTTAATGCTGAAAACATGGTCGGTACTTGTAAAATATCGCCACGAAAATGCGTTAATGCTTCATCAATTTGTGATTGAGAAATATTAACAACTTTAGAACAAATAATTTGACCATCTGCATCTGAAGTATCAGTTCGTTCGCCTAACTGGGCAATCACGCGATAGCGTTTGTCTGAATCTAACAGGTATTGCGAAAATTTGGTCGCCTCACCAAAACAAATTGGTAACATGCCTGTTGCTAAAGGATCGAGTGCACCTGTGTGCCCTGCTTTTTTTGCATTGAACAGCCTTTTTACTTTTTGAAGTGCATCATTAGAAGCCATACCTTGCGGTTTATCTAACAATAAAACGCCGTGAATGTCACGGCGAATTTTTTTTGTATTCATCATTGGTGCTTTATATTCAAGGTTTAAGTTTTTTTAATAATTATTTGCTAAGTATAATTTTAACTTTTTAGTTAATCTTTATGCCGTTCATTGTCTTGTCTAATCACATCAGACACTAAATTAGACATTTGCATTCCTTTAACCAGTGACTCATCATAAAAGAATTTGATTTCAGGAATAATGCGTAAACGCATCGCTTTACCAATTAAGGTTCGGATATATCCTTTTGCATCATTAAGCACAGTTAGTCCCTGCTCAATAACTTGTGGATCATCATCATTAAGAAAAGTTACAAATACTTTGGCATAGGAAAGATCGCGCGAAATATCTACGCCAGAAACAGTGACCATTCCTAATCGTGGATCTTTGATTTCTCGTTGTAAGATGATCGCAATCTCTTTTTGTAATTCATGCCCAACTCGTGATGAGCGGCTAAATGTTTTTGCCATATCTATTTTCCTTAAAATATGAATAAGCAAGGCTTAAACCTTGCTTATAACATGTTTGGTAATGATTAAATGGTACGCTTGATTTCGATAGTTTCGAACACTTCGATGCTGTCACCAACACGAACATCATTGTAGTTACGTACACCAATACCACATTCCATACCATTACGTACTTCATTAACATCATCTTTGAAGCGTCGTAGGGATTCAAGTTCACCTTCATAGATAACAACGTTATCACGAAGTACCCGAATTGGATTATGGCGTTTGACCACACCTTCTGTCACCATACAACCAGCAATCGCACCAAATTTTGGTGATTTAAATACATCACGCACTTCAGCAAGACCAATAATTTCTTGTTTGTATTCTGGTGCAAGCATACCGCTCATGGCTTGTTTAACTTCGTCAATTAAGTCATAAATAACAGAATAGTAACGAAGATCTAAGTTTTCAGACTCAATAACCTTACGTGCCGATGCATCAGCACGAACATTAAAGCCTAAAATTATCGCATTTGAAGCCGCTGCTAATGAAGCATCAGTTTCGGTAATTCCACCAACACCTGAACCAATAATTTTCACTTTCACTTCATCAGTTGAAAGTTTAAGCAATGAATCACAGATCGCCTCAACCGAACCTTGAACGTCAGCTTTTAACACGATGTTAAGTTCAGATACATCACCCTCAGTCATGTTGGTAAACATGTTTTCAAGTTTCGCTTTTTGTTGACGCGCAAGTTTCACATCACGGAATTTACCTTGTCGATAGAGCGCAACTTCACGCGCTTTCTTTTCATCACGAACAACAGTGGCTTCATCACCTGCTGACGGTACGCCAGAAAGACCTAAAATTTCAACCGGAATTGAAGGGCCCGCTTCGGTAACTTCTTTACCTAATTCGTTGCGCATTGCACGAATACGACCATATTCAAAACCACACAGAACGATATCGCCTTTTCGTAAAGTACCTGATTGAACTAGCACTGTTGCAACTGAACCACGACCTTTATCTAAGAATGATTCAATTACCACTCCGCTTGCCATACCAGATTCATACGCAGTAAGCTCAAGGACTTCGGCTTGTAATAAGATTGCTTCAAGTAATTGGTCGATGCCGGTGCCTGCTTTAGCCGAAACATGAACAAACTGAGTATCACCACCCCAATCTTCTGACATAACGCCATATTGGGCCAGTTCACCTTTTACGCGCTCAGGATCAGCTTCTGGTTTGTCGATTTTATTCACTGCAACAACGATTGGTACATTTGCCGCTTTCGCATGTTGAATAGCTTCAATAGTTTGTGGCATCACACCATCATCAGCCGCTACAACTAATACCACGATATCGGTTGCTTTAGCACCACGAGCACGCATTGACGTAAATGCAGCATGGCCTGGTGTATCTAAAAAGGTGATTTCGCCATTTGGTGTTTTTACATGGTAGGCACCGATGTGCTGCGTAATACCACCGGCTTCACCCGATGCCACTTTCGCTTTACGGATGTAGTCAAGTAATGAAGTTTTACCATGATCAACATGTCCCATGATAGTGACGACAGGCGCTCGAGCAACTTTTTCAGCGCCGGTATCACGGTCGCTCATGAGCGATTCTTCTAGTTCGTTTTCACGACGAAGTACCACTTTGTGTCCCATTTCTTCGGCAACAAGTTGTGCCGTTTCCTGATCGATAACCTGATTAATGGTTGCCATCGCCCCCATCTTCATCATAGTTTTGATAACTTCGGAACCTTTAACAGCCATTTTATTAGCAAGTTCAGCAACAGTTATCGTTTCACCAATGACTACATCACGGTTAACGGCTTGAACAGGTTTAGTAAAGCTTTGTTGCAATGCACTTTTACCTTTCTTTTTGTGACCACTACGCGTAACGGCACGGGCTTCTTCTCGTTCAGCTTTACCTTCAGATAATTTACTAGCTTTTTTCTGTTTAGTTTGTTTACCGCCACGACCTCGGCCTCGACCACCTTCGACTTCTCGGTCGGTATCATCTTCAGCAGCGCGTGCATATTTAGATGTGGTGACATGATAATCATCATCTTCACTATTGTCGTTATCATCAGTATCACTATATTGCTCGGCTAGTTTGCGAGCTTCTTCGGCCATACGTTTAGCATCTTCTTCTAATTTTCGACGATTTTCTTCTTCAGCTTTACGTTTTATTTCGTTGGCCTCTGCTTCTAAACGCGCTTTTTCTTCTTGTGCTTTTTTTACTTTAGGATCCGTTGTCGGCTCTTGCACAGGTTTAGCGGCTTGCTGTTTAGCTTTCTCTTCTTGAGCACGTTTTTTAGCCTCTTCTTCGCGTTTTTTAGCTTCTTGCTCTGCAGCTTCTGCAGCTAACTTCGCTTTCTCTTCAGCTTCTTTACGCGCTTGTAATTCTGCTAATTCTGCTTCTTGTTTAGCTTTTTCAGCTTCTAGACGTGCTTTTTCTTGCTCGGCAGCAATTTCAGCCGGATCGCGTTTTACAAAAGTACGTTTTTTACGGACTTCGACTTTAATTTCTTTGCTTTTGCCACCCGCACTTGACACATTCAACGTTGAATGAGTTTTACGTTGTAGTGTTAATTTTGTTGGACCTTGCTGAGGATTTAAATGCGCAAGCAAAGCTTCTTTTTCCTTTTGTGTAACAGTGTCAGACGCGGTTTTTTTCATCCCAGCATCGGCAAACTGTTGCAAAAGTGTTTGCACTGGAGTATTTATCTCTTGAGCCAGTGTTTCGATTGATACTTTGGTCATGTATTACTTTCCCTCAATTATTCATTTGCAAACCAACAAATATTACGTGCAGCCATAATAAAATCGCCAGCTTGTTTACTTGTTAAACCTTCAATATCCACGAGATCATCGGTACCTTGTTCTGCTAAATCTTCCAAGGTAATAACGTCATGTTGGGCTAATTGGTAGGCTAATTCTTGTGTCATACCCGGTAAATCTAATAAATCTTGCGCCGGTCTTTTATCGCCACTATGAGCAAGCGCTAAGGTTGTTAAAGCATCTTTTGCGCGATTTCTTAATGCTTCAACCAGTTCTTCATCAAGTTCTTCAATTTCAAGTAATTCATCAACCGGTACATAAGCAAGTTCTTCTAGCGAAGTAAAACCTTCTTCAACTAATAGTTGTGCCAGATCTTCTTCAATGTCTAAATGCTTCATTAAGTTACTGATTGCAGCAAATGATTCGGCATGATGTTTTTCTTGTAAATCTTCGGTACTCATTACATTTAACGTCCAACCCGTAAGTTGTGATGCTAAACGGATATTTTGCCCATTTCGACCAATAGCCTGTGGTAAAGTATCAGCATTAACAGCCACATCCATTGTATGTTTATCTTCATCAACAACAATTGACACAACATCAGCAGGTGCCATTGCATTAATCACGTACTGTGCAGGATTATCATCCCACAATACGATATCAATACGTTCACCACCAAATTCATTCGAAACAGCTTGGACTCGAGCGCCTCGCATACCAACACATGCACCAACTGGATCGATACGACGGTCGTTACTGCTAACAGCAATTTTAGCGCGAGAACCCGGATCACGAGCAACACCTTTAATGTCGATCATCTCTTCACCAATTTCAGGAACTTCAATACGGAATAGCTCTTCCATCATCTCAGGGTTAGAGCGACTAATACAAAGTTGTGCTGGTTTATTATCTTGTTCAACCAAATATAAAATACCGCGTACACGATCGCCAATACGGAAGTTTTCGCGTGGCAGCATATCATGACGTGACATCATTGCATCGGCATTATTACCTAAATCTAAAATCACGCTATCGCGATTGGTTTTTTTGACGATACCCGTTACGATTTCACCAATTCGGTTTCTAAACATGTCAATGACCATTGCACGCTCAGCTTCGCGTACTTTTTGTACAATAACTTGTTTCGCCGTTTGTGTTGTAATTCGGTCAAAAGCAACAGATTCAATTTGTTCTTGAACATAGTCACCAATTTTTAATGTTGGATCTTCATATTGCGCTGCTTCTAGGGTTATTTCTTTAGTTGGTTGTGTAACTTCATTGACCACCAACCAACGGCGAAATGTATCATAATCGCCAGTTTTATGATCAATTTTTACCACAACATCAATATCAACATTATGTTTCTTTTTAGTGGCTGTTGCTAATGCGGTTTCTAACGCTTCAAAAATTTTGTCACGCGTTAGTGCTTTTTCATTTGATACTGCTTCAACAACAGCTAAAATTTCTTTATTCATCCTTTACACCCGTACTCTATTTAAGGTTAAAATTAGGTACTATATTTGCTTTTTGAATATTGCTAAAAGCAAACACTTCATCGTTATTATCCACCGTTAGTGTAATCATCTCATTATCAATGGATTTTATCTGTCCTTTCCATTTGCGACGATTAGCAACAGGAATACGCAGACTAATTGTGACTTCTTCACCAACAAAACGTTGATAGTGTTCTAACGTAAACAGTGGTCTGTCCATACCTGGTGATGAAACTTCAAGGTTATAAGCATCTTTGATAGGATCTTCCACATCAAGCACAGCGCTAATTTGTCGGCTAACATCAGCACAATCATCAACAGTTATACCGTTTTCACTATCTATATAAACTCGTAACACTGGGTAACGGCCACGAATGTATTCAACGCCAACTAACTCAAAACCAAGGGCATTCACAGGTTCTTGTATGATATCCGTCAATTGCTGTTCTATATTAGCCAAACAAACCTCCACTGCAAAAAATAAAAAAAGGGCATATAGCCCAACATTCCTTTTAAACTTACGCTTAAATCAAAACACGAAAAAAAACCTCGACATGCGAGGCTACATTTAAAACTAACTATAATGAAGCCACTTGATTCGAACTTTCACGCAATAAAAAGGGTAAATTGATTTATGAATGAAAATCTAAGTGGTTGCGGGGGCTGGATTTGAACCAACGACCTTCGGGTTATGAGCCCGACGAGCTACCAAGCTGCTCCACCCCGCGATAGATGGTTGAAGATTATACCTTATTTTAAATAAAGTGCAACGTGTAATAATGTTAATTTTAGCAAATATAGCTGAAGTAATTGATTAATCTAACAGAATAAATTTCAGTCTTTTTTACAAAACAAATGTAAAATAAGTAAGCAAAATGGCATAACCAAATCTATAAAAAAATAAAATATTCCGCTGAATTCTCAGCGGAAAAAAATTATTTAGACGTCGCTAATTTCATCTTTTTAACAAACTCGGTCATTTCATTTAGCATTTTTTCAGGTTCATCTAAATTTTTCTCGATAATTTTGACTGTCGCAGATCCGGCGATCGCACCAGCTGCTCCTGATTTAATTGCTTCACTCACTTGTGAGGGTTCTGAGATACCAAATCCTTGAATCGCTGGCGGCGCGCCGTACTGAGTCAATTTTTGGATTAAATGCGTTAAAGGTTTATTGGCGCGATTTTCAGTACCGGTTACACCAGCACGTGACACAAGATAGGTGTAACCTTTACCCAATTCAGCTATTTTTTTAATAACTTCGTCATCAGCATTTGGTGGGCAAATAAAGATTGGCGCAATCTTATATTTTTCTGCATGTTTGGTAAATTCTTGTGCATACTCAACCGGTAAATCAGCAATTAATACTGAATCTACGCCTGCTTTTGCACATTTCGCATAGAAGTTATCAATACCATTTTTAAAAACTAAATTAGCATAGATGAGTAAGCCAATAGGAATATCAGTATGATAGCTTCTGATTTGAGTTAATATTTCAAAACATTTTTCAACACTAATACCACCTTTAAAAGCGCGAATATTCGCATTTTGAATGGTTGGTCCATCGGCCATAGGGTCAGAAAACGGAATACCCAGCTCTAATGCATCCGCACCAGCATCAATTAAAGTTTGTATTATTTGTAAAGAGAGTTCTGGATTAGGATCCCCAACAGGAACAAAAGGAACAAATGCGCCCCGCTTTTCTTGATTTAATTTATCAAATAATTTTTGATAACGGTTCATTCAATTTCTCCTTTTGCTTTTAAAATATCATAAACAGTAAAGATATCTTTATCTCCGCGGCCCGATAGATTGACAATCAACAGCTGCTCTTTATTAGGATTTTCTTTGATCATCTTTAGTGCATAAGCTAAAGCATGCGATGATTCTAACGCAGGAATAATACCCTCATGACGCGACAACGCTTTAAAGGCATCTAACGCTTCATCATCGGTAATCGAAACATATTGCGCACGGCCGATACTATCTAAATAAGCATGTTGAGGTCCAACCGATGGAAAATCAAGGCCCGCTGATATCGAATACGACTCTTCAATTTGTCCTTCATCAGTTTGCATCATTGGCGATTTCATACCAAAGTAGATACCCAATTTACCATGTTTTAATGATGCACCATGTTCACCGCTTTCAATGCCGTGTCCACCCGGTTCAACACCAATTAAGCGTACTGATTTTTCTTCAATAAAATTTGCAAACATACCAATTGCATTAGATCCACCGCCAACACAAGCAATCACGGCATCAGGCAAACGTCCTTCTTTTTCCATAATTTGTTGTTTGGCTTCGCGGCTAATCATCTGCTGAAATTCACGTACAATAGTCGGGAAAGGATGCGGACCTGCTGCGGTACCTAGCATATAGTGAGCTTTTTCATAACTTCCTGACCAGTCACGCAACGCTTCGTTACAGGCATCTTTCAAGGTAGCTGAACCTGTTTCAACTGGAATCACAGTCGCCCCCATTAAACGCATTCTAAACACATTAGGCGCTTGCCGTTTAACATCTTTTGCGCCCATATAAATACGGCATTTTAAGCCAAGTAACGCACAGGCCAGTGCTGATGCAACGCCATGCTGCCCTGCACCGGTTTCGGCAATAATTTCGGTTTTGCCCATACGTTTGGCAAGTAACGCTTGCCCTAATACTTGATTGGTCTTGTGCGCACCGCCATGTACAAGATCTTCACGTTTTAAATAGAGTTTAGTTTTAGTGCCTGCTGTTAAGTTTTTACATAAAGTAAGCGCAGTAGGTCGACCGGCATAATTGACTAATAAATCATTAAACTCTTTTTGAAAACTTGGATCATGAATCGCTGATAAAAAAGCATCCTCAAGTTGCTCAAGCACCGGCATCAATATTTGAGGGACATACTGCCCACCAAACTCACCAAAATAAGGATTTAATTTTGACATAACTATTCCTTTTAACATTAATTAAATTTGTTCAAATACAGCTTGAATTTTGTGTTTATCTTTAATACCCGGCGAAATTTCGACACCAGAATTTAAATCCACCCCAATCACATTTGTAGCTAAAGCATTTTTTATATTTTGCGGATTAATGCCGCCGGCTAAAATCACATTAGTTAAATCTTGCCCAGCTAGTAGTGACCAATCAAAGCTTTTACCCGTTCCCCCGGCGCCATGATCAAATATATAACGACTGACTAACGGATTATTGTGTTCGGGGATGGTATTGCTGATACTTAATGCTTTCCAAATCTGACAATTTTTAGGTAATTTTTCACGTAATAATTGGATATATTGGTTATCTTCATCACCATGCAATTGAACAGCATAAAGTGAAAGTTGTTCGGCTATTTGACAAACTTGATCTATCGTTTCATTTTTAAACACACCTACCCAATTTAGCGGCGCAGCTGAAATGACTATTCGGGCATTTATTGGCGAGATATAACGAGGTGATTTTGGTGCAAATATCAATCCACCATATACCGCACCGGCTTGGTAAGCTGCTATCGCATCTTCAGCGCGAGTTAAACCACAAACTTTATTTTCACCCAGCATGACTTTACGAATCGCTAAGGTTAAATTAGGTTCTGACATCAGCGCGCTACCAATTAAAAAACCATTAGCAAACTGACTTAATTCTTTAACCTGATTATGTGTGTAAATCCCCGATTCGCTGATAATAATGCGATCATCAGGAATCGTTTTCGATAGATTTTTAACGCGATTTAAATCGACACTCAAATCACGCAAATTACGATTATTAATGCCTATCACTTTAGCACCAAGTGCAATTGCTCGTTCCACTTCGGCTTGCGTGCTTGCTTCGGTTAATACGCCCATATTGAGTTGATGAGCGATACGGCTTAAGTGACGATACTCATCGTCATTGACGACTGATAGCATTAATAAAATGGCATCGGCCTGATAATAACGCGCTAAGTAAATTTGATATTCATCAATAATAAAGTCTTTGCAAAGAACAGGCTGAGTTACCTCATTACGTACGATAGGCAAAAACTCAAAACGTCCTTGAAAGTATTTTTCGTCGGTCAACACCGAAATAGCCGAAGCATAATCTTTATACACTTTGGCAATAGTTGCAGGATCAAAATCATCCCGAATTAACCCTTTTGACGGTGAGGCTTTTTTGCATTCTAAAATAAATGCTGTTTTAGTTTGATTCAATGATTGATAAAAATCACGATCACTAGGCTTCACATCCATTTTAAATGTTTCAAGCGGTTTTGATGCTTGCTGTGAGACTAACCAACTTTGTTTATCTTCGATGATTTTTTTCAATACGGTTGCCATTTCAACATTTTCCGTTAATGCTGCAATTGCCATATTTTTCTCCACTGTTATCTTGCCGCTAATTGCTGTAATAGTTGATAAGCTTTACCACTACGCATCATTTCAATCGCTTGTTTAGCATTTTGTTTTAAATCGGACTGACCAAACAAACTCATTAACATCGCAACGTTAGCGGCGATCGCTGCTTCATGAGCCGGTTTGCCATGTCCTTGTAAAATCGCAATTAACATATCACGATTCATCTCTGGCGTGCCACCTTCAATATCTTTTAATGTATATTGCTGTAAGCCGAAATCTTGCGGTGTTAATGTAAAGTAACGAATTTTGCCATTATGCACTTCAGCCACTTGCGTTTCACCATGAATCGCAACTTCATCCATTCCTGAACCATGTACCACATAGGCATGGGTATAACCTAACATAGTTAACGTTTCAGCAATCGGTTTGATTAAATCTGGGTGATATACCCCTAATAAAATTCGTTTAGGACGAGACGGATTAATGAGCGGCCCTAGTACATTAAAAATCGTTCGAGTCTTCAATTGCTGACGAACCGGCGCGGCATGACGAAAACCTGAATGATATTGCTGAGCAAATAAAAAACATACACCAAGCTCATCCAACGCCTTACGCGAATCTTCGGCCGGCATATTTAATTTAATGCCTAAAGCAGACAACACGTCTGATGAACCTGATTTACTCGACACCCCACGGTTACCATGTTTAGCCACCTTGTAACCTAACGCAGCAGCCACAAAGGCACTGGCGGTTGAAATATTAATACTGTTGGTACCATCACCGCCTGTTCCGACAATGTCGGTAAACGCATAATCTGGAATAGCAAAACTATCGGCATTTTCAAGCAGTGCTTGCGCAGCTCCTGCGATTTCATCTGGCTTTTCACCGCGAACTTTCATACTAATTATTGCTGTTGCCAATACCGTCGGTTCGATTTTACCTTGAATAATTAAATTGAACAGTATTTTACTTTCTTGTTGGCTTAATACCTGTCCTAAATATAACTTATTGAGAATAGGTTGAATATTATACTCTTGCTTATCAATAATGGCTTCTTGTTTTGGTTGCGCTGTTTTTTGTGATGGATTAAGCGCCCACTCAATGGTTTGCTCAAGCAGTTTTACCCCTTGAATAGTTAAAATTGATTCGGGATGAAACTGAAAACCACACACCCGATCCTCATCATTACGCACCGCCATCACAATATTGTTACACAAGGCATTAATGGTTAGGGTTTTAGGAATATTTTCGCCTTTTAATGAATGATACCGCGCGACCGGTAATGGATTAGGTAAGCCTTTAAACATGGCTTGTTCATCGTGTTCAATAAGTGAAGCTTTGCCATGTAAAATATCACCCGCCGGTACAATGCTTCCACCATAAGACTCAACAATCGCCTGATGACCAAGGCAGATACCTATAATCGGTAATTTACCTTTTAGGCGTTTAAGTAATTCTGGCATACAACCTGCTTCACTTGGTGCGCCGGGTCCTGGCGATAACATCAAAATCGGATTTTGCATTTGTGAGAGTTTTTCAACTATCACATCAGCCGGGATCGTATTACGATAAATCGTCACATGATGTTGGCTATTACGTAGTTGATCGACGAGGTTATAAGTAAAAGAATCAATATTATCAATAAATAAAATATTAGCCATTAGAATACACCTTCTACATTATGTGCTGCCATAATTGCTCTAACCACAGCGCGCGCTTTATTACGTGATTCGTCGGATTCAAATTGTGGTTCAGAATCTAAAACCACGCCGCCACCAGCTTGAACAGTCGCTATGCCGTTTTCAACATAAGCACTACGAATCACAATACACGTATCAAGGTCACCATTGGCAGTAAAATACCCTACTGCCCCACCATAGCTACCCCGTTTAACTTTTTCTGATTCGGCAATCAATTGCATTGCACGAATTTTGGGCGCACCGGTTAATGTCCCCATATTCATGGTCGCTTGATAAGCATGAAGTGCATCTAAATCTTCACGTAATTGACCAATGACTTTTGACACCAAATGCATCACAAACGAATAGCGATCAACTTTGAGTAAATCTTTAGTATATCGTGTACCCGGCTGACAAATACGTGCTAAATCATTACGAGCTAAATCGACTAACATTAAATGTTCTGCTAGTTCTTTCTTGTCGGTACGCATATCTAACTCTAAACGACTATCTAAATCATAATCAATGTCGCCATTGGCGGTTAAGCCTCGAGGACGCGTTCCGGCAATAGGATAGATTTCAACTTGATTGGTAGCTTTACTATATTTAAGCGCGCTTTCAGGTGAAGCACCAAATAACACAAAATCCTTATCTTGCATATAAAACATATAAGGGCTTGGATTATTAGTTTTAAGAAGTTGATAGGCAGACAAAGGCTTAGGACAAGGCAATGTAAAACGACGAGATGGCACTGCTTGAAATATTTCGCCTTGTTGAATCGCATCTTGCATCTTTTTAACTATGGTATTAAAGTCATCATCACTTTTATTACAATCAACCGTAATATTGGCAAGGGATTGAGTAGGAATTGGCTTTATCGGTTGGTTTAACAAAGTTTGCAGCTCATCAATACGTTTAGTTAAACGTTCCACTTCGTTTGGATCAGCCGTGAAAGCGGTCGCTTTTAATATTGAAACGTGATTTTGATGATTAATTTCTAATAACGTTTCGGCTAAATAAAAACAAAAATCTTGGCAGCGCATATCAGTAGGGAGTTTAGGTAAATTTTCAAAACCAGCCACCAAATCATAACTAAATAGCCCGCCAACAAAAATCGCATCATGGCTTGCTTGTTTCGAATAATTCACAAGACTAAGTAGCGTTCTTAACGCATCAAAAACGGATAGCGATTTTAATCGAGAATCCTCATCTTGCATGGCATCAACTTGAGGAAACACCAATGTCAACTTTGACGTTTCAACTTCAACTTTCACAGTACTTGCTGAAAATGCATCGGCAAGTAAAGGTAACAACGTTTGCCCATTTGAAGTTAAAGCTTCAAATATCACCTGCTGATCGATTGCCGAAATGCGTAACGCACTATCCACAATCATCACACTTTTTATGCCTTGCTTGTTATCGATTTCGGCTGATTCAAGCAGCAATGTAGCTGGCCTGTCATGACATAATTGATAAAATACCTGAGTCGGATCTTGATAATAACCAATGGTTTTGGTTATCTGCGTTAATGTTGGCTTATTCATTGTTGACTCTCTATTTTTAAATTTTTATTTAAACTATGCATTTGATTATGAAAAACTAAAAACCCGCGCTAAGCGGGTTTTACATACAAAGACAATGCTTTATCAAATCACCCGCCCAAACTCATACGCCACCAACCAAAATTAGCGAATTTGCAAGCAATCAAATAACAGTATTGTGATTTCATGATTATTATTAATGTAAAATGAATGTTGTACTATTAAACTAGTTCATTGATGCAATGTCAAGTGAATATTTTGTGTGCAGAAATAAAATTTATTTTAGTATATCAATAGCAAGTTTAACCAAAGGATGCTATTTGTTATAAAGCATCCTTTGTAAAAATTAGCGCAACGGCATTTCGGATTGAATCACTTTAACCAACTTAGATCTTGGTTTTGACGAAATCCGAAAGTGGTTAGTAATCCATAACTTATGATGTGCTTCACATTGCGGACCTAAATAAATCTTCTCAATATAATCTTCCACCGTTTTGTAATTAATAAATAAACTGCTGGCTTGAACATAATCTGTCGGCGCTTGAATTTTTTCATCGGCAATATTTGTGATATAAATCATTCGACATTCATCTTCATCTTCAAATGCAGCATGCTTGATTAAGCACGAGATAGGCATGACGGCTAAGGTAATTAATTGATCGAGAATAGAAAGATTTTTTATGCTTCTGTTTTTATTTAAATTTTTTATTACTTGTTTTATTTGATTTAGTTTTTTTCTAATTGTTTTAATTTTATGCTTTTCATCTAATTGTTTTAGGTAGTCATTCCATTTTTCTTCAATCTCAGCTGCAGAACTTTCTCGGTGCTCCAGATAAAAAGAAAATTTATTACGTTTGGCAAGACTAATATATTCATTATTTGGATCAAAATACAAACAACGGAACAAAGGTAGATCATGAAAGGAGGATTGTGTTAACGGTTCGTTCTTCTCATTAGCATCAGTTTTATTATCAATAAAATCTTGTCTTGCCATTTTAACTGATGTTAATTTATTTAAATGATTAATACCATCAGGATTGATGCTTTGTTCAACATCGTCGCCAAAAAAATTTTGGTTAAAAACTACACTAACACTCGAGCCGACAATATTGTTTTCATTGCCATATAAACGAAATTGATTTAACGAATTGTGATTAAATGAAAAACTGGCTAAAAAGCTTTTGATTTCACTATCCGTATCGGTTTTAATATTAAGCCAACTAGTGAGTACCTGATTTTCAGTGGGATCGTTCATAAAATCAACCACATTTAAACGAAAATCGCTAGGCTCATTTTTTAAAAGACTAAATAACACGCCCGGTCTGGTATAATGTGCAACCTGCCGTTCATATTGTTTCTCTTCACTTTTTAAGTTTTCATTTAATTTAAATGTAACCAGTAACTGCTCCTGAATATCTTGTGCTAATGTTCTGATATAACAAATGTACTGAGTAACGGATTGCTCGCGTTTATTGGCATCGGCAAATAGTGAAGAAGCTTCATTCTTATCAATGACTGATAACATGATTTGAGCAATAGTATAAAGCATAAATAAATCATTGGAATAAGACACTTTCAGATAATATTCTTTTGCTTTTTTAAAACTACCTTCTGTTTTGTTAAAAAAGATATTATCCCCTAAATAAAGATTCGCTATATTGGAAACATAAGAATTAATGCTATCACAACATTGTAAGAAACACTGACTGGCTTCGTTATAAAGCTGTTTTTTAGTTTGATAGATAACACCCAAATTACATTGTGCCCTAACATAAGCATCGGCATTATCCTCCCTTTGTACCTGTAAATAATGGTATTCTGCCTGCTTGATATCCTGTTTTTTAAATTGGTAAATAAGGGCTAAATTACATTGTGCCCTAGCATAAGCATCAGCGTTATCCTGCCTTTCTACCTGTGAATAATAATGTTTTGCCTGATCGTCATTCTGTATTTTAAATTGGTAAATAAGCGCTAAACAATATTGAGCCCTAGCATAAGCATCGGCATTATCCTGCTTTTCCACTCGTGAATAATAGTGTTCTGCTTGCGCTATGTTATTTTTTTCATCTTGATATATCAGGGCTAAATTGAACTGAGCTTCGGCATATAAATTAGGATCAACACTCTTTTCAATCTGTAAATAATGGTGTTCTGCCTGCGCTATGTTATTTTCATGTTGATATATCTGAGCTAAATTAAACTGAGCTGTAGCATATAATGTCGAATTACCTAACTTTTCAACCTTTAATAAATGTTTGATTGCAGCTTCAGTATTTTGATCCAAAAAATAAATTTTGGCTAACTCTAATTGAGCCTTTGAAAATGCTTCATCGCCATCGTTTTTGGTGATTTTTTTAAAATCTGCAATTTTCTGCTCGATCGTTTGTTGTTTAATATTTTGTTCAACTGTTTGCTCTTCCATTATTATTCCTATTCTGTTTTTCTTGTCATATTTAATCGTAGTAAACAATTAAACGACAGCCAGTATGTATTTGGCTGGAATGATTCTTGTTGGTTAATATTAGCGCGTCGTTTAAATTAATAGACACAGTTTAGCGTTAAGTTAAAAAATCACCAAAAATTTAACAAGGGATAGAGCAAAAATATGACTAAAAATAAATTAGCTTCATAAAATCAATAATAAATAACATAAAGATTATTTATTAATAACTGGTCAAAAAATCTCATAGCCATTAGAATGCTTATACCGTCGAAATTCATATTACTAAGAGAAATTAATCTATGCCTATATTTTATATTTTTATCGGTATCATCGTGTTACTCGCACTAATCACCGTTTTAAAATGTATTACCATTGTTCCGCAAGGTTATCAATACACCATTGAGCGTTTTGGTAAATACACCCACACACTTGAACCGGGATTGAATATCATTATTCCTTTTATGGATGGGATTGGTCGTAAAATTAATATGATGGAACAAGTGCTTGATATTCCATCACAAGAAGTTATATCAAAAGATAATGCCAACGTACAAATTGATGCCGTTTGCTTTATTCAAGTGCAAGACGCAGCTAGAGCCGCTTATCAAGTCAATCAACTTGAACGTGCTGTGATTAATTTAATGATGACAAATATTCGTACGGTACTCGGCAGCATGGAACTTGATGAAATGCTATCACAACGTGATCATATCAACTCAAAATTACTTAGCATTGTTGATGATGCAACAAACCCTTGGGGCATTAAAATCACCCGTATTGAAATTCGAGATGTTCGCCCGCCGGCAGAACTTATTGCCGCGATGAATGCACAAATGAAAGCAGAACGTAATAAACGTGCGGAAATTCTGGAAGCTGAAGGTGTTCGTCAGGCAGCAATACTACGTTCAGAAGGTGAAAAACAGTCCGAAATATTAAAGGCCGAAGGTGAGCGACAAGCTGCATTTTTACAAGCCGAAGCCCGTGAACGTGCGGCCGAAGCCGAAGCAAAAGCCACACAAATGGTGTCTGATGCAATTGCAGCAGGTAATATCAATGCAGTTAATTACTTTGTTGCACAAAAATATACTGAAGCGCTACAACAAATCGGATCGGCAGATAACAGTAAAGTCATTATGATGCCTTTAGATGCATCAAGTTTAATGGGCAGTATTGGTGGCATTGCGGAGCTCATTAAAAACTCTAAATGATGTCACAAGGTAGTTTCCGAACTGGTTGTATATATTTTCCAAGGTACTTTAAGTACAAGTTATTTTGGAATTAAATAAATACTTTTGCAATTTCAATTATGTAATTAGGTAAATTAAACGATGACTGATATTTTAACCGTTATTTATAATTCCCCTCATTGGGTATTTTTTATTTTAGGGGGAACATTATTAATTGCAGAATTGCTTGGTACTGGTGGCTACTCACTTTGGAGCGGCATCGCTGCAATTGTTGTTGGTCTTATTGCTTGGATTTTGCCTCTGTCTTGGCCTGTTTTATGGATTTTATTTGCTATATTTACCTTGGTTTCAGCATATTTATGGTGGCTATGGCTTAAAAAGTCTGGGCAAAGCAAACCGAATAGCAACGAAATTAATCAGCCACAACAAGATTTAATTGGTATTAAAACCCTTGTTACCGACGCCATTATCAATGGCTCAGGCCGAGTCAAAATCAAAGACGGCACTTGGCCAGCACAATGTAATATTAATTTACCGGTTGGTCATGCTGTTGAAGTTATCGCGGTTAATGGTCTAGTTTTAACGGTACAACCAATAAAAAACTAGTCACATTTTGCTTTTTACCAGTAAAAAAACGCGCCTAAGGCGCGTTTTTTTTAGATTGATAATAGTTGAAAAGCAATAATAACAAACTGTTGTTCGTTAGGGTAAATATCACTAATGACTTTTTTCAGTTCAGTTAGGCTCATATTTTCCTGCTTAGCCTGTTCTTCAGTCAATTGATTGAGTGTTACAGGCGTCACATTAGTAATTTTTATACTACAAAAACATGCATCCGTTTCAAAAACGCCCACTCGCAACGTATCACCCACCTTAAAATGTGATTCACTTTTATCACGAATAGTAATAGTTTTTAAACCAGCCAAAATATCCGATTTAAAACGTTGGTAAAACGTTATATCATTTTTCACAACGATCATCCTTTTTATTAAACGAGCGGTTAAGGTTTGATACCGATCACTTGCCAGTTATGGTTAGATTCATCAGTAATTTTACCTTTTTTGACGTCTGTAATATATTTTATCGTCATATTACGGATAGTACCTTGTTCATCACCAAAAGCGGTTCGTGAGTCCCAAGTTGGTTCAACACGTCTTCCTTCTAATGGCCCACCTTTTTTGACTAACATCTCGTAACGATAAGCGTTCATACCTAATTTTAGCTTCATATCCGCAGTGATAGCCTGACCATTAAGCAATGTTAAATTTTTAATTCGCTCACCAACCGGTTGAGTTAAATCAATAGTATATTTGACCCCACCAAACATATCGTAAGTCATATATTTTGACGCGCCACGAATGGGATCATATTGATAATTTTTATCGCCCGGTTGTACTTGAGCAAAATAAGCAGCAGACCATTCCATATAGTCTTTAAGGTCTTGACCGGTAACTTCGAATATACTGGTTTCACCAGCGGTATATTGGTAGTTATTGGCGATATCTTTACGCGTGATTGGACCTTTATTCAGTATTGCTTTTTTATTATCAACCAACACAGAAGTCACATCCGCACCGCTATAATATAATTGAACGGCATTGAGTAAATGAGTTAGCCCTGTTTCTTCGAGGTAAATCGCAGGAATACCATGAATCATTTGCTGGGGAACCAAATCACGATCGGTTTCACCAATAACCTGATTGGCTATTTCTCTTAATTGTTGATGATAAGGCGCATAAATTTTTTCAATTGCTGGATCGGCAGCATACGATTTAACTGGCTGTGTTTCGGCTTTTTTATTCACTAAAGAGGCTTTGTTCTTTTCAAGATCAAAGGTTAAATCAACCACCGAAACCACGGTACCATAACGATGTGGTTCGGTAATCAAAACATTATTGATCACTTTTTCACTTATATTTTGATGATTGTGCCCAGCTATAATCACATCGATATCGGGCACTTGGTTAGCCACATCAGCAACGCCGGTTCCTGGTTTATTGTTTTCATTATCCACCCCCATATGGGTAACTAAAACAATAGCATCAACATGTTGTTGTTTTAACTTTTCAACTTGTTTTTGTATTTCTGGAATTGGCATAGTGAATTCCATTTGTTTTACATAACCTGTTTTATCTTCATATTCAGGTACAAATGGTGTCGTTGCCCCAATAAAACCAATTTTTACGCCATCTTTTTCAATAATGGATGTAGCGGGTAAATAGGCTTTACCTGAGTCTTTATAAAAGATGTTCGCTGCTAATGTTTTACCTTTAAATTCAGCAACGATTTTATCAACAACTGGCATGCCAAAATTAAATTCATGGTTACCTAATACCATAATGTCATATTTCATAGTATTAAGAGCCTCAATAGCTGGATGATTTTTCACATCGTGAAAACGTTCAATTTGGTTATCTTGAATAATATCACCCGCATCAACCAAAATGACATTAGGGTGATGCTCACGAAACTGATTAACAAAGGTAGATATTTGTGCGTAAGAACCGGATAAATCAGCCTTATCTGTACCATAATCCCAAGGTAACATTCGTCCATGAACATCGGAAGTTGCTAAAATAGCGACATTTACCTGTTTAGCCAACAGTGGCAAGGGACTGGATAAAGCCACAATCGTGAATAATGATAACAATCTTTTATTGAGTAACATTTTAAGCTCCTTTAAAACTCGACAAACAAATAATCTTCCCTATACGAAAATAAAATAACTAATACGTTAAAAGCATCGTTCATTTATAATCACAACTCGCAATAAGATAATATTAAATGATATAAAAATACCCAACAATATAACAATATTATTGGGTATGAGATAGATAACCATCAATATTTTTTGACAACTTGATAATGTAACGTCATCAATAATACAGACTTAATGTGACATTGAAGTTTTTACACCGCCTTCAGGAATTGGCACATAAGCTGTCTCTTTATCTGTTCTTTGTTTATTATTACGTACTTTTAATGCAGTTTTAATACCAAAGAAAATAATACTGTAAACAACCACTAAAAATAGAATACTTAAACCCGCATTAGTATAATTGTTAATAACGATATGGTGCATATTATCAATTTGTTGTGCGGTTAATTCACTACCTTCAGCAATGCGACGTTTATACTCATTGGCTAAATAGAAGAAACCTTCTAATTGCGGATCATTACTGAATAATTTCAATGCTAATGCCCATGTTGTACAAATGAGTAACCATATTGCTGGAATAATTGTCACCCAAATATATTGAGCACGTTTCATTTTAATTAATACAACCGTTGCTAACACTAACGCAACCGCCGCTAACATTTGATTTGAGATACCGAATAATGGCCATAAGCTCTTAACACCACCTAATGGATCAACAACGCCTTGATAGAGTAAGTAGCCCCACAAACCAACACAACCCACTGTACCAATAAAACCGGCAATGAGTGAATCGGTTTTTTTCAAGAATGGGACAAAGTTACCTAAAAGGTCTTGTAGCATAAAACGACCAGAACGGGTACCAGCATCAAGTGCAGTTAAGATAAATAACGCTTCAAATAAAATACCAAAGTGATACCAAAAGCCCATATTGGCACCAGGAATAATTTGATGGAACACGTGTGCAATACCTACCGCTAGCGTTGGCGCACCACCGGCACGATTAAGCACTGACGGTTCACCAATATCTTTGGCTGTTTGTAAAATTTCGTCAGGTGAAATGACAAATCCCCACGAACTAACCGTTGCAGCAGCATGGGCTGTCACATCTTTAAGTTGCTCCATTATCATTGGCGCTTGATCAGTACCTAATTTATGCAAATCAGGCATAGTAATCCCTAAAGCTGCCGGTGGAGTATTCATAGCGAAATAAAGACCTGGCTCAATAATTGAAGCAGCGACTAATGCCATCATGGCAACGAATGACTCCATTAACATTGCACCGTAACCGATGAAGCGAGCATCCGTTTCGTTAGCAAGTAATTTTGGCGTTGTACCTGATGAAATTAATGCATGGAAGCCAGAAACAGCACCACAAGCAATCGTGATAAATAAGAATGGGAAAAGTGAACCTTTCCAAACTGGACCGGTACCATCAACATATTGGGTCACATCTGGCATTTTTAAATCAGGATTTAAGATAACAATACCAATAGCTAAACCAACAATTACACCGATTTTTAAAAATGTTGCTAAATAATCACGAGGTGCTAGGATTAACCAAACAGGTAACATTGCTGAAACTAAAGCATAGCCCACTAATACATAAGTAATAGTCGTTGCTTTGAAAGTTAAAGCTGGCCCCCAATATGCATCATGCGCAATTACACCACCAAACCATATTGATAACACTAATAACACAATACCAATAACAGATACTTCTAATACCCGTCCTGGTCTTAAAAATCGCATATAAATACCCATAAATAAGGCAATAGGTACTGTTGAACAAACAGTAAATACCCCCCAAGGGCTTTCAGCTAGCGCTTTAACCACAATCAATGCTAAAACCGCAAGTATTATAAGCATGATAAGGAAGCAACCAAATAGCGCTATGGTGCCAGGAATCGCCCCCATCTCTTCTTTAATCATTTCGCCCAAAGATGAGCCATTACGTCTAGAAGATAAAAATAGAACCATAAAGTCTTGTACCGCACCGGCAAACACGACACCTGCAAGTAACCAAAGTGTACCTGGTAAGTACCCTACTTGAGCGGCAAGTACCGGCCCAACCAATGGCCCTGCGCCGGCAATGGCAGCAAAATGGTGACCAAATAATACATATTTATTAGTCGGTACAAAGTTTAAACCATCATTATTAATGACAGCAGGGGTTGCACGCGTCGGATCTAATTGCATGACCTTTTTGGCGATATACAAACTGTAATATCGGTACGCGACAAGATAAATTGAAACAGCAGCAGCAACAATCCATAGTGCGCTGACATGCTCACCTCGCCGTAATGCAATTACGGCTAAACAACATGCACCAATAAAGGCTAAGATCAGCCATGGAATATGCTTAAAGACTTTATTATTCATAATAACTCTCTTCATGGGTTTTAAATTTAATTAGTTCGAAATTTAACACCATTTAAAACAGATATAGACTTACTATGTTTTGATATTAAAAAAACCATTATTTTTAATTTCATTAAAATAGCTTGTCTGTATTGCTATAGCCTAAAATAACGACTAAAAGTTCCTTTACATCCAAGCCTATAGTAATTTTTTAATGAATATAGAGGTATCGATATTTAAGTTATAGGTTAAATAGAAAAGATGAGTGGTTAAATTTAGCGAATGAGTGGTTTTTGCGGATAACAACAAAAAACTATAATCCCAACATCTCTTTGAGCTGTTTTAAATAACGACGGCTAACTGGAACTGATATATCATTATTTAAAATAATATCAACGCCATTTGTATCATTGAAACGAATTTCTTTAAGCTTTTTTAAATTAACTAAATATTGACGATGACAGCGGATCAATGGTGTTTTATCTTCTAGAGTCTTTAAGGTTAATTCGGTAAAGTATTCTTGATTGGCTTGATTAAAAACATAAATGCCGCTAATTTTAGACGACACATAATAGACATCCTCAATATTCAACAGATAAATACGATTATGCCCAACACAGGGAATATACTCAAAATCCTGCTTGATTCCTTTTAATTGGCAAATATCACAAGGAATACAGTGATGATGCAATCGATTTAGCGTTTTATGTAAGCGCTCTGATTCAACAGGTTTCAATAAGTAATCAAAAGCTTGCTCTTCAAAGGCTTTGACCGCAAACTCACTATAAGCAGTTAAAAACACTATATGTGGCATGGTTTTAGGATCTAACATAGATAACATTTCAATACCATTGATTTTCGGCATTTGAATATCTAAAAAAACCACATCAGGTTGCAAACGATGAATTTCACGAATCGCTTCCATTGCATTATTACATTCAGCAACAATATTAATTTCAGGATCACTTTCAAGCAAGCAACGTAAATTTTCACGGGCAAGCAATTCATCATCTACAATAATTACATCTAACATTGGATACAGCTTTCCTTTTGTAAAGGCAATGTTAATACTACTTTAGTATAAGTATCAGGTTCACATTCTATTTTTATTCCGTATTGCTTACCATAACGAATATTAATTCGTTTATCAACCAAATTTAGACCTAATCCTTTTGTGTCTTTTTTATTTTCGCAGTAGTTACCAGCGTTATCCATAACCTCTAAAACTAATGTTTGATTTTGTTCATAGGCATAAATCGCCACTTTTCCTTTACCAATTAATTGCGAAGTACCATGTTTAATCGCATTTTCCACTATCGGTTGTAGTGAAAAAGCCGGTAACTGAGCCGATTCTAAATGTGGGGGAATAGCTATTTCGACGGTCAATTGTTCCATAAAGCGCATTTTTTCAATTTGTAAATAAGCATTAACATGCTCAATTTCGTCTTTCAGCGTAACAATTTCATCTGTTCGCTTAAGATTTTTGCGAAAAAAAGTCGAAAGATTCTGCACTAATTGTGATGCTTGTTGTTTATCTCGACGAATAACGGCCAATAACGTATTGAGCGCATTAAATAAAAAATGAGGATTAACTTGAGCGTGCAATAATTTAATCTCAGTTTTAGATAATAATTGTTTGTAGTGCTCATTTTGCCCAGCTAAAATTTGTGCGGACAGTAAACTGGCGATGCCTTCACCAAGCGTACGATTGATCGAACTAAATAATGTATTTTTAGCTTCATACAATTTAATTGTACCAACAACAGTATTGTTTTCACCTCTCAGCGGAATAACTAACGTTGAACCTAAGCGGCAATATTTATTAATTGAACATTGATAAGGTTGATGAACGCCATCAAGATATTTAACATCATTTTGTTCAATCGCTTCTAAAGTAATATTAGAGGTAATTGGTGTGCCGGGTAGATGATGATCATCACCAACACCAATAAATGCTAAGATTTTTTCTCTATCAGTAATCGAAACTGCACCAATATCTAACTCTTGATAAATAATTTGTGCAACTTTAGTACTATTACGTTGATTAAAACCATCACGAAGTAACCCTTCGGTACTTGCGGCAATCTTAAGTGCCTTTGCGGAAAAGGCTGACGTATATCGTTCAAAAATAGCGCGCCTATCGAGTAAAATTCGCATAAACATAGCAGCGCCAATGCTATTAGCCACGATCATTGGCGCAGCAATACTTTTAACTGCATGTAAAACCACGTCAAAAGGGCGTGAAATTAGTAGCACCATTATCATTTCAAGCGATTCAACTAATAAGCCTAAAACCCCGACTAACAAAGGATTATAGATAAGATCAACTCGACCTTTTTTCATTAAGCCATAATGCAATAGACCACTAATCAATCCTGTTAAAATAGTCGAAAGCATACAACTTTCAGCGGTAATTCCACCTAACGTATAACGATGAATTCCCCCTGTTATCCCTACTAATAGCCCGACCATGGGGCCGCCAAGCAAACCGCCTAAAATAGCGCCAATGGCTCGAGTGTTGGCTATTGTGTCTTCTATGTGTAAACCAAAATAACTGCCCATAATACAAAATAGAGAAAAGATACAATAACAGACTAACTTATGAGGTAGATGCACAGTTACTTGCATTAATGGAATAACAATAGGTGTTTTACTTAGCAAATAAGCAATAACTAGATAAATACACATTTGTTGAAGAAGTTGTAAAACAAGATCAAATTCAAACATAATATTGACCACAAAATAAAACCGTCGACAGATGTCGACGGTTAATATAATTAATTTATTTATCTAATAAGGTAAAGGTCTGTTTATCTTGCGTTGTCGAATCAGAGCCAACGTAGATATTGAATTTACCTGGTTCTGCAACATATTGCATTTTGTCATTCCAGAATTTTAGCATATCTGGTTTGATCACTAATTTCACTTCACCTTTTTCATGAGGTTTTAAAGTAATATTTTCAAAACCTATCAACTGTTTAACGGGTCGACTGACCGAAGCTGTGATATCTTGAAGGTAAAACTGTACCGTTTGGCTACCTTCTTTCTCACCAATATTCTCAACATTTGCAGTCACCACAATTTCACCATTTTGCGGCATCTCAGTACTTGATAAGGCAAAATCTATCGTAAAATGGGTATAACTTAAACCAAATCCAAACGGGAATAGCGGTTCATTAGGACTATCAAAGTACGATGTTGTATATTTCCCCATATTTTCAGTACCATGAGGGCGACCAGTATTTAAATGACTGTAATAGACGGGAATTTGCCCAACATTATCAGGAAATGACATTGGTAATTTAGCCGATGGGTTATAATCACCAAATAAAACATCAGCGATAGCATTGCCCCCTTCGGTGCCTAAAAACCAAGTTTCGAGCATAGCATCAGCTTGTTCATACTCTTCTTTTACAGTTAATGGGCGACCATTCATTAATGCTATAACTAAAGGTTTGCCTGTTGCCTTTAAAGCTTTGATTAACCGTTTTTGGCTTGCTTGCAATGAAAGATCGGTGCGACTAGATGACTCATGCGCCATTCCCTCAGCTTCCCCTACAAATAACACAACAACATCGGCTTTTTTAGCTTTAGCAACTGCTTCGGCAATCATTTTATCAGCAGGACGAGGATCAAATTTGGTGGTTTCTTCATATAAATTTAAAAATTTATATAAATTAGAATCATCGGAAAGATTAGCACCAAATGCGTAACTAATTGTTTTAGGATCTTTTACTGCATTTTTGATTCCTTCTAAAGGTGTGACAGCTAGATTAGCGCGTCCGGCACCTGACCAACTACCTAAAATATCGCGCTTAGAATCGGCAAGTGGTCCAATCACGGCTATTTTCTTGTTTTTGGCTAAAGGTAAAATGCTATTTTTATTTTTCAACAACACAATACTTCGACGCGCTACATCTCTGGCTTCTTCTCGATGTAGACGGTTGTCGGCAAACATCGTATCGATATCTAATTTAGGATCTAAATTACGATGAGGGTCATTAAACAGCCCCATGTCATATTTGAGTTCTAATACATGTCGACAAGCTTTGTTAATATCCTCTTCTGTGAGGACACCTTCATTAACAAGTTCAGGTAAAAATTGAAGAAAATATTCATCATTCATACTGATATCAATACCTGCTTTTATCGCCACGCGAACAGCATCTTTAGCATCGCTTGCCACACCATGATTAATCAATTCACGAATCGCACCATGATCACTTACAACCACACCATTAAAATGCCATTGGTCACGTAATACTTCAGTCAGTAGCCAATGATTAGCTGTCGCTGGAATACCGTTAACACTGACTAAAGACACCATTACAGCACGACTACCGGCATCAATGGCTGCTTTATAAGGTACAAGATACTCTTGGAACATTTTACGTTCACTCATATCGGTGCTGTTATATTCGCGACCCGCTTCGACCGCACCATATAGCGCAAAATGCTTAACGGTTGTCACTAACGATTTTTTATCATCAAGAGACTGTTTTTGCATTTTTTCGACAAAAATACGTCCTGCTTCAGATGTTAAATAGGGATCTTCACCAAAGCCTTCAGAAACGCGTCCCCATCTAGGATCTCGGGTAATATCAACCATTGGAGCCCAAGTAATATTTAATCCATCTGAGGTCGCTTCGTCGGCAGACACTTCAGCAACTTTACCTATAACATTACGATCCCAACTCGATGCAACACCTAAATTAATTGGGAATACCGTACGATGGCCATGAATAATATCAAATCCAAAAAATAGAGGAATTTTATTCGGGGACTTTAAAGCGCGGTCTTGCATATTTGTCAAATCTGGCTCAACAACAGTATTAAAAATACCGCCAATCTCTCCAGCCTCGATTTGGTCTAATACTTTTGGTAAAGTGAGATCGCCACCTACACTAATTAATCTTAACTGACCCACTTTTTCTTTTATGGTCATTTTTGATAATAAATTATCAATAAAAGCTTTTTTTTCTTCGCTATTCGAATCTTGTGCGAACAAAGAGCCTGAAAACAGAAAAAAAACCAAAACAACTATTAATTTTTTCATCATGATAAATATTGTTATAATTTAAAGGATAGACATGAAGATAGCATAACTTATTCGCGCATAAAAATCTCGTTATTTACATTGTTTTCATTTATGTTTAAAACAAGATCGCATTTATTATATAAAAAAATTGACGTTAATATTATTTAACCTCAAACTTTTTTACATAATAAGTGCGGGCTAATCGTTTAGCGTGAGTGATTGCCAGACGACGTTCACGAAGGTTACATTAATTAGTCTCTAAAATTAGTAAATTGAAACGGTTGTCCTAATTCTCCGTTTTTAACTAATGTCATCGTTGCTTGTAAATCATCACGTGATTTACCCGTAACGCGAACTTGTTCCCCTTGTACTTGGGCTTGCACTTTAAGTTTACTGTCTTTAATCAACTTAACTATTTTTTTAGCTAACTCTTTATCAATACCTTGTTTTAGTTTTACTGTAATACTGTATAGTTTTCCACTATGTTCCATCTCTTCCGGAATTTCAAGTGCCCCACCATCAATACCACGTTTGGCTAACTTATCACGTAAAATATCCAATAGCTGTTGTACTTGGAAGTCAGATTGACTGGTCGCTTTAATCGTTTCATTTTTTTCATTAAGCTCAAATGAGGCTTCCACATTTTTAAAATCCCAACGCGTAGTTAGTTCACGGGTCGCGTTTTCAACACCATTTTTCACTTCTGGCATTTGAATTTCAGAAACAATATCAAAAGAAGGCATAAATTCTCCTTTGCGAATAATTAAAAATAAAATTAACTTGATGAATGTTATGAGAATATATTGACTGTCCCTATATCAAAAGCAAAGACAGTCAATTAATTTATGGTAATTGATTGCGATTAATCGATGGTACGAAGTAATTCGTTAATTCCTACTTTACCTAACGTTTTAGCATCGACTTTTTTTACAATTACTGCACAATAAAGGCTATATTTGCCATCTTTAGTTGGTAAGTTACCTGATACCACAACTGAACCGGCTGGCACGCGACCGTAATGGACTTCACCTGTTGCGCGATCATAAATTTTAGTACTTTGACCGATGAAAACACCCATTGAGATCACACTGCCTTCTTCAACAATCACACCTTCAACGATTTCACTACGTGCACCAATAAAGCAGTTATCTTCAATAATCGTTGGATTTGCTTGCAAAGGTTCTAATACGCCACCGATACCAACACCACCTGATAAATGAACATTTTTACCAATTTGCGCACAAGAACCAACAGTTACCCAAGTGTCAACCATTGTACCTTCATCAACATAAGCACCAATATTTACATAAGATGGCATTAATACGGTATTACGAGCCACATACGCACCTTTACGTGCAATTGCTGATGGAACGACACGGAAGCCTTCTTGTTGGAAGCGTGCTTCATCATAATCAGCAAATTTTAATGGCACTTTATCATAATAATTTGTTGCGCCACCATCAATAAGTTGGTTCTCATTAATACGGAAAGAGAGCAACACTGCTTTTTTTAACCATTGATGAGTCACCCAATCGCCATTAATCTTTTCCGCGACACGCATTTTACCGCTGTCTAATAGAGCGATACATTGATTAATTGCATCACGCGTTACTGTATCAACATTTGAAGGCGTGATTTCAGCACGACGTTCAAATGCTGCCTCAATAATAGTTTGTAATTGTTGCATTTCTCGTTTCCTTTAACTTTAAGTCCGTTAGCAAATTTAAATAGATGCACAGTATAATATAATATGTCACGCTTTTTAAGCGGTTTGTCGTATCAAACTTTCTTTCTTGTTAATAAACAACATTTATTTGGAATTAAGTTCACAAATACCCCACACACATAAAATACCAAAACCAAACTTTTCTATACTTATCGATATTGAAAGTTTACTAGACAAAAGATAAATGCAAAATTTTGGATTTTCATTGTTAGAATTATTGATTGTTATTTGCATAAGTGCAATTTGCGCCGCTATTGGCATGCAACAATGGAAAGAGATACAGCTCCGTAACGAATTAGTCTCAACAACACACCAATTAGCCTATTTTTTAAATGAAGTCCAAGTTAAAGCTAATACTGAAAATGAAAATTATAATCTTCATCTATTTTTATCCCCTTGGTGTTTAACTATTACATCCGGTGAGCCGCCAACAAGTTGTCAAACTGGCCTATTACAGTTTATCAAACCTAACAATTCGGTTGACATTAAATTATTAAACGAACAAAAAATCATTACATTTTGGGGAAGACGGAATATGGCTCAAACAGGCTCATTTGAACTCAGCAACACAATTGGTACAACCAGAGTGTTAATATCATTTCGTGGGCGAATTCGATTTTGTCGCATCAACAGTTATTTGCCAAGTTTACCCGCATGTTAAAACAAGCAGGATTTTCACTACTTGAAATGTTGTTATCAATAACACTTTCAAGTTTAATTTTTATTGCAGTGACAGATTATTACTTTCAGATACAAGCACATACTTTACAATATTATCGAGCCATTCATCTGCAACAAACTGTTCAACAAGCACTATTTGGCATAGCCAAAGATATAAAGCGCGCAGGGTTTATTGCTAACGATCCGAGTAAACCAAATAAAACTGCATTAGCCATTATTAACGAAAAAAATTGCATTATTATTCGTTACGATAGTCAAATCCGACATGATTGGATCGATGACGCTTCAGCCATGAATAACGCAGATAGTTTTGTCTATCGCTTTATCAACAATAATATTGAATATAAAACGGGTGCGACTGCTTGCAATGAACCCAAGTGGGAAAAATTATTCGATCCAGCTGAGATTAAAGTGACAACCTTCCATCTGAAGCAACAGGCTAATAGTATCGAAATAGTATTAGCAGCTGAACTCAAACAACATCAACAAGTAAAATATCAAATAAGCAAAATAGTGAGAAATGAAAATTTTTATCCATAAAAACAACCATGAACAAGGTTTTAGTACGATTATCATGGTTATTATTTTAACCATTATTGGTGCTATATTATTAACAAGTGCTCACTTACTAATGATCTCATGGCATAAAACACTAGCCAGAGAAAATCAATATTATCACCGTTTTAATCAAGCAAATTCCGCATTAAATTGGGCACTAACCCAAAGTTGGCAAATACCAACAGATAATTGGCAATGCTTATTTGAAGCAAAATATCAATGGAAAGTGTGTATCAAAAATTCTTTATTACAAATCGACAACTACGTACTGATACGCGGTGAATCAGAAGGTTTATTTGTTTATAGTTTGGCGCATCATCAAGGTGGTAAACTCATCGTACAAAAAGGTCATTGGCTTGATTATTGCCCAGAAAAAAGGAGAGCTTATTGTGAATAACAATGCTATGACAGGATTTAGTATAATTGAAGTGATGATAGCCTGTTTGATATTTGCCATTGTTATTATCAGTTTTAGCAATTATCAACACACATTAACCTATTTTTATCATTATCTTTCAAATCAACAAAAGGCACAGCAAATTGCGTTTTCATTACTTGATAGTTACCCTAATATAGCGAGGCACATTGTACCTAACAATTGGCAATATAATATTCGCAGTGAGCCTTACACAAGCCAGTGCCAACTCGTATCGGTCACAATAACAACCAAGCCTAACAAGCAAATTAATCAGCAACGATTATTTTGTCATATAATAAATGAGTAGCGTATTGGCCAATGGATAAGTTATCTTAAAGCCACTGTTTTAAAAGTTGCAAAACTTGCTGAGTTTTTTCTGCATGAACATTGTGCCCTGCTCCTTCAATTGTTTCTATCACAGCATTGGGAAATTGACGCAATATTGCTTCATAATATTGTTGCATTACATAATTGGAATTGCTACCGCGCACGAAAAACGTTGGCTTATACCAAGGAGAAATAGGTTGCCAATCACGTAAATGACTATATTGACTCACAATCACATTAGCATTAAATAACCAATGTCCATTTTTAAAAGATTTGAGCAAAAATTGGATTGTTCCATCTGATAGTCCTTGACTTTGCATAAGGTCAATAATCTGTTTTTTATCGGTAAGATTTTCAGCAAGGCAAGTACTTAACGACTCTAAAACCTGCGCATTATCCGTAGTCGGGTATTTAACTGGCGCAATATCAAGGGCGACAATTTTTTTGATTTTTTCAGAAATAATTTGGGTTAGTCGCAACGCAACCTTGCCCCCCATTGAATGACCAATTAAGATGATTTGATCTAATTGCAAATGATGACAAAGCGCTGCAATATCTTCTGCCATAACATTTAAATTCATCTCATTTGACCATGGCGATTGACCGTGATTACGCAAATCAACTTGAATGGTTTGATAATCAGATACAAAGTGCTTAGCTAACATATTTGAATTATCCAAACTGCCAAACACACCATGTAAAAAAATTATTGGTTGTCCTTCACCTTGTAATTTATAGTGTAAATTCATTTTTACATAATCCTTCATATCAAAACTTGTCTATTATAAGCCTAATTTCATTAAGATGATTAATTAATTCAATAACAAAAATTGCAATAACTATGATAAAATCCCAGACTAATTTTTTCAAATAATGTTAAGACATATGTTCCAAAATAACCCACTATTAGCCCAATTAAAACAAGAACTTCATCAACAAACACCCCGCGTTGAAGGTGTTGTAAGAGCCCACGAAAAAGGATTTGGTTTTTTAGATGTTGATAATAAAACAAGTTATTTTATTCCTGTTGCTAAAATGAAAACGGTGTGTCATGGCGATAAAGTATCAGGAACCATCATCGCCAATAATGATAAAGAGTCTTTTGATCCAGAAATATTAATAGAAAGTGCGTTACAAAAATTCATCGGAAAAATTGGTTTTCAAGATAACGCAATGATTATCCATGCTGAAAATATGCCAGAAAATCTTGTTATTCGCTGTAAAGTCAATAAACACGTTACCGAAAAAATCAAAGAAGGTGATTGGGTAACTGCAACACTGATTGCCCATCCACTACAAGAAGATAAAAACAGCTTTTTTGCCGAAGTTACCCATTTTATTGCTGAAGATAACTCTAAATACCTTCCTTGGTTAAAAACATTAGCCCGCTATAATTTAGATGATAAAGCGCCAACAGCTAACACATTGGCAATAACAGAAAATGAGCTAACCGATCGTCAAGATTTAACCTATATCGATTTTTTTACGATCGATAGTGAAGATACTGAAGATATGGATGATGCCATATCGATTGAAAAAGATGCACACGGTAATTATTTACTCAAAGTAGCTATTGCCGACCCTACCGCTTATGTAAGCGAAAATAGTGAACTTGATGATATCGCTAAACAAAGAAGCTTTACAACGTACTTGCCTGATTTCAATATCCCAATGCTGCCAAAAGAGCTTGCTGATGAGCTTTGCTCACTAAAAGCCAATCAAAAAAGGCCAGCTATGGTATGTGAAGTAAAAATCGATGCTAATGGTAATATTGATGACAATGCAATTGCATTTATTCCTGCATTTATCGAATCGAAAGCAAAACTTTGTTACCATAATGTTTCTGATTTTTTAGAAAACGGCAGTTTACTATCATCTGATAATTTAACGATACCGGAGCAACTTAATTGGTTAGCTAGTCTAGCAACACTAAGGACAGCGTGGCGACAAAGTCATGCTTTGGTATTTAAAGATATGACTGACTATCGTTTTATGCTCGATGAGAACCGACAAGTAAAATCAATTATTAAAGAAACACGCGGTATTGCTAACCAAATCGTTGAAGAAGTGATGATAATAGCCAATCAAGCTTTAACCATGCACTTAACTGACAAAATTGGTTTTGGTATTTTTAATGTCCATGCGGGTTTTGACCCTAAATTTATGGATCAAATTTTAAAGATCTTAAATGAACATGGCTTAACGCAATTTGATAAAGACGCTTTATTATCGTTTGAGGGGTATATCCAGCTGCGCCGTATCATCGATAACGATGCCTTTTTAGCCTCGCGCCTGCGAAAATTTCAAAGCCCTGCCGATTTTTCCCTTGAGCCAAGACCACATTATGGACTCGGATTTAACGCTTATGCAACATGGACTTCACCAATTCGAAAATATGGTGATATGATAAATCATCGATTAATTAAGGCTTACCTACGCCAGCTTCCATTAACTTCACCTAGCATAGAGCTACTTAAAATAATGGGTGAAAAGCGTAAAACATTACGCCTCGCCGAGCGTGATATGGCTGAAAATCTTTATGCACAATATTTATCGGATAAAATTAATCATCGTTTTACCGCTGAAATTATTGATATTAATCGCGGTGGTGCTCGGGTACGCTTAACGGATATTGGCGCTTTTGCATTCTTACCGCTGTCAATGATCCATCCTGTACGTGAGCAAATTTGCTCCCTTCCGGAAGAAGGCGTTATCAAAATTAAAGACGAAATTTGCTATAAACTAACCGATACCATTTCGGTCGTTATCCATCAAGTTAAAAAAGAAAATCAATCAATTATAGTGAAATTAGCGGATAATCACTAATGCACATTTTTTTTATCATGATAAGTGGTATTAATTTCTCATTTTTCCCCTGAAATCAATCGGGGGAATACTGACTAATAATTAATGATATTTTAACGCTTAACCTCTTTTTTTTCTTGATAATATCTGATATCTTTCTTCACTCATTAAAATAATTATTATAATTAAATAGGCAAGATGCAGAGGGTACTATGTTATCAATTCATGGGCATGAAGTCTTACATATGATGGCTGGAAATAGCTATACAGAATCATCTCTAAAGGAAGCTATCGAAAAACAGTTTGGAAAACATGCTAAATTTCACACTTGCTCTCAAACTGATATGGATTCAACACAACTTATCTGCTTTTTAAAATTAAAAGGTAAATTTAAACCCGTTACTGATGTTGAATTTACGGTCAATGAAACAAAGATTTGTCATCATTAAGTTTCAAAATATGTTTAAGTGTTTTGAGACTGTTATAAATTTAAATTAATCGTATAGTGTATTTAATAGAATATGAGTATATAATTTCGGGCAAAGACTAATAGCCAGCCCTCAAATTACAACTCTAAAATATATTCATGGAATTTAATATGAAAATTAGTAACATTTTAATCTGCGCAATTGTTCCTATTCTTGTCGCCAGTTGTGTACATAGATCGGCTGCACCGGTGAAAAAAATAGAACAGCCGATTGAAACAGATGAGTTAACATTAATCAAACAACAAACCGAATTAAACAATCCATATGTTGTTAATGCAAAAACACAATTACAGCAACTTATTGGCACAAAAAACTTCGATAATTACATTAAAAAAACCGGCATATTAAGTTGCCAAAATGATGAAAATCAATCATCTTGCGTGCTGAATTTTTACCTGACTGAATATTACAAATTAAAATATAATCAACAGATTAAGAAAGTTCTTGAAGAAAACCTGACCGAACATAAAATTGAATTGAGCAAAATAAAAGCAACACCTGCTAATATAAAAAATTATTGTGACCTCTCAGCAGATTTTCTTGCTGCTGTTTATACCAATGACAATCAGAAAGTTTCTAACTACTTCCAACCTTTATTCAAAATGTCAGAAGAAGATATGTCATCATTACATGCTAAAATCATCAAAGATAATTATTCACACTTCTTAATTGATGAAAATCCAAGTATTTTGCAAGAAATGAAAAGTGAGTTTCTTGAAAAATGTTTAGACGATCCAAAAGACAACATTATTAATTATATAAATATTTTTAGATAATCCTAACGCGAGTTTTTTATGCACAATTTATTACCAATTAGTCAGTTTAGTAAAACATTCACTGGCAAGATGCTTTGCGTAGTGTCGGCTTCTTGTATCAGTTTTTCTTCATGGGCTTTTTCGTTTAATGATGTGGTGACGCAAGCTGAAAATTTATCAAAACAAGCTTATGTACAACCAACTAAAAATATTCCAAACGAACTATCATCGTTACAATTCGCTGATTATCAGAAAATTCAATTTAATCACCAAAAAGCTTATTGGAGTGATCGAAAAAGCCGTTTTAAACTTGAGTTTTATCATGAAGGTATGTATTTTGATACGCCTGTAAAAATCAATGAAATTGTTAATAACCAAGTTAACGAGATTAAATTCGATCCAAGTTACTTCGATTTAAGCAAAATTAATCTCGATAAGTTAGACACAAAACATCTTGGTTTTGCTGGATTTAAAGTCCATTATCCAATTAATAATCCGACTAAAACAGATGACGAAATTTTCACTGCACTGGGTGGTAGTTATTTTAGAGCGGTAGGTAAAGATCAACGTTATGGACTTTCAGCAAGAGGATTAGCCATCGATACAGGTGAAATGTCTGGTGAAGAGTTTCCTCGATTCAAAGAGTTTTGGATTGAAAGGCCGCTGCCTAATCAAAAACATTTAGTGATTTATGCACTCCTTGACTCTCCACGTGTAGCTGGTGCATATAAACTTACTTTGGTACCGAGTGTCGATACAACAATTACCGTTGAAGCTAAAGTATTCTTCCGAGATGGCGTGAAAAAACTCGGTGTCGCACCATTAACCAGCATGTATTTATATGGACCAAATCAACCTTCGCCATTACTTAATTATCGTCCTGCGATGCATGATTCAAATGGGTTATCAATTTTATCAAATAATAACGAATGGATTTGGCGACCACTCAATAACCCAAAACGTTTATCTTTCTCATCATATAGTTTAGATAATCCTAAAGGATTTGGGTTAATTCAGCGAGATAAAGGTTTTGATGATTATCAAGATCTTGATGATCACTATGAACAACGTCCGAGTGTTTGGACAGAAATTTTGGACGACTGGCACAAAGGACGAGTTGAATTAGTTGAAATCCCGACCGCAGACGAAACCAACGATAATATTGTCTCTTATTGGGTGCCAGAAAAACAATACAAAGCTGGTGACACTCTTAGTTTTAAATATCGCCTACATTATACATTGGATGAACAACAACGTTATCCAGATAATATAGCAAGAGCAATTAGCACGCGATTATCACTCGGTGATATTAAACAGGCTAACTTAATTCGTAAGCTTGATGGGTCTAATGCATATGTTATTGATTTTGCAGGACCTCAACTATCAGAACAAGTTCCGGTGAAAGTCATATCAAGCATCAATAATGGTTCTATTGTCAGTAGTGATGTCCAGTACAATCCGGTTATTAAAGGTTGGCGAGTGCTGGTTCGATTTAATGTTGAAGATAATAAAAAACCAACGGATATCCGCATCCAATTAGCATCAGAAAAAACGAATGAAGTTTTATCTGAAACATGGAGCGGTCAATATCCTGGACAATAAAATTATAATAATAAGCCAATAATATGAAAAACAATTACTTTTCAACTCTTTCTGGTGCAGCTAACTGGCACCAGAATTTAAAAAACAATGATATTCCTTCAGATGATAGTGAGTTTTTAAAATATCGCCTAAACCAAATTGGTGATACCTCAACTTATATCGATGAAAGAAAGCAGCAACCAAGTTACCCGGAAGTTGAACGGGTCTCGATTCAACCACAAATATGGAATAAGCGTTATCACGCCAAAATGAAGTCAGGTTTGAATATTTTAGCGTTGATACGCCGATTAATCATGCTTGCGCTTATTGTAGTACAAACCTATTTTGGTACCAGTTATTTATCAACACTATTACCCTATCAAAGCTGGCAAAAAATTAATTTTATGGCCAACTGGGCAATCAATCCTGAATTGGCAATATATAGTATCATTCCTTATATTATACAATGGTTTATTATCGCTCTGTTTGCAATTTTATTTGCCTGGATCTCAATTGGATTTTGGACCAGTATTATGGGGCTTATTTTAGCTATTATGGGGAAAGATCGTTATACCATTGAAATCCCAAAAGATGCTGCAGCACATATTGATGCCAAACATCGTACAGCCCTTGTTATGCCAATTTGTAATGAAGATGTCGCACGTGTGTTTGCTGGGTTACAAGCAACTTATCAATCATTGGTGGAGACCGGAAACGCAGCTTGCTGTGATTTCTATATTTTAAGTGATACCAATGATCCTGATCTTTATGTCAATGAACTAAAAGCTTGGGCTGATTTTAATGCCCAAAAACAGAATAATGGTTGTAATGTTTTTTACCGCCATCGTAAGCGTCGTGTTAAGCGCAAAAGTGGCAATATTGATGATTTTTGCCGACGTTGGGGACATTTATATGAATATATGCTAATTCTTGATGCTGATAGCATTATGACAGGTGATTGCATACTGAATATGATTGCAATGATGGAGATGACGCCTAAAGCAGGTATTTTACAATCTCCGCCTAAATCAGTCAGAATGAAAACCCTTTACGGACGAATTCAGCAATTTGCTAATCAAATTTATAGTGATATTTTCTGTTCTGGAACCCACTTTTGGCAACTCAGTGAAGCCCAATATTGGGGACATAACGCGATGATTCGCTTAAAGCCATTTATTGAGCACTGTATTTTATCGCCACTACAAAAACGCAAAGGACCAATACATATTTTATCGCATGATCTTGTTGAAGCAACCTTAATGCGCCGTGCCGGTTATGGTGTTTGGATTGCTTATAATATGAATGGTAGCTATGAAGAGTTACCTGGAAATATGATTGAAGATCTTAAACGAGATAATCGTTGGTGTATGGGGAATTTAATCAATTTACGCTTAATTTTTAAAAGTGGTATTACACTAACCCACCGTGTTATGTTTTTAACCAGTGGTATGGCATATATCTCATCTTTGTTATGGTTAATATTTTTGATCTTCTCAACATTACTGCTATTAGTTTTTAATTTGTCAGATCAGCAATATTTTTTCCAGCCAAATCAATTTTATCCTACCTGGCCCAAATGGGATGAAAATTTAGCAATTCAACTATTATCTACCACTATGGTGTTATTATTTGCGCCAAAATTTTTCAGTTACGGCATTATTATTGCTAGAACAGGCGCTAAAGAGGTAGGCGGTGTCTTTAAATTGACCCTATCTATATTTATTGAAATGATATGGTCAATGATTTTAGCACCAATACGGATGATCTTTCACAGTAAATTTGTGATAAAAGCCTGGTTAGGGAGTAAAATTCAATGGAAATCACCCTCCAGAAACGATGATGCTTTAACTTGGGGAGAATCATTCTATTTTTGTTGGCCTCTTTCATTATTAGGCATAGTTTGGTTATGTATTATTATCTGGTTAAATCCGCAATTTACATTATGGTATATCGCCATACTTATCCCGTTAACCATTTCACCACTGGTCATTAGGGTATCGGGCTTATCAAGTATTGGTATCAAAGCGCAAAAAGCAGGTTTGTTTTTAACCCCTGAAGAAACGCACCCAGCAAGAGCGGTAACACTTACAGGTGAGTATTTGGTTAAAACTGAAGCAAATATTGTTGAACATGGTTTTATAATGGCATTAGTTGATCCTTTGTATAATGCATTAGCTTGTGCATTATCCACATCGCGCCATTTATCTAATGTAAAAAATCAGCAAAAACGTAGTGAACTGATTGAACAATTTGAACAGGTTGATTTAGCAAAAATCAATAAAGAACAACAACTAGCAATTTTAGAAGACCCAATTATTCTTTCTGCACTTCATCGTCATATTTGGCAACAGCAAGAAAAATACGACAATTTATTCACTTTGTGGCAAAATGAACGCCAGTAATAAAAAATAGGGCATTAGCCCTATTTTCTTTTTTTAGTAACTAATCAAAATCCATGGATATTTTTTTATGACTTGGCAACCTTCCTCATCTATCAATAATTTACTTAAGCGCGCGAAAATTATTTCACAAGTACGACAATTTTTTGCTGATCGCTGTATATTAGAAGTCGAAACGCCGACATTGAGCCAATATGCTGTTACAGATGTACATTTAAGTTCATTTTCTACAACATTTTTTAAACCAGGTGAATTTGACGAACAACTTGGACGAAAGATGTCTTTAATCACCAGCCCTGAATATCATATGAAACGTCTACTTGCCGCTGGTAGTGGTCCAATTTTTCAAATATGCAAATGCTTTCGTAATCATGAAGAAGTTGGTCGTTTTCATAATCCAGAGTTTACCATGCTCGAATGGTATCGTATACAGTATGATATGATGCAAATGATTAATGAAGTCGACGACCTATTACAAACTATTTTAGACTGTGAGCCGGCTGAACGAGTCTCGTACCAAAAGGCGTTTCAACGTCATTTAAATATTGATCCACTAGAAGCCGATCACGCGACATTAGTAAAAGCCATTAACCAACTTGATATTGGTATTAATGTTGATGATTATGACAAAGATGGGCTATTACAATGCTTATTCACTTTTGGTGTAGAACCCCATATTGGACTTGAAAAACCGATTGCGGTGTATCACTTTCCCGCATCCCAAGCCGCATTAGCTGCAATTAGTAGTGAAGATCATCGTGTAGCTGGCCGTTTCGAGTTTTATTATAAAGGGGTTGAGCTTGCCAATGGTTTTAAAGAGTTAACTAATTCACAAGAGCAAAGACAACGTTTTGAGCAAAATAATTTAGATCGCTCTAAACAAAATCTACCTCAACAAAATATCGATATTGAATTACTTGCCGCCATGGAGTCAGGTTTACCGGATTGTGCAGGTGTTGCTATAGGCTTAGATCGTTTAATCATGTTAGCCCTCAATTCAACGACCTTAGATGACGTTATATCGTTCACTTTTGATAGGGCTTAAACCATGCTCGGAACTTTAGGTTTAACTCAATGGGTTGCTATCATCATGACTGTGATAGCATTGATATTATTAATTGTAGTGATTAAATCTAAACTCACTATAAATAATATAAAGCAATTATTTGAATTGCAACTGTCGCAAAAAAATCATGAAAGTCAATCTTTGACTGAAAAGTTACAACAATTAGAAAATGAACTCAATCAATATCGTCTACAATATGTGACACAAAATGCAACTATTACTGAGCTAAAAACCCGTTTGGAAGAAACGAAAAGCTCAGCTTATGAAAAGCAATCAATACTTGAGCAAAGTGAGCAGCGGCTAACAACTCAGTTTGAGAATTTAGCTAATCGAATTTTTGAGCAAAGTGGTAAAAGAATAGAACAACAAAATAAGCAAAGCCTTGATTATTTACTTTCTCCGCTAAAAGAGCAATTAGAAGGATTTAAAAAGCAGGTACAAGATAGCTTTGGTCAAGAGGCAAAAGAACGCCATACCTTGACGCATGAAATCCGTAATTTGCAACAACTTAATGAGCAGATGACAAAAGAGGCCAACAACCTAACTAACGCTTTAAAAGGTAATAATAAAACCCAAGGTAATTGGGGCGAATTTATTTTAAGTCAAATACTTGATAATTCAGGGCTAAGAGAAGGTTATGAATATGATACACAAGTTAATTTGACCAATGAAAACAATCTGCGATTGCAACCAGATGTTATCGTTCACTTACCACAAGGTGGAGATGTGGTCATTGACTCGAAAGTAACACTTGTTGCTTATGAACGTTATTTCAATAGCGATGATGATACGATTAAAAGTAAATCAATGGCTGAACATTTAGCCGCTGTACGTAATCACCTAAAACAACTAAGCCAAAAAGATTACCATAAACTTAATGGAATTAATTCGTTAGATTATATTTTAATGTTTATTCCTGTTGAGCCAGCGTTTTTATCGGCCATTGATCATGATCCTGCGTTGATTAACGATGCTTTAAAAAATAATATTATGATAGTCAGTCCAACCACATTATTAGTTGCTTTACGTACGATTCATAACTTATGGCGCTATGAATACCAAAACCGCAATGCTGAATTAATTGCCGACAAAGCAAGTAAATTATATGATAAAGTTCGTGGTTTTATTGAAGATATGGAAAACTTAGGAAATTGCCTTGATAAAGCTCAGCAAACTTATCAAAATTCGTTAAATAAACTATCCAAAGGACGTGGTAATATAATTGGACAAATTGAACGTTTTCGTGAAATGGGCATCGAAGTTAAAAAACCGATCAATCCTGATCTAGCTTTAATATCGAAAGATGAAGTAGATAGTGAAAACGAAGATTAACTGTTATTGTCAAATAATCTTAAATTGTGAATACCATGAGTTATTATGTTATTAAATTTTCAGAGGAAACACATATTTCAGCATAAAAATAACCTTATTTATCCTTATTGAAATTATGTGTACACTCATTTACGCAAAAAAGGAAGCGCATATGGCAAAAAAACCAGTGACAGAACCAAGTTTTGAACAAACACTTAAGCAACTTGAAGCGATTGTTTCACAACTGGAAAATGGTGATTTACCATTAGATGAAGCATTAAATGAGTTTGAAAAAGGGGTTAAATTAGCCCGAACAGGGCAAAAACAATTACAACAAGCAGAGCAACGTATTCAGATATTATTAGCTGAAAATAGTGATGCGCAGTTGTCTGAATTCTCAATTAATCATGATGAATAATCTTAATGTATTACAAGAACGGATTAATTCGTTTTTAGCAGCCTACATTTCGCAGTTTCCTTGTTCCGAATTACAACAAGCAATGCGTTATAGCTTGTTAGCAGGGGGTAAGCGAATTAGGCCTATTCTGGTTTATTTAACAGGACAGATGTTTAGTTGTTCACTCGCTAAACTTGATGATGCGGCGGCAGCCATTGAAGCAATACATACCTATTCGTTAATCCATGACGATTTACCCGCTATGGATAATGATGATTTACGTCGAGGCAAACCAACTTGTCACATAAAATTTGGGCAAGCGCAGGCAATATTAGCCGGCGATGCCTTACAAACGTTAGCATTCACTATACTCTCTGAAAGCCAACACATTAATGACCAAACTAAAATTTCAATGATTGCTGAACTAGCCAAAGCTAGCGGATTAAATGGCATGTGCATTGGACAGTCACTGGATTTACAAGCTGAACATCAAACGGTAACACTTGAGCATTTACAACAAATACACAATTATAAAACTGGTGCACTAATCAAAGCAGCCGTCCGACTTGGTGCGTTGGCATGTGGAGAAGACAGTAAACCTTACTATGCCATGTTAGACAGTTATGCTCAAGCAATTGGGTTAGCGTTTCAAATTCAGGATGATATTTTAGATATAATCGGTGAACAAGCAATTATGGGCAAACCTCAAGGTTCAGATATCGCGCAAGAAAAGAGCACGTATCCCGCTTTAATTGGACTACAATCAGCAATAAAAATGACCCAAACGTTGTATGACCAAGCTATCGATAGTCTTAACCAAATACCTTATGATAGCCAACCATTACAAAAACTGGCTGATTTTATTATTAATCGTAAAAGTTAAACAATAGCTCAATGATGACAATGAATTTGGATAATTATCCGTTACTAAAAACCATCAACTCGCCAGAAGATTTAAGACGATATCCTTTGTCTCAATTACCCGAAATTTGTCGCGAGTTAAGACAATTTTTACTTGATAGCGTTAGCAAATCGAGCGGTCATCTTGCATCCGGATTAGGTGTTATTGAGTTAACTGTTGCATTACATTATGTATATTATACGCCCTTTGATAAGGTTATATGGGATGTTGGGCATCAAGCTTATCCACATAAAATTTTAACTGGTCGCCGTGATAAGATGCTCACGATTCGACAAAAAGATGGATTACATCCATTTCCTCATCGTGAGGAGAGTCTATATGACGTATTAACAACCGGTCACTCATCTACATCGATTAGTGTTGCGCTTGGAATAGCTATTAGCGAGCAAAAAAAACAATCAGGGCAAAAAGTTGCCGCAGTTATTGGTGATGGAGCATTAACTGCAGGCATGGCGTTTGAAGCCATGAACCATGCCGGGCATATTAAGCCAGATATGTTAGTGATTGTTAATGATAATGACATGTCAATTTCTGAAAATACAGGTGCGCTTAATCAACATCTAACCCAAATTTTATCAAGTAAAGCTTATGCCTCTTTTCGTGAAAGTGGTAAGCGAGTACTTGCCAATATTCCACCACTTAAAGAGCTATTTAAAAAAACGGAAGAACATTTAAAAGGATTAGTCACGCCAGCTATTTTATTTGAAGAACTTGGCTTTAATTATATAGGCCCCGTTGATGGGCATGATGTTGAAAATTTAGTTCTCACATTGCAAAAAGTGCGTCAACTAAAAGGACCACAACTACTTCATATTATTACCAAAAAAGGCAAAGGATATGCGCCAGCTGAACAAGATCCAACATTATGGCATGGCGTCCCTAAATTTAACCCAGTTGACGGAACTTTGCCTAAAACCAACAATGTTGCCCCAACTTATTCACAAGTCTTTGGTGATTGGTTATGTGAAATGGCAAAGCATGATAAACAGCTAGTTGCAATAACGCCAGCTATGGGTGAAGGATCAGGCATGACAAAATTTGCTGATCAATACCCTGATCAGTTTTTTGATGTTGCCATTGCAGAACAACATGCTGTCACGCTGGCAACAGGATTTGCAATTAGCGGTTTTAAACCTGTAGTTGCCATATACTCAACATTCTTACAACGCGCTTATGATCAAGTTATTCATGATGTTGCCATTCAAAATTTACCCGTACTATTTGCTATTGATCGAGCTGGGATTGTTGGCGCTGATGGTGAAACACATCAAGGTGCATTTGATCTAAGCTTTTTACGCTGTATACCCAATTTTGTTATTATGACACCAAGCGATGAAAACGAATGTCGGCAAATGCTCTATACCGGTTATTTACATCATGGCCCTGCTGCTGTGCGTTATCCTCGTGGTGAAGGTATTGGTGCTTTATTAAAACCGTTACAAACAATACCGTTAGGTCAGTCAAAATTGTGCCGTGAAGGGCAAAACATAGCTTTACTCAATTTTGGCACATTACTGCCTGAAGTTTTACAGGCAGCCAACCAAATTAATGCTACAGTCATAGATATGCGCTTTGTAAAGCCATTGGATGAAAAAGTCCTTTTGCACATTAGCCAAACACATAATATACTGGTCACCGTTGAAGAAAACAGTATCAAAGGCGGAGCTGGTAGTGGCGTCTGTGAATTTTTATTATCGAAAAAAATAAAATGTGATATTTTAAATATTGGGTTACCTGATAAGTTTATTGCGCAAGGATCACAAACTGAGGTTCGCAATGAACTGGGTTTAAACTGTGAACATATTATCAAAAAAATTAATAATTTTATAAAACAATAGGTTAAATATGGAAACTAAAGCTGTCACTATTCAAATTTTTGGACGTACTTTAAAATTTAATTGTCCGGTTGATGAAGTTGACGCACTCGCTAATGCCGCAAAAGACTTAGATGCGCGCTTAAATAATTTACGTGAAAAGTCATCACAAATAAGTAGTGAACAACTCATTATGACCGCAGCACTGAATATTTCTTACGAACTAACAAAAGAAAAAGAAAAAAGTAATGAATTCAGTGATAGATTAAAAATGTTACAACAATTACTTGATTCAGCTTTAAATGGCAATAATTAACGGTTTTAATTGTAAATTTAATCAAAACGATCTTGTATCATTTGTTAATTTTAGTAATATTATACCCATCTCTGAGATGTTCGCGATATGGGTTAGTCCCCTGAGCCGATATTCTTTACTTTAGAACGGTGTGATTTTCAATTGGTGTGTATGCCTTATTGATAAGGAAACCTAAAAATTGGAACATGCTGTTCACCTTGAACCTTGGGTTCAAGGGTTACGACCCTAACGACATCTTGGAGTGCCTTTCATTGTTTTGACTTTGTAGTGGTAATTGATGAACATTAGACAGATTATCCGTCAAAAAAGACGGCAATTATCCCACCATGAACGCCAAGTTGCCCAGCAAAATATTTATCATAAAATTACCCATCATGCCGATGTTAATTCAGCTCAAAATATAGCGATATTTCTACCATTTGATGGAGAAATCGATACGCTACCAATAATCGAATACCTCTGGCAACAAAATAAATCTGTTTATTTACCCATTATTCATCCATTTGTGAAAACACATTTATTGTTTTTACACTACACCCCAAATACGCCTTTATTAAAAAATCGGTTTGGTATTTTACAACCGGCTTTAAACGTTTCAACTATCATACCGTATCAAAAACTTGATATTATCTTTACGCCATTGGTTGCATTTGATGAACGAGGATACCGAATGGGAATGGGCGGTGGCTATTATGATAGGCTACTTGAAAACTATCCAATATACAATATTAAACCTATTGGACTCGCTTTTGCTTGTCAAAAAGTCGAAAAAATCAATAATCAACCTTGGGATGTTCGATTGCCAGAAATTATTTATGCTTAACTGATAACCAAGCCCAAAGGATAAATACGAATCATTCGCATTATTACCCCAAAAAACATCAATTTATTTTATTTATCTATGATAAAAACCAAATTTAGCTATATAATAATTTAGCGTTAACTTTTTATCATGCACTACCGCCCTATTCTTTTGTCTTTTGAGCCAATATTTAATTCCAAATGGAGATAAATATTCTTGAAAGCACGTTATAAATATTTAAAAAGGAGTATTGCAATGTCAGAAAATAAAGTATTAACCACCAACAACGGCGCACCAATTGCCGATAATCAAAATTCTCGCACTGCTGGTCCTCGAGGCCCTGTATTACTCGATGATTACCAACTTATCGAAAAACTAGCCCAATTCAATCGCGAAAATATTCCTGAGCGTCGAGTCCACGCCAAAGGATCGGGAGCACACGGTACTTTTACAGTAACAAATGATATAACAAAATATTCATTTGCCAGTATATTTGCTAATGTTGGAAAACAAACACCTGTTTTTGTGCGATTTTCAACCGTAGGCGGTGAACGTGGTTCTTCTGATACAGCCCGCGATCCACGTGGTTTTTCAGTAAAATTTTACACAGATCAGGGTAACTGGGATATTGTTGGCAACAATACACCAGTATTTTTTATTCGTGATGCAATTAAATTCCCGGATTTTATTCATACCCAAAAACGTGATCCCAAAACAAACCTAAAAGATCCGCAAATGATGTGGGATTTTTGGTCCTTATCACCAGAATCACTTCATCAAGTGACCATTTTATTTTCTGATAGAGGAATTCCTGATGGTTACCGCCATATGCATGGGTATGGTAGTCATACTTATAGCCTTATCAATAAAGATGGGGTAAGAACTTGGGTGAAGTGGCATTTCAGAACTGAACAAGGAATTAAAAATATTGATCCTAAAAAAGCCTCAGAAATGGACGGAACTAATCCTGATTCAGCTCAAGAAGATCTATTCAAGGCGATTGAAAATGGCGACTATCCAAAATGGCGGCTTTATATGCAAGTGATGACTGAAGAACAAGCCGATCAACATCCAGAAAACCCTTTTGATGTGACTAAAGTTTGGTCACAAAAACAGTATCCATTAATCGAAGTCGGTGTAATGGAACTGAATCGAAACCCTGAAAATTATTTTGCTGAAGTCGAACAAGCCGCTTTTGAACCAAGTAATATAGTACCAGGAATAGGTTTATCTCCAGATAAAATGTTACAAGGTCGAGTTTTTGCTTATGCCGATGCTCACCGTTATCGAATTGGTACGAATTATCAACAATTACCTATAAATGCACCAAAATGTCCGGTACATAATTATCAGCGTGATGGCGCAATGCGTTTTCACAGCCCAGATAATGCGCCTAACTATGAACCGAATAGCGTTGATAGTGCACCTAAAGAGCAACCACAATATGCCTACCCGCCTATGCATGTCCCGGCAGGCACAATGGATAAGCATGATCATCGTGTTGATGGTGATTATTATTCACAACCAAGAGCATTATTCAATTTAATGAAACCAGATCAAAAACAGTTATTAATTGATAATATTGTTGGGTCGATGAAAAATGTTGATCGCAATATACAAATTCGTCAATTAAAACATTTTTATAAAGTTCATCCCGACTATGGGCAAGGTGTCGCTAAAGGTCTCGGTATTGATGTTAATTTAATCAAAGATTAACTTCATAAACAAGAAAAGCCGACGTAATAACGTCGGCTTTTTTATTTTTCAGATAACATGAACATTATTGAATAGTAAACGTTGTTACAAATATCTATAAAAAAATGAATTAACTTGATTAAAATTATTTAGCTTTATTTTTTTTAGTTAATTTTTTTAAGATAATCGACATTAATGGTCGATGGCATTTATATATCATATCAGGTGAAACCATAATCAATTCGGCAAGTGGTACTGTCCAATCGGGTTTGTCGGTATTGTCTAAATGTTTATCATCGATTGGAATCTCAATAGTATAACGCTGCGTATTGGCAAATAGCTGTTGTTTTTTAGCAATATCATTATCATCTTCATCACTCAGCATTTTACAATTATCAAGGATTTGCTGGGCGAAAATATCTGGCCAATTTTCTACGACATTTTTCATTTGCACATAATCAGAAATGTGTCTTAGCATGTCACGAAACAGTAGCAAATAGACCATTTGGACATTACGCCCCGATAAACTTGCTATCTGCTCGTCAGTTAGCGCTTTATTGATAACACTTGGACCCCATTTAAAAAACAGCGTATCTTTGTACATGTTTACAATCGGTTTTATTCGACGGTACTGTGTTTTAACTAGCTTATCAATTTCATGTGAAATTTGCAGAGTTGGGTAACCAACTCTGTTACGTCCATTAAGATCCCGCTCAGACAGCGATTTTTGCTGTTTTTTGGGCAAGAGTTTTTTTAACAATCCTAACATATTGTCATCCTTGTGATTGTTCTTTTTGCCGAACAATTTCGAACAGACAAACGCCAGTAGCGACCGATACATTTAGCGATGAGACAATTCCTGCCATCGGTATACTCACAAGTTCGTCACAATGTTCTTTCGTCAATCGACGCATGCCTTCTCCTTCTGCGCCCATGACTAAAGCAAGAGAGGTGGGTTTAGTAAAAAAATTGGTTTGATAAAGTGTTTTATCTGCTTCACCAGCAGTACCCACAATCCAAACTTGATATTCATCTTGCAACATACGCATTGTACGCGCTAAATTGGTCACCCTAACCACCGGCACACTTTCAGCCGCACCACAAGCAACTTTTTGTGATGTAGAGTTTAGCGAAGCGGAGCGATCTTTAGGCACAATAATAAAATTAACACCAGCAGCATCAGCCGTTCGTATACAGGCACCTAAATTATGCGGATCAGTGACACCATCTAAAATCAATATAACAGGATTCGATTCTTGTTCCATCAACAATGGAATATCGTTTTCTTGATAACTTCGACAAGGTTTTACCATAGCTAAAATACCTTGATGGACACCGTTCTTAGATTTTTCATCAAGCCATTGACGGTTAGTTATTTTCACCGGTAAAGCTAACTGTTCAAGCTGATGAACCAGTGAAATAAGGCGTTTATCTTCTCGACCTTTAATAATAAATACTTCAATAATTCTTTCCGGCGCACGGGTAAGCAGTGCTTCAATGGCATGAATGCCATAAACTGTTTCACTCATCTATTTGCTACTCTTTTTTCGTTTATTACTGGTTTTTGACTTTGCTCGTTTACTGTTTTTATTTTTAGGTTTACTTTCAATTTTACTTTGAGATTTTTCACTATTTTTACTGGTGGATTTTGTACTTTTGCGCTTAACAGGTCGATCAATTTTTGGCTTTTTCTGTTCTTGTTTCGATTTAGTCTTCGCTGTTTTACCTTGACGCATTGGTTTATTATTGCTGCCCACCAATGAAAAATCAATTTTACGCTCTTCTGGATTGACATTATCGACTTTAACTTGAACTTTATCGCCCAGACGATAACTGTAACGAGTATTTTCACCAATTAAACGATTACGTGATGGATCAAAAATATAATAATCGTTTTCTAGCGAGGATACATGAACCAAACCATCAATAAACAGATCATCTAAACGGACAAAAAAGCCAAAATTAACCACACTCGAAATCGTGCCATTAAATACTTCACCAACATGATCTTGCATATAATCGCATTTAAGCCAATCAACAACATCGCGTACTGCTTCATCAGCTCGCCGTTCAGTCATGGAGCAATGTTCACCAAAATAGAGCATTTCATTCATAGTATAACGGTGCCCACCAGTTTTACTGGTTTTATCAAGCTCATTGGCTAAAATCCATTTAATCGTGCGGTGCAATAATAAATCAGGATAGCGACGAATTGGCGAAGTAAAATGCGCATATTCATCTAACGCTAAACCAAAATGACCTCGATTTTCGGGATCATAGATAGCCTGCTTCATGGAACGAAGTATCACCGTTTGTAGCATTTCATGATCAGGACGTTCTTCAATTGCTAACATCAATTGGGCAATATCTTTAGATTTAGGATTGGTTCCGCCACCCAGTGATACGCCTAATTCGCTTAAAATACTTCGCAAATTATTCATGCGATCTTCATCGGGTTTATCATGGACGCGAAACAGTGAAGGCACGTTTGCCTTAATAACCAATTTGGCTGCTGCTACATTAGCTAAAATCATGCACTCTTCAATAATTTTATGGGCAACATTGCGCTGCACGAGCTCAATACTTTCAATACGTTTATCGGCATTAAAAATAAATTTTGGCTCTTCTGACTCAAAACCTATCGCACCACGTAAGACTCTTGAATTATCGAGCACATTATATAACCCGTAAAGATTTTCCAGATGAGGAACTAAATCATGATAATGTTCTTGTAACTCGCGATCACCCTCTAAAATTTTAGCCACTTTAGTATAGGTTAGCCGAGCATGCGAATTCATCACCGCTTCATAAAATTGATAACTTGTTAATCGACCTTTGTTTGATACCGTCATTTCACAAACTAAACATAACCGATCAACTTGTGGATTGAGTGAACAAAGCCCATTAGATAGCTCTTCTGGTAACATTGGCACAACGCGTGACGGGAAATAAACCGAGGTACCACGTAAACATGCTTCTTTATCGAGTGGTTTACCAGGACGAACATAGTAACTAACATCTGCAATGGCGACCCATAATCGATAGCCTCCACCTCGATTTTTTTGACAATACACCGCATCGTCAAAATCACGAGCATCTTCACCATCAATAGTCACTAAAGGAAGCTCTCGTAAGTCTTTACGACCTTTTTTCGCACTTTCAGGAACGTGATCGCTAAATTTACTCACTTCTTTTTCGACAGGTTTAGGTAATTCATAAGGAATTTCGTGATTACGTAGTGCGATATCGATAGCTAAATTGGTCCCCATGATTTCACCAAGAACCTCTTTAATAATACCGACTGCTTTTTGGCGGCGTTCAGGGCGTTTTTGCAACTCAACCACCACCACTGCGCCCATACGCACAGTGAGATTAGGTTTGCCAGCAATTAAAATATCGAAGTTTAAACGGCTATCATCCGGTACCACAAACCCAACACCTTGTTCAATAAAATAACGTCCGACAATTTGGTTACTACGAGGTTCTAAAATACGAACAACACGCGCTTCTGTTTTTCCACGATATTGATTACCCATAGGTTGAGCTAAAATAACATCACCTTGCAGTACCTTTTTCATCTGATCCGGCGATAAAAAATAATCCTCAGGCTGACCTTCTACACGCAAAAAACCAAACCCATCACGATGCGCAATGACACTGCCTTTAACCATCGCAAATTTTTCTGGCAAGGCGTAGCATTTACGGCGCGTAAAGACAACTTGTCCATCACGCTCCATTGCGCGCAAACGACGATGTAACGCGACTTTTTGCTCTTCGTTTTTAATTGCAACAGCCTGCGCAATTTTCTCTAAACTTGCGGGTTTGGCTTCTTTAGTTAAATAATCTAAAATAAGTTCGCGGCTCGCTATGGGAGATTCATATTTTTCTGCTTCTCGATCAAAGAAGGGATCTTTTATCATAAGGGATATCCGGTGATCTAATATTGCTGTTAGCATAACATAGAGTGGTATAACTTAAAATGAACATTATTGATCAGGCAAGAATAATCTTTACCTACCTCACTGAATAAAAATAGAAGTGTTTCTATTGATTTTATTTGATTTTTTTAAAGTTATTACTATGATTTTTTTAATATGTTTTTTTATTTTGCCTACATTAAAAATATGGCGCTGTTATTAGCGCCATCATTGTATAGTGTCATTTATTGGTTAAGCTTTTCTCGTTCAATTGCCCGATAACCAATATCTTTACGATAAAAACAACCATGCCAATAAATATCTTTAATTTGTTCATAAGCGCGCTTCTGCGCTTCAAGCACAGTATTACCTAAAGCTGTTACGCAAAGCACTCGACCACCATTGGTATAAACTCGTCCTTTTTCTAAACTGGTGCCAGCGTGAAATATTTTACAATCTTGAGTTGATTCTGTCGGTAAACCAAGAATGACATCTTGGGTATTATATTCACCAGGATAACCACCGGCGGCTAATACTACCCCCAATGCTGGTCTTGGATCCCATTTCGATTTGACGGTATCTAGTTTACCCTCGACAGCTGCAAGGCAAAGTTTCACTAAATCAGATTGCAGTCGCATCATAATAGGTTGCGTTTCAGGATCACCAAATCGACAATTAAATTCAATGACTTTAGGGTTGCCTTCTTTGTCAATCATTAACCCAGCATATAAAAAGCCAACATAAACATTACCTTCCTCAGCCATACCATTGATTGTCGGGTAAATAATTTGATCCATCACTCGGCTGAAAACTTCATCAGTAACAACAGGGGCGGGCGAATAAGCGCCCATACCACCAGTATTTAAACCAACATCACCATCCCCAACACGTTTATGATCTTGGCTCGTTGCCATAGGTTCAACATTTTTACCATCAACCATGACAATAAAGCTGGCCTCTTCACCTTCTAAAAACTCTTCAATGACAACTCGGTGCCCAGCATCACCAAAGGCATTTCCCGCTAGCATATCGCGCACCGCATCTTCAGCTTCTTTTATTGTCATTGCAACAATCACCCCTTTACCTGCCGCAAGTCCATCGGCTTTAATAACAATTGGCGCGCCTTTTTGACGAATATATTCAATGGCCGGAGTAACTTCGGTAAAATTTTGATACTCTGCAGTAGGTATATGATGCCTGGCTAGAAAATCTTTAGTAAATGCTTTAGATCCTTCTAATTGTGCGGCAGATTTTGTTGGACCAAAAATTTTTAATCCTGCTTTTTGAAAGCTATCTACCACACCTATCACTAATGGGGCTTCAGGTCCGACAATGGTTAAATCGATGTGTTCTTGCTGTGCAAAATTTAACAATCCCCCAACGTCCGTTGCTTTAATGTTAATATTTTCTAAATTCGGTTCAAGCGCAGTGCCTGCATTGCCGGGTGCAACAAAGACTTTTGAAACTAATGGTGATTGTGCTACTTTCCAAGCTAGAGCATGTTCACGCCCACCATTACCAATGACTAAAACTTTCATAAAAGATCCTTTAAAAACTTTAAGCTAAAAAGCGAGGTGAAATTTGAGTTTTTGCAAACTGAGTTTAGCACGCTCTTTTCTCGTGACATTGTATTGTCTTGTTATTCAATTATTAGTGTCTAAAATGACGCATATGGGTAAAAATCATCGCAATATTATGTTCATCTGCTGCCTGTATGACTTCGTCGTCACGAATCGATCCACCCGGCTGAATCACACAGGTGACGCCCACCGCTGCGGCTGCATCAACGCCATCTCGAAATGGGAAAAAAGCATCAGAGGCAACAACGGAACCTGCAACTTGTAAGTTTTCATCTTGCGCTTTAATTCCTGCAATTTTTGCTGAGTATACTCGACTCATTTGCCCCGCACCAATACCAATTGTCATATTATCCTTGGCATAAACAATTGCATTTGATTTAACAAATTTAGCCACTTTCCAACAAAATAGTGCATCTGAAAGTTCTTTAGCTGTTGGTTTTCGTTTAGTTACTACAGTCAATTGAGTTTCATCAACTATGCCTAAATCACGCTCTTGCACCAAAAGTCCACCGTTTACTCGTTTAAAATCTAAGCTGGCTTTCGATGATGTTGATAATTTTCCGGATTCTAATACACGCACATTTTTCTTAGTTTGTGTAATCGCTAACGCCTCTTGCGTCACTGATGGCGCAATAATGACTTCAACAAATTGTTTATCAACAATAGTTTGTGCTGTTTTAGCATCTAACGTTCGATTAAAAGCGATAATGCCACCAAATGCCGACGTCGGATCAGTTTTAAATGCATTTAAATACGCGGTTAAAATATTATCACTCACCGCAACACCGCAAGGATTAGCGTGTTTTACAATCACACAAGCTGGTTCAGCAAATGATTTTACACATTCAAGTGCTGCATCTGTATCTGCAATATTGTTATACGAAAGTGCTTTACCTTGTAGTTGTTTAGCGGTTGCAATTGAAGACTCTTGGATATCTTCTTCAATGTAAAAAGCCGCTTTTTGATGAGCATTTTCGCCATAACGCATGTCTTGTTTCTTAATAAATTGCAGATTGAGTGTTCGAGAAAATTCACCAGAAGGTTTATCGGTTTCACCATAATAAGGTGGCACCAGTCTTCCAAAATAATTAGCAATCATGCCATCATATTTAGCGGTATGTTCAAAAGCTTTAATCGCCAAATTAAACCGGTATTCGAAAGTCAGTGAATTTTGCTGTTTATCGAGCATATTAATAATTGTCGCATAATCACCACAATCAACAACAATAGCCACATCTTTGTGATTTTTAGCAGCAGATCGCACCATAGTTGGTCCACCAATATCAATATTTTCAACCGCATCTTGCAAGGTACAATCGGCTTTAGCCACGGTTTGAGCAAAAGGATATAAGTTAACCACAACCATATCGATAGGTTCGATGTGATGATTTTGCATTATTTGATCATCTATGCCACGTCGACCTAAAATTCCGCCATGAATTTTTGGGTGTAACGTTTTAACTCGTCCATCCATCATTTCAGGAAAACCCGTATAGTCAGATACTTCCGTTACCGGTATTTGATTTTCGATTAGCAATTTAGCGGTACCGCCAGTGGAAAGGAGTTCTATTTTTCTAGCTGATAATGATTTGGCAAATTCAATGATTCCGGTTTTGTCAGAAACACTTAATAAAGCGCGACGGATAGGACGATACTGCTGCATGAAAGGCTCCGAAGTTGATATTCTACATCCAAGTCAGTGAAGTGGTTATTATATATAAAACAAGGGTAGATGTTTAGTACTAAGTTTCTAAAAAGCCATCAAAAATTTTTAACCATAATATTTGAACTTGATCACATAACTGAGATTTTCCTGTCAATTGCGACTTTGCTCACTTTATTTTTTTTATTTTTAGTAATAATGTTATGCGTAACTGTTATGCATAACATTATTATAAAAAGGGAGAAAAATATGCAATCTTTATTCGATTTAAAAGGCAAACGCGCTTTAATTACTGGTTCGGCTCAAGGTATTGGCAATTTATTAGCTAAAGGGTTGGGACAATATGGTGCCAGTATCATCATCAATGATATTACCGATGAAAGAGCAAAAAATGCTGCAACACAATTAGTCCAACAAGGTATTGATGCAGTCGGTATTGGTTTTGATGTGACGAACTCAAGTTCAGTTAAACAAGCAATTGATGATATTGAACAAAACATCGGACCTATCGATATCTTAATCAATAATGCGGGTATTCAACGACGTCATCCATTTACAGAATTTCCTGAAGCGGATTGGGACGCCATTATTAATGTTAATCAAAAAGCGGTGTTTTTAGTATCACAGCAGGTTGCCAAACATATGATTGCTCGCAAGCAAGGCAAAATTATTCATATTTGTTCAATGCAAAGCGAATTAGGGCGCGACACAATTACGCCTTATGCCGCATCAAAAGGTGCGGTAAAAATGCTGGTTAAAGGTATGTGTGTTGAGCTTGCTCGTTACAACATTCAAGTTAATGGTATTGGTCCGGGCTACTTTGATACTGAAATGTGTAAAGCATTAGTTGAAAATGCAGAATTCACCAAATGGCTATGCCAACGAACACCTGCTGCCCGCTGGGGAAAACCTGAAGAACTTATTGGTTCAGCAGTATTTTTATCGTCAGCAGCATCGAACTTTGTCAACGGACATATTCTTTATGTGGATGGCGGTATGTTATCTGCGGTGTGATGTTTTTTACGGTGAGATCGTTATCAAATCACTTTTTTATCAATTTAATGCGTGTATTTGGTTTCGATATCTCCTTACCGACTGAACAATTTTCTTTATTATTAAATCACGAGAACTAATATGAATATCACTAATAAACTAGCCCCCTCTCGTTGGTGGCGATTGATGCCTATTATTTTTATTACCTATAGTTTAGCTTACTTAGATCGAGCCAATTATGGTTTTGCCGCAGCCGCCGGTATTAATAATGATCTTGGTATTACTAAAAGTACCTCTTCACTAATTGGCGCCCTCTTTTTTTTAGGTTATTTTTTCTTTCAAGTCCCTGGATCAATTTACGCAGTTAAACGTAGTGTACGAAAATTGATTTTTATTTGCCTAATTTTATGGGGAGGTTGTGCTGCATTAACCGGTATGGTTACTAATATTGCATCTTTAATGATCATCCGATTTGTTTTAGGTATTGTTGAAGCTGCCGTTATGCCTTCTATGTTAATCTACATTAGTACTTGGTTTACTAAAGCTGAGCGTTCAAAAGCCAATACGTTTTTAATTTTAGGTAATCCGGTTACTGTGCTTTGGATGTCAATTGTATCAGCACACTTAATCGATCTTTATGGTTGGCGTGAAATGTTTATTATTGAAGGGCTGCCTGCCGTCCTTTGGGCGCTAATTTGGTGGATTGTAGTCCGAGATAAACCTTCACAAGTAAACTGGTTAACCGATAAAGAAAAAGCAGATTTTAAAGCGGTAATGGACAAAGAACAGCAAAATATTAAGCCTATGCGCAATTATGGCGAGGCTTTGCGTTCAGGAAATGTCATTAAACTTTGTGCAGTCCATGCGCTATGGAGCATTGGTGTTTACGGTTTTATGATGTGGATGCCATCAATTATTAAATCTGCTGGTAATGTCGATATTGTCTCTGTTGGTTGGCTTTCAGCCATTCCGTATCTTGTTGCAATTACAATGATGTTAATTGTCTCTTATTATTCAGATAAATTGCAAAACCGAAAACTTTTTGTTTGGCCTTTATTATTAATTGCAACGATCGCTTTTTTTACCGCTTATGTATTAGGAAGTGAGCAATTTTGGATCTGCTTTATACTATTATCGATTGCTGCTGGGTGTATGTATGCACCTTATGGTCCTTTTTTTGCATTAATCCCTGAATTATTACCAAGTAATGTGTCAGGGGTTTCTATAGGTTTAATTAATAGTTTTGGCGCACTTGGTGCATTTATTGGCGCTTGGCTTGTTGGCGTGATAAACGCAGCAACTGGCAGTGCTGGAGCCTCATATGTTTTTATGGGAGCTGCATTGATTTTATCAGTAATATTAATGGCGAGTGTGAAAGCCCCTAAACAGTAGTTATCCATTAAAAAATAGGAAGATAATAGTAACGATTATCTTCTTATTTAGTACAGCAATAATGGGATTTATTTTTTATTTTTATTTTTACTGGTAAAATGGCTAAATTCAACTGGCTTGTTTACCTATAAAAATAAAGGGTTATGAAAGATAAACGCATTAGTTTACAAGATATCGCAGATTTGACCGGCGTGACTAAAATGACTATTAGTCGCTATTTGAGAAATCCAGAACAAGTCTCTGAAAAAAACAAAGAAAAAATAGCAAAAGTTTTAAAAGAAATTAATTACATTCCTAATCTTGCACCGCAAATCATGTTGGGCTCACGCAGTAGGTGTATTGGTATTGTTATTCCTTCATTTAAAAATCACATATTTTTAGAAGTGTTAGCAGGAATTGAGTCTGTTACCTCAAAGCACCATTATCAAACCATTATTACCAATTATAATTATGATAAAAAAATCGAAGAAGAAAAAATTATCAATTTGCTATCCTATAATATTGATGCCTTGGTATTAATGGAAAAAAACCATACTAAAACAACTTTGCAGTACTTAAAAACGGCCAATATTCCTGTTGTTGAATTGATGGATGTAACTCAGCAATTTTTTGATATCCAAGTTGGGTTTGATAACGAACAAGCCGCCTTTGATATGACAATGCAAATGTTAGCTTCAGGCAAAAAAAATATTATCTACTTTAATTCTATCGCCAGTGCCCGTGATAGCCAACGCTACAATGGTTATCAACGCGCCATGAAACAATCAGGATTGATGGCAAAGCAGATTATTCCTGATGCAATATCCTCAATTAATTTAGGTAAAAGTTTATTTAACCAAGCTATCGAACAATATCCCGACCTTGATGGAATATTTTGTACTAATGATGATATGGCAATTGGTGTGTTACTTGAATGCCAAAAATATAATATTGCAGTACCTGAACAAATTGCTATTGCAGGCTTTCATGGTTTAGAAATTGGTCGCGCTAATCAACAAAAAATAGCAACGGTTATCACACCCCGTTTTGAAATTGGAAAAGTTGCAATTGAGCTTTTATTAAAAAGGCTAGATGGAGAACAAGTCAAAAACAGTGTTTGTTTAGCGTATAAAATAGAAAAAGGACAAACAATATAAAAATCAGTCAAATCAATTAAGTAATTAAACACGATGATGAGTTTAATTACTTAATCTAAAGTGATGATAATTAATCATCACTATAACCTAAACTTCGCAGTGCCCGTTCATCATCAGCCCAACCCGCTTTGACTTTTACCCACAGCTCTAAATGAACTTTGTTATCAAAGAAGGACTGCATATCTTTGCGCGCTTCAATACCAATTTTTTTAATTTTTTCGCCCTTATTACCAATAACCATTTTCTTTTGACCATCTCGTTCCACTAAAATCAAGCCATTGATACGATACATGCCGTTGCGTTCATCAACTTTAAATTGTTCAATTTCAACAGTAACTGAGTAAGGTAACTCATCACCTAAAAATCGCATTAGTTTTTCACGAATAATTTCTGATGCCATAAATCGTTGAGAACGATCGGTAATATAGTCTTCAGGAAAATGGTGTTCACCTTCGGGTAGGTGTTTTTTGACAATACTTTTAATAATGTCAATACCTTCCCCTTTTTCAGCACTAATAGGCACCACATCGAGAAAATCAAGTTTTTGACTGATTGCTTGAATATGGGGTAAAAGTTGCGTTTTATCCACAACATTGTCAATTTTATTAATGACAAGTAAAACCGGACATTTACATCCTTTCAACTTGTTAGCAACCATCTCGTCGTCATCATTCCAATGCGTACCTTCAACGACAAAAATAACTAGTTCAACATCACCTATTGAGCTACTCGCTGCGCGATTCATTAAGCGATTAATTGCGCGTTTTTCTTCAATGTGTAGTCCTGGCGTATCAATGTAAATAACTTGATCATTGCCTTGTGTATCAATACCAATAATTCGATGGCGTGTAGTTTGAGCTTTACGCGAAGTAATTGAGACTTTTTGGCCAAGTAATTGATTTAATAAGGTTGATTTACCTACATTTGGTCGGCCAACAATGGCAACAAAACCACAATGTGCTATCGTTTCTGTCATTTTATACCTAATTGATTGAGAGCTTGTTGTGCTGCGGATTGTTCCGCCTTACGGCGACTTAAACCACGCCCTAAATATTGATTATCATCGTTTTCAATTTTACACTGAATTAAAAACTCTTGTTCATGATTGTCACCAGTCACTTCAAGAATTAAATAACATGGCCTTTCATGATGAATACCTTGTAAATATTCTTGCAAACGGGTTTTAGCATCTTTTTGTTTAATGCCGGGTTTAATTTCAGTTAAGCGAGTTTGGTACCAAGCTAAAATTAATTGACGTATATTTTCAATATCACTATCTAAGTAAATTGCACCAATTATGGCTTCTACAGCATCAGAAATGATGGATTCACGACGAAATCCACCGCTTTTTAATTCACCTTGTCCTAAAATAAGATGATCACCTAACTTAAAGTCTTTACCAATTTCCGCTAAAGTTTGACCACAGACTAAGCTTGCTCGCATTTGACTTAAATCACCTTCGTCTTGTTTGATAAATCGGTGATAAAGCTCATCGGCAATAACAAAACTTAAAATAGAATCACCAAGAAACTCTAAACGTTCATTATGTAATTTATTAGCACTACGATGAGTAAGTGCTAATTCAAGTAAAGATAAATCGTTAAATTGGTAACCAATTGATTGTTGTATTTGACTAAATTTTTTCATCATCATTGTTATTAATGTATACCACCAATACGGCTGAATCTTATACCAGTAGGCCATTCATTAGGTTGTTTTTCAAAACTAATCCAAATTGCGGTTGCTCGTCCAACAAAGTTTTCTTCGGGTACAAAACCAAAGTAACGGCTATCACCACTGTTATCACGGTTATCCCCCATCATAAAATAGTGCCCTTGTGGGACAACCCATGTCGCAATAGGTTGACCGTCTTGATGGTAAAAATAATTTGGATCTTCTTGTGAACCTTGAGTGGTTAAAATATCGTGAGGTTGCTCGCCCAACGTTTCTTGTTGTATTTTCATATCAAGCGATACCACAGATCGTGAATTGACAATATCTTGCTTTGCATATTGTTCTAGCGTATAAAAATTCGGGTTGGCTTTCATTTCTCTGTGCACTTCTTTCCAATCACTAGGTTTGGGTTCAGTGTAATGTAAATCTAACGGCTGAGCTTTTTGTCCAACACAATTGAGATCACTTGTTTGACAAGCAGGGTAAATAAATATCTTTTTATCATTGACTGAATAGACAATTTTATCACCAGGCAACCCCACAACACGTTTAATTAAATCCATTTGTGGAACATTTGGATGTTTAAATACCGCTACATCACCTCGCTTTGGGTGGCCAGTTGGAATCAATACTGTATTTGTGATGGGATCTCTAAGTCCATATGAGTACTTTTGGACGGCAATAAAATCGCCGACCAGTAAAGTTTGCATCATTGAACCTGACGGTATTTGGAAAGGTTCAAATAAAAATGAACGAATCACAAATACAATAAATAAAACTGGAAAAAATGAGGATAACGTCTCTATCCAGCCATTTGGTTTTCCAACTTCAGCAAGTATTTTGCCATCAACTTCACCATTGCATTGTTGGCGAACTTCTTCAACTTTTCTTTGTCTTGCTGGTTTCCATTTAAATTTTTCTAAAAACCAAAAGATTCCAGTTATAAATGTTGCTAACGTTAATATGATGGCAAATATTCCAGCCATTTTTTTACCTCTTCAACTAATTAATCTTTTCCTACATGCAAAATAGCTAAAAATGCTTCTTGCGGTAGTTCTACGTTACCTACCTGCTTCATGCGTTTTTTACCTTCTTTTTGCTTCTGTAAAAGTTTCTTCTTACGGCTTACATCACCGCCATAACATTTGGCTAATACGTTTTTGCGTAACTGTTTGACTGTTGATCGAGCAATAACATGATTACCTATAGCTGCCTGAATAGCAATATCAAATTGCTGACGAGGAATAAGATCTTTCATCTTTTCAACTAATTCACGCCCACGATAAGGTGCATTATCTTTATGTGTAATTAGAGCTAACGCATCAACTCGCTCACCATTAATCAGTACATCTAGTCTGACCATATCAGCAACCTGAAAACGTTTAAAACTATAATCTAATGATGCATATCCACGCGAAGTTGATTTCAATTTATCAAAGAAATCTAATACAACTTCAGTCATTGGGATTTCATAAGTCAGTGCAACTTGATTACCATGGTAAACCATATTAGTTTGTACACCACGTTTTTCTACACATAAGGTAATAACATTTCCTAAGTAAGTTTGCGGCACTAAAATATTACATTCAGCAATCGGTTCACGAAGTTCTTGAATATTATTTACAGCTGGTAGCTTAGCTGGGCTATCAACATAGACAATTTCATTTGATGTGGTTAAAACTTCATAAACAACAGTTGGCGCAGTTGTAATTAAATCAAGGTTATACTCGCGCTCTAATCGTTCTTGAATGATTTCCATGTGTAATAACCCAAGGAAACCACAACGAAAACCAAATCCTAAGGCACCTGAATTTTCTGGTTCATAAAATAATGACGCATCATTTAAGCTTAATTTACCGAGTGCATCACGAAATGCTTCGTAATCGTCAGAACTTGTCGGGAATAAACCAGCATAAACTTGTGGTTTTACTTTTTTAAACCCGGGTAATGGTTTATCCGCTGGAGCTCTGGCGGAGGTTAAGGTATCACCAACTGGTGCACCTAAAATATCTTTGATTGCACAAACAACCCAGCCAACCTCGCCACAGTTTAGCGAATCTTTATCAACTTGTTTTGGTGTAAAAATACCAAGGCGATCGACATTATATGTCATGCCAGTACTCATTACTTTGATTTTATCACCTTTGTGCAGTTCGCCATTTTTAATCCGAATTAACGACACGACACCTAAATAGTTATCAAACCATGAGTCAATAATCAATGCTTGCAATGGTGCATTAGAATCACCTTCAGGAGGAGGAATATCTTTTACTAATTGTTCAAGTACATCAACAACACCTACTCCGGTTTTGGCTGAACATCGAACAGCATTACTTGCATCAATACCAACAATGTCTTCAATTTCAGCGGCAACGCGCTCTGGTTCTGCTGCTGGCAAATCAATTTTATTCAGTACCGGGACAACTTCCAGGTTCATGTCTAAAGCAGTATAACAGTTAGCAAGGGTTTGTGCTTCTACCCCTTGACCAGCATCGACAACCAATAAGGCACCTTCGCAGGCGGCTAGCGAACGAGAAACCTCATACGAAAAATCAACATGTCCAGGCGTATCGATAAAATTAAGCTGATAGGTTTGACCATCTTTAGCATGATAATCTAATGTCACGCTTTGTGCTTTAATTGTGATACCTCGTTCACGCTCAAGATCCATCGAATCCAGAACTTGGGCTGCCATTTCGCGATCAGAAAGACCACCACAAATTTGAATAATACGATCTGAAAGTGTCGATTTACCATGATCAATATGAGCAATAATTGAAAAATTGCGGATATTTTTATTCATATCAATAAATTATAGTTTATATTTTAGTTATATACTGTTGATTATCCAATAATGGTTTTGACAAATAATAGAGCAATTAGATAATCACGGAAAATAGAAAAGCAACATTCTACACATTAATAGCCACTAAGCATAGTCTTATCGAAAGGTTTGCAGCTATTTCTCAACAATATTTTGAGCAATTCGCTCAATGGTAGTTTTAGGCAAGTTACCAATAATAATAATATTTTTGTTACCAATATTTGTTGAAAAAATTGTACGTCCACCTTGTTGGATAAGCTGGTTTGATTGATTTGATGAATCAGAAGAAACATTTACTGTGAACGAAAATACGCCATCCGAAAAAAGTTTGGTTGCAATATCAGAATTGTAAAAATTGACATTATAAGCAGCAACTTCTTTAAATCCTTTTGGTAACCAAGCTAATCGCCATGCATCTAACATATTGTTCTGTTTTTCAATAGATAATAAGATAGGATAAGTACGGCTATCGATATAATCTTTCATTTTTTTCTGATCAAAGTCTTCATCGATATCTACTACTTTGAATTGATTGATAATCTCACCATCTTGATCAAGTAAATCGATTCGTATCGGTAAAAAATTCTTGTCATCTATCCAAATAATATAGCTATAGCGATCTTTATCTTTAGCTATCATTTTTATTAGCTGTACACTGCGATTGGCCGTTCTAGTTTTACCTAACTTCACAAATTCGTATACATCAGTAAGTTTAGTAAAATCATTATAAATGACATCTGGGAAGGCTTCGGTTATACGAGGGCTGGTAATAGAAAAAGATGCACTATCAGGTTGAAAATAACTGGTAATATTATTGTGTAAAATAATCTCTTTTGCAGGACCTTCAAGATAAAGCAATTGCGCTTTGACCTCCTCTTTTTGTAAAGCCCCTAAATGGCTATATTCAAAGGTAGTGACATACTGATCTTTATCTTGTGAAAGGAAATGGATTTGATAACTATTTGTTTGGACAGATTTGCTCATTTTATTTAACAAATTTACCGCTTTATCGGTATCAGCAGCAAAAACAGATAATGCAAACAACATAAAAAACAGAGTAACAATAATCATTATACTCTGTTTGATTTTGCACTTAGTTAAATAAAATGAAAAATTCATATAAAATTAGTACGCATTGAGCCTTTTTTGCAATTCATAATCTTGGACCAACAGTCGAATTTTATCATACTGTCTTTTTTCAATTAGTTGTTGATCATTGTGCTGTTGTATACCACCAACTGGCGCGACATTTACCCCAATGGGTACAGTATTTAAGACTGGCGAACCGTTGGAATCATCGGATTGCCCTTGGTGATATTGAACGCCTGCAATAATCGCTAAAGTCACACAGGCTGCTAGTCCAACCTGACTTACTTTACCTAAGCAATCTTTAATTCGAAGCCAAATAAGATTTTGTGCTTTGGGAATATCAACGTTATTTTGATCAGGTTGATTTGGTAGAGGTAAATATAAATTATCAGCAGCGATTGCTTTTGCGACTTGATTTGAAATATCTAACGTCAATGAACTATCGTGCAATTCACCACGCATTGCAGATCTTACAATGTGATAACGATGCCAACATGCTTGTAAACTTTCATCTTTTGATACAGCATCAATGAAGTGATCGTCGTTTAACTCGTCATCCATGAGTAATGAAAGTTGCTCTTTTTGTTCTATTTGCATAATAGATACCTTAAATTTATCACTGCTTATTATTAATTCATTTCAACCATTTATTAATGGTTTAATCTTTTCATCAATAATATCACGCGCTCTAAAAATACGTGATCTCACTGTTCCAACTGGTGTATCCATAATTTCAGCAATTTCCTCATAACTTAAACCGTCTATTTCCCGTAAAGTAATAGCCGTTCTTAAATCATCAGGCAAAGCTTCGATAGCGTCAAATACAACTTTTTCAACCTCTTTTGACAGGACTAAACTTTCTGGATTGTCCAAATCTCTTAACGAATCTGCACCTTCATATCCTTCAGCCTCACTTGCATCGATATCTGAAGATGGAGGACGTCGTCCTTGAGAAATTAAATAATTTTTTGCTGTATTAACTGCTATTCGATACAACCACGTATAAAATATACTTTCACCTTTAAATAGACTTAACGATCGATAAGCCTTAATAAAAGTTTCTTGCACAACATCAGGTATTTCTGAAGCTAAAACATAGCGAGAAACCAAATGAGCGAGTTTATTTTGATAACGTAGTACAAGCAAATTGAACGCATTTTTATCTCCGTTTAATACACGATCAACTAATACTTGGTCTGTTACTTTCTCCCCCATTACAGGCCATTCCTCATTATGTTAATAACTGCTATGTGGCCCAAAATTGCGCTTACAAACAGTTAGATTCTTAAATTTAAAAAAAGTTCCCACATTTTAATAGAAATTTTAAAAATTTACCTATTAAAATTACTTTTTTACTCTTTTTTATACTAAAACGTAATGTGTTTCTCAAATTTTTTTACATTAATTTTTAATTGAGATCGATTAATTTAATAAAAAGATCTCACGATCCCCATTATCACTGTAGGTAATTTGATAGAATTGCGGAAGATTAAAATTAACAGAGCTGCTTGTAGTAAAAGTAAAGCGATCATCAGACAAAACATAAAAATCGTTGATTGCTTTGACCATATTTTCTTTATTACCATTACAATTGCGATAGATCTCGATCTGATTATGTTCATTTAAAATATACAGATCAAAACCTGTTTGGGTATCTTCAAAAAAGAATTGTATGATGCCTTGATAAGCTACACTGTCAATTTCTTTTGGGAGTTCATTGGTTTCATCTAAAATGTTTAAAGGCCTACCTTGAACTTTGTTATTCGATACCGCACCATAAAAGTCGATAGCATTTTCAAATTGATGGAATGAAACACCTAAACGTTCAAAAAATAAATACCAAGATGCTCCATCAATTCTTAATGGTTTAACTTGAGTCGAATTATTGATAGTGGTAGTCAAACGTAATTCGACACAGTCATCCATTAATTTTTTAATCTGTTTTTTAATTTCAACACTAAAATATTTACTGTAACAAAAAATTTCCATTGAATTGGGTAAATCCGCATCTTTATGCATTCGGTTTAGTAATGCTTTTATGGCTTCAAGGACACATAATGTACCACTAAAGTGCAAAACGCGAATTTCATTCCATGAGTTGCGATAAAGCAAATCAACCGATCCCACTAAACTTAACTCTTTTTTACCATAATTTAATATATTAGTATTAATTTCATGGTCTAATTCACATTGAGTAGTTGGATCATTTTCTAAATTCAAGATGATCGCTAAATGTCGGATTTCACATGGGCCATACAATTGCTCTTCGGTTGCTGCTGGCACATCAATAGGAAAATATTCTTTTAGGTCATCAATAAATTTGGTTATTTTTGCTTTATCCCGATCCTCGCCATCGTGATAATAAAATTCAGTAGAGTCTGAGATTAAACGATTAAAGTAACACCAACTTACCAGCTTAACTAAATACTTACTATATTCTAAATATTGGTGACCAATAATTTGATCCAATATTGGTTTTTGTTTATAAACATACCAACCAGCTCGATTTATTCTATCTTCTTTAACATGAATAAAGGTTAACGCCTCTTCTTGTAAATTATGAGAAATGTTAAGCTTTAATGTGGTTATTTTACCCGGTAATACTTCAAATGAAGCATACAATTTACGTGTTAATATTGCTAAGTCTTGGGGACTAATTAAAGAATCCAAATTATTACGGCGACCAAAATTAAGTAAGTTACGATACCCCGTCATCATAGTTTGCAGTAAAACTTCATGTATTTCACGAACTTGTTCTATTTTCCAAGTATCGCTGGTATCGAGTTTAGCAAAACATGATTTATCCCATTTCCATTGCTTTACCAAATCTTCAAGTACTTTACGACGCCACGATAGCGTAGAATTTGCAATAGATAATTTTTCATTAACTTTTAGGTAAAAACACGTTCTTACTAATTTTAATCTCGAGAAATCTTTAATTTCAATTAGATAGTTACTGATTCGTTGCAATAGCATATAGTAAGAATCAAGATAACACCCTTCATCGCTTTTAAATGTTTGTATCAAATCGCGCATTTGATAAGCAATAGGTTTGTTTTCTGGATATATCCACGAATAGGCTTCAAGTAATAATGTCTTTAATACCGCTTTAAAAGGTGAATCAATACTTTTATAAAGTTGCCACAAGCTGGCGCCAAAATATTCTTCTGCCGATAGCCCAGTTAAAGGTCCAAAATCGATCCATTGATCACGTTCAATTATTTTTTGTTCAACTAACGCTTCAATACATTTTTCATAGCTAGGATAGGTTGTATTATTCACGGTTAAATTTGCGGGCACAGCAAACCACAATAATAGTTTGCCTGCAAGTAAATTAGCTGATCGATAAAACTCTTCCAATAATAAAATATGTTGAGCAGAACCACAGTTTTCGCCCATTAAACATTCATGATGTTGATTAATAAAACGATCTACATCAACAACAAATAATGTTAATTTTATTCCAAGCTCTTTTGCCCATTGTTCAATCAATCGGCATTTTTTTTGTAATGACGATTTTCTAACTGCCGATAAATTATTTTCAATACAAATCCAAATATCAAGATCTGACGTTACTGACTGGCCGATAGAGCAAGTACTGCCCATTGAATATAATGCGGAAATATCTGCCTTATTAAATGCTTGTGGAAGATTAAAATTAAATTCATTTTTTAACTGAGCAAAAACTTTATCAGAAGCTTGATAACAAGCAATGCCCATCGGGGTATCTTCGTTTAAATAGCCAGGCAAAGCCGGATGATGAAAATGAAAAAGCGCAGGCAACAATGTAAAAACACGTTGGAACTCTAAGGACATACCATCGAGTGCTCTTTTATGTTTTAGTAAAGCAAGATCTTTAAGTTCTTTTTTTATGTTGTTAATATAATATTGCATGACATTATCAAGGTGAACCACGTGTACTACTAACAAACAACTTCAATCTACCATGTTCATATTATAACGTAAATACAGCGTAAATTTAAAAACAAAACTAAATAAATATTATGATCACAACAGAACAGATAGCTAACTTATTGAAAACAGATAAGATAGCAAACGAAATGAATCAAAAAGCAGCAGTTTTAATACCGCTTGTTAAGGTCAATAATCAATTGCATTTACTGTTTCAAGTCCGCTCGAAAACATTGAAATGGCAACCTGGTGATATTTGCTTTCCAGGTGGGCGAGTAGAGGTAGACGATAGTAATCCAGAATATACAGCCAAACGTGAAACTTGCGAAGAATTAGGTATTTTACCCACACAAATAACTATTTTAGGACAATTACCTAAATTTATCGCAAATTTTGCTATGACTATTTACCCTTTTGTCGGTGAAATCAAATCTATAGATAACTTTATCCTTAATCCTGATGAAGTTGAAGAAGTTTTTACCGTACCGCTTAATTGGTTTATCAACAACAGTCCTAGCCAAGCTACCGTCGAAGTTGGCCATAAACTTGGCAAAGACTTTCCTTTTCATTTATTGCCTAATCGCCCTCAAAAATGGCAGAAAAGATCAGAACATTTAGTTTACTTTTACCAATATAATAATTATATTATTTGGGGATTAACAGCTCAAATATTGAATAACTTTATTCATCAAATTCAGGTAGTTGTTTAAATTTCAAAAATAACCAAGTAATTCAAAAAGTTGTTGTATCGTTTTAAATTAACTATTGTTAGCAATTTGTTGCATTTTTAGCAAAAAGTGCTATGAAGTTTTATTTTCCACTATAAATATCTTGAGAATTATCTTAAAATTCATACATATATAGGAAAGAAAAAAGCTATTTTATAATTATTCAGTGAAAAAGCTTTATGTCTAAACGCATTTAGTAATAAGTAGATTAAGGCATTATACCGTAGAGTACGTGATATTCCATTTGCTCTATAAGTGATGTCATGAATTTGCAAATTAAAAAAAGCGTTAAATTTAATTCTAATTTCAATAAATAAAAATGAAGGAAATTATCATGAAACGTTTTAAAAAATCATCTGTTGCATTAGCACTATTGTTATCACTACCAGTTGCAAGCTTGTATGCAGCAGAACCACTAACAGCTAAAGAAAGCAGTAATTTAATCCCACTTAAAGAAATCTCAGTAACAGGTAAATATTTACAAGCAGATAATGCGGCAAGTGATATTTCTCGTGCAGCTGATGAAGCAGGTGCTAAATACTATCATATTAAATCAATTGAAAGTGCAACAACTAGTGATTCAGCTGATCAAGCAATCGTTTATGCTGATATTTATCAATCAAAAGAACCTGTTGCAGTTAAAAAAGAAGAAGTGACTCAAAATGGTGTTGTTGTTTATCCTCGTGCGAAAGCACTTTACTACTTACCATTTGAAGTGATTAAATTTAAAGGTAATTACAACAACACTTCAGATATTATGAATGCAGCAAGTAAATTAGCAGCAGAAAAAAATGCATATGCTTTCTATGTGTATTCAATTGCACCTGCTGATGTAAAAAATCAAGCACAAGATATTGATGTTGCATTATACAAAAAAGATGCTGTAGCAAGAGATTTCATCGTGACTAAAGCAATTGAAGGTGAAGACGCTTACGAAATCAGCAGCGATGCATTCAAAAAAATGAAACCATATGACACTATTAGTTTCCATGGTTCATTCAACAATACAGCTGAAATCAGTGCTGCTGCTCAAAAACAAGCAATTGCTAATGGTGCACATTTCTATTATGTGAAAGAAGTATCTGCAAATACAAAAGGCACTTCACAAACTGTATATGTAAACTTATATAAATAATACGTTATAGTTTATACGTATTCCACATGCTATATAAATTATGCATGTGGAATACATCTAATGATAAAAATAACTATCAAAATATCAATATCTTTATATTCTAGCAAATCGAAAACTTATTTTTTATTAACAGATTTTATTCCCTCTTTATTACACAATCTAAACACTTAATTGATTTGAGCCTATTTCACAATCCTTTATTTAGCTTTTTAAATTAAAGATAAGACAATACAGTTCGCTTTATAAGTTAATTTATGTATTGTTTAATTTCACTTCAACTTTAGATGTCCAAACAAACCATTTATTTAACGAGATATGCCCTACTTTTGCCACTCTTGAACCACGCTAATTCAATACAGCACTCAACCATAATAAAAGAAACTTTATTTATTTTGATACACTATGATAATGAACCAATATTATCAATTATTAAAATTCAATCGAAAGAATAACTCAGTTAATTTTGTTTGAACGTCATCCTACCGTTTATCTTAACAAACAATTGATAATTGAAATTTCACTGTAACTTATCCAAGTGATACTCCAGCAATTTGCTTGAAAAAACTCTAATTCGACAGAAAATTGTTGCCGGCAACCATATGAACTTGAATGGATGACCCATTTATTATTGATTAACCTTACCAAGTAACCAATCAAGCTTGCAACAGTTAGCCGATAAATAACATTCTTAATAATTACACAAGATAGAAAATAAAATCCAGACATTTAAATATCAAGCTCTATAGCCCAATATTAACGATGCTATTACCAATTTATAAAAGTGGTGCCCAGGCTCACTACAACTTATTAAGTTACACAGTTAACTTTCGGCTTAAACTGACAATTCGCACATACTGCGCTTTGCGCTGCGGAATAATAAAAAAGATTTTTTTGTTCGAAATAATCATTTATTTATTCATCAAACGAAAGGGCGTAAATATGTGACTACTACATATGGCGAAAAAAAATTGATCAAACACGGAGCAAAAATTGCGTTACCGCCGAATTTAACTTTAAATGTAGTTAATATGTGCATTGAAGATGCGATTTTGAATTGTGGCGGCAATGAATGCTTTATCGAAGTAAATGGTAAGCCGGTCCAATACTGGCGGCTTAATCGTAATTTGTGTAAATTATGTGATACAATTTTCCCCGCAAAATATTGGGAAGACTATGACCCGCCAATTTTTTTGAAATACGCTCACTAGCAGAACGATTATACCGAGATCAGGGAGTTAATATACAAGTATTGCTGGGGCACAAATATCGTAGCACAACAGATACATACAATGATTTAAGGGGCAGAGGATGGCATCACCTGAGAATTTAAAAACATATAGAATTTATGTGATAAAACAACGAAAAGGGGGCAGTGAAATACTCCTTCACACTCGTACAAATACGACTAATTTTGATGTTGCAAAAATGGCATTTTGGCAATTATACAATCAAGATTTTGATAATAAACATTTGCTACTAATGACATGTAATAGTAAAAAAATTAATGTATATCGCTTTCAATCAAAAGTGGGGGACGATTGCTATATCAGTATAGATTCGGAGTTAAATTATGAATAGAGAAAGACAACGCAAAAATGAGCAAGCATATAGAGACAGGAATGCGGGGCGTCCTCGACTGGCTGGTACATATTTAACAGAAGATGAGAGCTCACTATTAAAAGAGTTGGCGGCAATTTGTGGTACCCAGAAAGCGGCAATATTTGAAGGTCTAAAACTTTTAAAAGAAAAATTAAAAAATTAAAATAATTGCTGACTAATAACCTCCCCATTATATTATATATCCAGAGTTAAGAAACAACTCGGCAGATTCTGGGGTGTAAAAAGGTAAACAATTAAAAAAAATTTAAATTTTCACATTACATTTCAAGAATGGCTCTTAACGGTATTTTAATCGCGGTATATTGTAATAAAGATGAATCAATTCATAAGCTAGTTGCGGAAAAAGATGGTATGAAAATTGCCGTGCATTCCCGATAAAGGTATTATTCGTTTTTTACGTGCGGCTTCAATGTGTGGAATTGACTTTCTTTAAAAGCTAATAAACAAGGCCGGTTATTCCGGTCTTTTTTCTGACCAAGAAAGCCCACAGTCATTTTACCGCCATAAGCTATAGTTGCTATAATTAACCATGCAATTATATACGTTTAACTCATTGTTTTATAAAAATTTAGTGGCTGGGGTACAAGGATTCGAACCTTGGAATGGCGGAATCAGAATCCGCTGCCTTACCGCTTGGCTATACCCCACTATAGTGTGAAAATGATATCTGGTACGGGTAGTGAGATTTGAACTCGCACACCTTTCGGAACTAGAACCTGAATCTAGCGCGTCTACCAATTCCGCCATACCCGCATATGAATAATTTAGAAATCGATATGATTAACAATAAAATACAAAAGAGTGAGATATCAAAAATATGCAGATTGGAATGGCTGGGGTACCAGGATTCGAACCTGGGAGTGGCGGGATCAAAACCCGCTGCCTTACCGCTTGGCTATACCCCAATAAAGGATAGATACTAAGATTAAAATGGTGCGGGTGGAGAGACTTGAACTCACACACCTTGCGGCGCCAGAACCTAAATCTGGTGCGTCTACCAATTTCGCCACACCCGCACTGTATACTTCCGGTAAAAGTATTACTTAACCTTAATGGTGGCTACGACGGGATTCGAACCTGTGACCCCATCATTATGAGTGATGTGCTCTAACCAACTGAGCTACGTAGCCATCTCATTCGCAACGTCATAACCAACACTGCGAGGCGCATTATGCTTGTCTTAAGCCAAATCGTCAACCCTTTTTTTTAGATATTTTGAAAAAAAATGACGATTGATTAAGATGCAATCAAATCCAGTTTAATAACGCTTCAATTCGCCTTTTTTGTAATTCATTATAAATAGCTTTACCAACAAAACCATCTGCAATAATATTTTGCACGTTAACACTATTGGCAACATTATAAGCTTCATTTAAGTATTGAGCTTGCAAAAATGGTTCTTGTTTACAATATGCATGGCTTGCAATAATTAATTGTTCAAGGTGTTGGGGATTACGCCAAACGTCAATACTATTTAGTAAATGGATAACCTGCTCTGCCGTCAACTGCTTTATATCTTCAACAACTTTACCATATTGCTGAACCATAACAGCTATCTTTAAAAAACTTGTAGGTGATTTTATTTTTTGACATAACAATTCAACACTTCGCTTAGTCGGCATCTGGGCACATAATATTGCAAAACGAACCGTTAATAGCGCAGTTAACTCAACAGATCTAGCTAACGCATCAACAACATTTTGTGACAATATTAATTGCGGAAATAACACAGCAAGCGCACCACATTGGTTGAGTACTTGAAAATAAATGTGTGGATGCTGAGTCGATAATGCTTTTTCTGTCTCTTTCCAAATGCGTTCAGGAGTTAAATATGACACCTCGCCAGCATCAACCATTTCTTTCATCAAAATTAACGTTTCTGGCGCTATTTTAAATCCCAAATGGTGATAGCGAGCAGCAAAGCGAGCAATGCGTAATATCCTTAAAGGATCTTCCCGAAAAGCCAAAGATACATGACGTAGTATTTTATTATGGAGATCACTTACACCATTATAAGGATCGACAATATGCCCTTGCTCATCCATCGCTATCGCATTAATTGTTAAGTCGCGACGAATAAGATCTTGCTCTAACGTGATATTTGACCCAAAATCACAAATAAAACCAGTATAACCGTTACCTGACTTTCGTTCAGTACGCGCTAGAGCATATTCTTCTTTAGTAGTAGGATGTAAAAATACAGGAAAATCTTTACCAACTTGTTGGTAACCTAAAGCAAGGAGCTGATCGGGTGTTGCACCAACAACAACCCAATCATGATCGACTACAGGTAATCCTAATAATCTATCCCGAACACTGCCGCCGACAAGATAGATCTTTGACATTTAACGCATCCAACGATCTTTTCTACGGCGTGGCATAATTAATGGTAAAATTAAACCTAAAATTAAGCCTCCACCAGCAACGAGTCCGCCATAGGTGAACCAAGTGATAATCAGATCACGGCGTTTATCATCCACTTGATTGAGCATTGACTCAAGTTGACTATTTTGCTGCTTAAGTTTGTTTTCAAGCTCAGTATTTTTATTTTGTAAAGACTCAATTAAAGTGTTTGCATCTTGTAATTTTTGCACATATTGATTAGCCACATCTTGTTGAGACTGATCGGCATTATCAGCTTTACTTTTGTACTGGGCAAGTTCAGATTCGAGAGAAGGCAGTCGCTCTTTGCAACTCGGTTGATCGTTAAGTTTACTTGTTTCAATCCATGCAACACTACCATTATTGACTTGAATTTTGGTATATTTACCATCGCTATTTTTTTCAAGTTCAATGACTTTTTCGCCCGCTTTTGCTGAATTTGAATAAGCATATTGTGCCCCCGGACCTCGACGCAAGTAAACATCAACGTCATCGGTGATATATTTATCTACACCATAAGCGTTAAAAGCACAACTTAAAAAAGAAACGACAGCAATAATATTATGTTTTTTCATGATATTTAATCTATTCACCCAACATTGGTTCATAATAGCATAAAAAATGAATTTTTCGCATAATCATTTCATAATATATCTTACTTGAATGAAGTTAATAACCCAAAAAAATGAAAACGATTACATTTTATGAGATCTTAATCACAAAACAAAAAATTAATAATATCCTTCTAATTAAATTATCATTACTGTATAAGAATTGTTTTAGTAATCAATTTTGGAGAAAACATGAATTACCATCTTGGCAATAATAACTTAGATATAATTTTACGCACGCAACCTTATGCTGAAATCTGTTATTTTGGAAAACGATTACAAAATTTAAATATCAATTCTATCGATATGCTTACCCCTGCCGTACCTAATTCACGCCTAGATATTGATGTTCCATTCACACTTTGTCCTGAAGAAGGGTTAGGTAACTTTAGTACACCCGGGCTTGAAGGACATCGGAATGGCAAAGATTGGTCTCCAGTATTTATCACTAAAGAAGTCAAAAAAAACAATAACAATATTACTATTATTAGTGAAGATGATATTGCCAAGCTTCGTTTAACTAGCCAACTCATTTTAGATGAAAGTGGTGTTTTGCAATGTCAAAATAGCCTAACCAATTTAGCAGAGCAGCCTTATCAAGTGAATCGTTTGTCAGTAACCTTACCTATACCTGAACGGGCGCAGGAATTAATGGCATTTAATGGTCGTTGGATTAAAGAATTTTTTCCACATCGCACTAAAATTGAACATTGCGGATACTTACAAGAGAATCGCCGAGGAAGAACTTCACATGAATATTTTCCTGGCATGATTGTCGGTACAAGTGGTTTTAAGGAACAAACAGGAGAAGTATGGGGTATCCATTTAGGTTGGAGCGGAAACCACCGCATACAGGTAGCCGTCAAAAGCAATGGAAAACGTTTTATTCAAGCCGAAGCACTTTACCTGGCGGGCGAAATATCTTTAGCTAAAGGCGAAACAGTAAGTACACCATGGTTATATGCAACCTATAGTGATCAAGGTTTAAATAAAATGAGTCAGCACTTTCATCAATTCTTACGAACCAATATTATTAAGTTTTCTGCTCATAAACCACGCCCTGTTCATCTTAATACTTGGGAAGGCATCTTTTTTGATCATAATCCCGATTATATTATGAAAATGGCAACACAAGCAGCTCAAATAGGTGTTGAACGTTTCATTATTGATGATGGCTGGTTTGGTCATCGCGATGATGACTATCAAGGCTTGGGCGATTGGTATCTTGATGAGCGCAAATATCCAAATGGTTTAGAACCAGTCATTAAACATGTTAAAGACCTTGGTATGGAATTTGGTATCTGGGTTGAACCTGAAATGATTAACAAAAACTCTAATCTATATCGTGCCCATCCTGACTGGCTATTAGAACTTCAAGGTTATCAACAACCTGAAGGTCGTCATCAATATGTACTAGACTTACAAAATCCAAATGTTTTTGACTATTTGCTCGAAAGATTAACCTGGTTACTTGGAAGTTACGACATAGACTACATAAAATGGGATATGAATAGAGAAATCGTACAAGCGGGTCATAATGGTCATCCGGCTATAGTTGGCCAAACTAAAGCTGTTTATCGGTTACTTGATATTTTGCAAAAAAAATTTCCGAATGTCGAAATTGAATCTTGCTCATCTGGCGGTGGTCGCATTGATTATGAAATATTAAAACGTACTCAACGTTTTTGGGCATCGGATTCCAACGATGCATTAGATAGACAAATAATTCAACGCGGCATGAGTTATTTTTTCCCACCAGAAGTAATAGGAGCCCATATTGGTGGAGCGCTATGTCACACCACATATAGGCAAATTGATATGAATTTACGTGGTTTAACTGCACTATTTGGCCATATGGGGGTAGAACTCGATCCTGTAAAAGAATCACAACAAGAAAAACTATCATTTGCTAATTATATAAAATTACATAAACAATTACGTTCATTGCTCCATTCGGGCAATTTTATTCGGTTAGATGTTGATGATAATCAAGCCATGCAAAGTTATGGTGTGGTTAGCCAAGACCAAACCGAGGCCGCTTTTATAATTGCACAACTTATTTTACCGACTTATGCTTTGAGTGGTAATTTACGTTTAGCGGGTTTATTACCAGATAAAGATTATCACATTGAGATTCTTGACATGCCTAATAATATTGATCCTAAAGTGAATGGACATGTCATGAAAGCCCTACCTAATTGGATGGTAAAAAGCACAACGTTATCGGGCGATTGGTTAATGAATATTGGTTTACCCCTACCAGTACTAGATCCTGCAACTGCAATGCTAATCAAGATCACATCGGTATAAATTGTTTAGCAAAGAGGCTTAATTTTTTAGCAATTCAAGAGGGATTTCAACAGCACAAATCCCTCTTAATTAATATATTTAAACTGAATCGATTCGACAAACCAGAGAGCAATTGGCAAAAGCAAAATTTTCTCGTATTATAATGCGTTGGCTCATATATTCAGAGTATTACATACTGAATTCACTTAAAGATTTTAAGTACAGGATTTCTCCCAAACTGCGAGCCCTTTTGCTTGAATCATTGGTAATCTTACGAAACTCTATATGGACAAACATAAAGTATCAAATATGGATATAAATAATTAGTAGTAATCAATTAAAAGGTAGTTTTATGGCGACAATAAAAGATGTTGCACGATTAGCCAAAGTTTCAGTGGCAACAGTATCTCGTGTTATTAATAATGCAAACAATGTTAGCGAAAATACACGTGAAATTGTAAAAAAAGCTATGGAAAAATTAAATTACTATCCTGATGCCAATGCTCGCGCGTTATCCCAACAAAATTCAAATACCATAGGCATTGTTGTTGCCGATGTTTCCGACCCTTTTTTTGGTGAGATGGTAAGTACCGTTGACAAAGTAGCTCATCGAACAGGTAATTTTTTATTAATTGGAAATGGCTATCATCAACATGATCAAGAATATAATGCAATAACGCAACTTATCGAACATCGCTGTTCATCATTAGTTGTTCATGCTAAGGTTTTGCCCGACAGTATATTAAAAAAATTAATGCAGCAAGTGCCAGGAATGGTATTAATCAATCGGGTAGTGAGCGGCTTTGAAAAACGGTGTATTGCACTCGACGATCGTTATGGTTCCTATTTAGCGGTGAAGCATTTAATTCAACATGGCCATCTTAAAATTGGTTATTTATGTTCAAACCATGATATCTCGGATGCATCTGACCGTTTGCAAGGCTATAAAGATGCTTTAGCTGAATATAATATAGAGCTTGATGAAAAACTTATAGCTTTTGCCTCACCTAACGAAGTCGGTGGCGAACAAGCTATGATGACATTACTCGAACGCAATCGTCAAATTACCGCTATAGCTTGTTATAATGACTCTATGGCCGCTGGTGCAATGTCAGTGTTATATGATAATGATATAAAAATTCCAACCGAGATTTCTATTATAGGTTTTGATGATTTACTTCTTGCTCGCTACTTGCACCCTAAATTAACAACTATCCGTTATCCATTACAAACGATGGCAGAACAAGCGGCTGAATTAGCATTGAAACTTGCTAAAGGTGAAGCGCCACCTGCTAATTTAGTTAATATATTTATACCTACGCTAACTAAACGTTATTCTGTCAATTTGATCAAATAACATGATTATTAACGACCAATAACATCTTAGTTTATCAACACTATCAAAAATAGAGGATAATCACCACTTATCTGAGCTTACTTAATGATTTTTGATGCATACTATTAGCTCAGATAATCGTATTGTATTATCCCTCTCGATTAAAAGATATTAGCTAAAACCAAACCTCTGTTTGTACCCCAAAACTAATTTGGTGATGCTTACCATTAAAATCAAACTTACTAATATCATTTTGCAATGATTCAATATATGAAACATAAAAACGAATATCAGGTCTAGAAGATAAAATACTTTGTCCGACTTTGAAAGAATGATAAAGCGTTGTTTTATAGCCTTCCTCAACGTAAGTTTGACTATTAGCTTTATTTTTCTGTCTAAAATAGCCAAGCTCAACACCACTCTGGTTATAGGTATCCCATATATATGCAGGTCTTACCGCTGATTTAAAACTAGAAAAATTGGTATGAGCACGATGGAGATCATAAGAATAAACATCATTACCCGTAGTTAGTGCCAATGCATGGGCAACAATAACATTATCGGCTAAATAAGCTTCACCTTCAGAAACCAAGCGATAAGCTTTACCCCCAGTATGTTCACCAATATAATCATTATCAGCATTAGCTGCAAACTCTGGATTATTAGTATTGATGTTGGCTAATTGTGAAGCAACCGAATTTGTCGCTGCTTGTAGTGTAAACTGATTGAATCCAGCAAAAAATTCATTCTGACGTAATACAAAACTACCAAGCCATGCATTTTTGACTTCTACATTGCCTTGAATTTTGGATTTATTCGGTGCTGAATAACGTGCATTTATGCCAAACAGCGCATCTTTCCACAATGGAATGTTATGATAACGTAATTCGATTTCATTAAGATCAACGTCCTCTTTTTTATGCCTAGTAATCTGATTGCCATTTTCATCAACACCAACCACATCAGCTTTTTTACTTTTTACATTCACATCAGCTCGAACTAAAGCTAAATCAAGTACACCAATACCAACGGCAAGATTTTCAATCCCTACCCCACCACCAGCAGGTGTTTTTTGCGTTTTCCAGTCAAGCATCTGAATTTCGTTGTAAGGTAAAGAGTGCTTACCAATCCATAATGTTGCATCAGGGAAACGAGGCACAAATCCTTTAGTAGCTAAATAAATATCAGAGAATTGCATAATATTATCATCTTGGGTATTAAATAAACCCGCTGCCTTATTGGTTGCCACATTCCCATCAATCATGACAATAGCATCGACTCTACGCCCATCTTGATCATAAACTTTTTGTTTAAAAATAAGATCATACCAACCGCCATATTCATTACCGAATCGACCTAACGCACCTTCAGCATAGTTTTTAGGTTTACCATTATTCGATGTTGACCATCCACCACGGAAATAACCGTTATAAGAAAATCCAATTTCATCTTTAATATAATCTTTAAATTCAGATAGAGTAAAAGATTTTTTTGCAGAACCATCTTCGTCTGATGCAGAAGAAGTTTTAACATTATTAACTAACACAATTTGATTATCACTTACGCTATTATTGACATTAATTTGTGGTGAACTAGCCGATTTTTTAGAATTGGTGAGTGATGCTGTCTGATTTTTTAATTGTTTTTGTTGATTGTTAATAACGACTTGTTGTTTTTGAATATTATTATTTAATTGAGCAATTTGCTTGTTTGATTCAACAAGTTGCTTTTTTAAATCCGCTGAGTCTTTACTGATCTCTAGTAACTTCTGTTCTAAAATTGTTATCCTTGCTTCTAACTCTTCTGACGTTGCAGCCATAACATTTGGCAAATAGCATAAACTTAACATCGTAATTAACGCAATTTGTTTTAGTTTGGCTATGACTTTTACAACCTTATTTGTTAAATATTTCATATTTACCTACTCATTATTTTATAAAACATAATGAAGCCTCGTAAATTCGAGGCAAAAAAAAACCTAAAGAATAGCTATTTATGGCTATTCTTTAGGTTTTGCCCGTTACACAGCGGTAACAATCCTTTGAAGAATAATTATCGTTTTTTAATATAACAAATAAAAATAGTGATAAATAAATTAAATGTCTAAGCTGTGACCTATATCACAGTAATAGTTATCTATTTATATACAAAAAGGGATGTAATCGAAAATCACAAATAAAAAAAATAAACCAATCTAGCCATTTAGAAAAAAGATGTATTCGGTTACATAAATGTTATCTAGATCACTGTTTTAAATTACCCATTACTTATAATTTATAACAATTAATGCTCATGTCATTAACTACAATAAATAAAAAATAGTGGTTAACGGAACAGTAAATGGAGAGTATATGACCCCTTCTTTCAATGAAATAATTAACCGCCATGATTGGAATAACTTATCTGTGTTAAGTATGAATAGACTCGATACACATGCTAAATTTCACAGTTGGCGAGATAAACAGAGCGCTAAAAACAATCTGAATTCAGACACCACTATATCACTAAATGGCGATTGGTTTTTTAGCTATTACAATAGCCCAAATCAAGTACCAGAATCATGGTTAAAAAAAGAGTTAGACAAAACAACTATTCCTGTTCCGTCTAATTGGCAATTGCAGGGTTATGATAAACCGGTTTATACCAATATACGTTATCCTTTTCCTTATAATCCACCTTTTGTACCGGAACAAAATCCCACAGGCTGTTATTCTCGCTATGTCAATATCACTCAACAATGGCTGGCGCAAGGAAATACCAGAATTATATTCGATGGTGTCAGCTCAGCGTTTCACCTTTGGTGTAATGGTCAATGGGTTGGCTACTCTCAAGATAGTCGTATTGCGGCAGAATTTGATTTAACGCCTTTTTTAAAGGCCGGTAAAAATCGCATTGCAGTATTAGTATTAAAGTGGTGCGATGGTAGTTATCTTGAAGATCAAGATATGTGGCGATTAAGTGGTATTTTTCGCCAAGTCTGGTTATTAAATAAACCGAAATCACATTTACGAGACATAAAAATTCACACCCAACTCGATGCACTTTATCAAAATGCCACGCTTTCACTACAGATTGATGTCAATCTTGATGACAACAAAGATTTATTCAATGTTGATATTGAATTATGGCAACAAAATAAATTAATAACTAAGCATTCTCAAAGCATTGGTACTGATGCTGTTGACGAAAAAGGCGGATATCACGATCGCTTAGACTGCCATATACCAGTCACCAGCCCCAAATTATGGAGCGCGGAAACGCCGAATCTTTATCGTGTGGTTATCAGTTTATACCATAAACAAACAGGGTTGATAGAATCAGAAGCCTACAATGTCGGTTTTCGGACAGTTGAAATCAAACATGGTCAGCTTTGCTTAAATGGTAAAGCTCTACTCATAAAAGGGACAAACCGACATGAATTCTATCCAGATATGGGCTATGCCGTCACTGAACAAGCGATGTTGTATGATATAAAACTCATCAAACAACACAATTTTAATGCAGTTAGATGTAGTCATTATCCTAATGATCCAAGATGGTATGAACTTTGTGACCAATATGGGCTGTATTTAGTGGATGAAGCCAATATTGAGTCGCATGGTATGTTTCCTATGTCCCGTTTATCGGATGATCCTCGTTGGTTTGCAGCGTATAGCGAACGCGTCACGCGCATGGTACAACGTGATCGAAATCATCCCTCAATTATAATCTGGTCATTAGGAAATGAATCTGGTCATGGTGCTACTCACGATGCACTTTATGCTTGGATTAAAAGCAATGATCCAACGCGGCCTGTACAATACGAAGGGGGTGGTGCGAATACAGCTGCTACCGATATCATTTGCCCAATGTATGCACGTGTTGAGCAAGATCAACCGCATCCAACGGTACCTAAATGGGCAATAACAAAATGGATTTCAATGCCTGATGAACACAGGCCTCTTATTTTATGTGAATATGCGCATGCCATGGGTAATAGTTTAGGTGCGTTTTATAAGTATTGGCAAGCATTTAGGCAATACCCTCGTTTGCAAGGCGGATTTATTTGGGAATGGGCAGATCATGGTATTCGCTGTCAAACTCAAACGGGGGAAAGTTATTGGGCCTATGGCGGGGATTTTGGTGAAGCGTATCACGATAGACAATTTTGCTTAGATGGATTAGTGTTCCCCGACCGCAATGCTCATCCTAGTTTAATCGAAGCTAAGAAATTACAGCAACCTTATCAATTTAAGCTAATAAGTCAAAAACCATTAGTAATTGAGATAACCAGCGAGTATTTATTTTATCATACCAATCATGAGGTTTTACAATGGGAGTTATTAGTCGAGGGTAAAAAACGAAAATACAGCAAAACCAAACTGGACATTAAAGCCAATAGCACAATAAAAATGGTTTTGTGTGATGACGTCGGTAATGATTTTAACTGTGAAGATTTGCATTTATCAGTCAAAATTATTCAAAGCAAAACCACGCCATGGTCTGCTGCTGGGCACCTAGTCGCATGGGAACAGTGGAAGTTAACCAACACTTTTATTCCATTACTGACTATTAATCAAGATAAAAGTTCGCTTAAGTTAACCGAAAATCAGGATAATTATGTCATAAATTATAAAAATCAACGTTGGCAATTGAATAAAGCATCGGGTCAATTAGAACAATGGTTTAAAGGAAACAAACCGTTATTAGCTTCAGCTTTTACCGATCAATTTATTCGTGCACCAATTGATAATGATATAGGTATCAGTGGTGATTTTGATAGCAATAATAATCCTTTTGCTTGGGTTGAGCAGTGGAAATCGGCGGGTTATTATGACCTAAAACACCAATGTTTTGGGATAAAAGTGGCCGAATCTTCTGATAAAATTATTATCGAAGTGCTTCATGGATATGTTGTAAAAAATAAAAAAGCCATTCAAAGTAAATGGTTATACCAATTTGATCAGCAAGGACAACTAACCTTATCAGTACAAATTGATATTGCGAATAATATGCCACCACCTGCACGTATAGGGTTAACATTTCAATTAAAACAGGTACCAAAACAGGTAAAATGGTTAGGATTAGGTCCACACGAAAATTATCCAGATCGTAAAACATCGGCAATCTTTAGTGACTGGTGTTTACCTTTTTCCCAACTCTACACGCCTTATATTTTTCCTTGTGAAAATGGTTTACGTTGCGATGTAAAAAAATTACAACTCAATCAATTAACCGTTACGGGTCATCAATTTAAATTTAATATTAATCAATATGGTACAAAACAGTTAATGAAAACATCACATCGACATCTATTGCAACCAAAAGACAGCGCTTATGTCAGTATTGATGCATTTCATATGGGAATTGGTGGCGATGATTCTTGGACACCTAATGTCCATAAAGAATTTTTATTAACCGAAAAGTATTACAGTTATCAATTGGTTTTTAAATGTTCATAAAATTTAACTGTTACCAACCAATAAGTAATACAGCAGGTAGTAGTCGATACCTTCTGTATTTCGGTTTAGATAACAACATGCCAACAAAAAAATCTGCAAAATTTAACGCCAAAAAATAGCTCAAACCATCAAGTGCTAAGATTAACAGATTAAATATTGTACTTATTATCCCCGTCAAATAACTGATCAAGTTGCTCTATGAACTGTTTTGCTGGTTGGCAATAAAAAATCCCGTATTCGGGCATACCCCGTAAGAAAAGATAATACACCCCACCAAAATGGTCTTGATATTGATAATTGACTAAACGACTTTTTAAAAATCGATGTAATGCTAAACAATAGAGTTGATATTGTAATTCATAACGATGTTCACACATTACCTGCTCTAATGCGGGCTTTTGATAATAAGCAGCAGAATCACCTAACCAGTTCGATTTATAATCAACAATATAATATTTACCTTCAAATTCAAACACTAAATCAATAAACCCTTTCAACATACCTTGTACTGTTTCAAAATCTAATTCTGGGCATTGTTTAGATAAAGGGTCATATTGTTTACACAAAGAGTCCAATTGCAAGCTAGACACTGCTTGACGAATAGGTAAATAAAATTGAAGCTCGTGAATACATTTTCCACTTAATATTTGCGCTAATGTAAGCCCTTGCTGATTAACTTTTGTGCTAAGCACCTGTTGCATCCAATCTCTTAAAACATCGATCCAGATTGCGTCTAAATTGAGTTTTTTTACCATTTCATCGCATAATTGAGCAACATTATTCCCTGCAACATTTTCCATCATTGTATGCATAAGCGTACCAACATAAGCTCCTTTTGGAAAATGATGAATATCATATAATTGCACTAACTGTTGCGCTTGATTATCTGATTGAGATTCATCCCAATCATCGAAGATGGCATAATTCAATATTGAACTACCATTATGCTTTTGAAGTTCAGTATAACTTGTCACACGCCAACAACTCGAAAGCTTTCGCTTAAATACACTTGCAAACAAGGTGCTATTTGATGTTTTTGGTGAAATATACTGTTCACCGACTATAGGTAATTCAACCTCAATTAAATTTGAAAATTTGGCTATCGATTTTAAATCATCATTTAAAAGATAATTAATCGCTGATTGATTTTTTTTCAAAGAAGCTAAACCAATACTACAATGATAAACAGAGCGAGTCATTGCCACGTACAGCAATCGTAAATCTTCTGCCAGATGTTCATCTTCAATTTGTTGTTTAATTTCATCAGTTAACGACCACGCATAGCTTGGCTGATAATCATTATGTTTATCGTGATAAAATTGGCTATTAGCAGGGCGATATTTAGCCGCAAATGGCAACCAAACTATTGGAAACTCTAACCCTTTAGATTTATGTATCGTGATAATTTTGACCAAATTTTCATCGCTTTCTAAACGTTGTTCATGATTGTCTAAATTCAAATCGGGATTGACTATTTGTTTAGTCAACCAACGAACTAAAGCCGGTAAACTATCTAACTCATCCGCGGCGGCTTGTAATAATTCCCCTAAATGCATGAAGTTAGTCAATATTCGTTCGCCATTCTGGCAAGCTAAAAGATTTTCGGCTAAGTGTCGCCGTTTCATCAAACGACGTAACATCACTAATACCCCATAGTGTTGCCAAATAATCTGATATTGTTTAAATTCCTCTACTAAATTTTCCCACTGATCTTGATCATCAATCAATTGCTCAAGTTCTGCCATGGTTTGACCTAATAACCTAGTCATTAGCGCTAAACGTAATGCTGCTTCATTTTCTGGCATGAGTACGGCTTGCAATACAGAAAGCACATCCTGTGCTTCGGTTGACGAAAAGACGCTATTTCGATTGGATAAATAAACGCTTTTAACCCCATAAATCGCCAGTTTTTGTTGAATTATTTCAGCCTCTTGTCCGGTGCGCACTAAAATTGCAATATCGCTAGTTATCACAGGGCGTTTGCCATCTTTATCACAGATGAATATTGAACTATCCGTTAACCATGAAACAATTTCTTTAGCACAACAAATCGCCATATGTTCTTGATAATCTGTAATAGTTGTTATTGTTTCAGGTAATAGATAAGCCGTTAAGGCATTTGCCTCTTGATCATTGATTATCAACGTTTTTTGATTATTTCTTGTTGCACTTTCCATAGGTAAAAAGGGAATGCGATCAAAAATAAAAGGATGTTGACGATTAGCGAATAACTGATTTACAGCCTTTACCATTTCAGAAGAAGATCGGTGATTAACATACATGGTAAAATTATTTTCGCCTGCCGACTGTTTTGCTTTTAAATACGTAAATATATCAGCGCCACGAAAGCTATAAATTGCTTGTTTGGGATCACCAATAAACAATAAACCTGTATCTACTCGCTGCTTATTATAAATACGATCAAATATTTGATATTGTGCGGGATCGGTATCTTGAAATTCATCGATTAAAGCAACACAATATTTTTTTGCAATACTTTGTGCTAATCGATGACCATTTTTGGCCTGCAAGGCCCGATTAAGTTGCCAAATTAGATCGTTAAAACTCATCTCGGCACGTTTAATCTTCTGATAATAAATGCCTTTTTGTATAATTTTAACAATATGCATCAAAATTTCGTTGCGTAAATCAAGTTGGCTTGTATAAAGTTGTGCTATTTGCTCAAAAACTAAATGTCGTGGAGCCGTCTTATCGGTTTTGGTTTTTTCAATTAATACCGCTTGACTAAACTTTTCCAGTTCAGCGGGTAACTTAAACGTCGTTGTCGGTGTTTGGCACCAAGCCGAAACTTTGGCAATCCAATTAGGTAAATAACGATTACTATAAGATTGTTTACTGACGCCTGACTGAATAATGATATCGGTTAATTCATTTACTGATTCTAACCAAGCCTGTTTTAACATTTCGATTTTGTAAAAATTACGCTGATAAAAATCATTAATAATATTCACAAGATCGATATTATCATCTGTGTTTTGGCTAAAATCAAAACTCAAATAAGGTTTAATACTTGCTAATAAGGCATCTGGATCTTGCCAAGTTGCAAAAACTATCTGAGCAAGTGGTTTATTTAAGGGAATAAAATAATGACGCCAAAAATCTTGGGTAACTTGTAAGTGTAATTGCTGCTCATCAGTAATTAATTTTTGTTCAAAAAGTACACCCGATTCAAATGCATGACTAGTCAATATTCGCTGACAAAAACTATGGATGGTATAAATAGCCGCATCATCCATTGATTGTTGGGCTTCAGTGAGTTTTTGAATCGCAGCTTGACGGTCATCAATTAATTCAATCAATTTTTGATATATCGGATCTGAATGGTTACCTTGCAGTAATCCTGTTCTTAGTTCTTGTATAGTTGCTCTAATGCGTGAACGCAGCTCTTGCGTTGCCGCTTTAGTAAAGGTGACAACTAAAATTTGATTAATACTCAGTGGGTTAGGATAACTGTTTTTGCCTATGCCTAATAACAATCGCAAATAGATAAAGGCAAGTGAATAGGTTTTACCTGTTCCGGCCGAGGCTTCAATTAAGGTACGTCCGGTTAACGGTAAATCAAAAAGATTAAGTTTTTTTACTCCGCTTGATGAAACCATTCAAGATTTCCTGCGGTGCCAATTGAGTAGTTAATACATGCAATTGCAGCTGTTGGAAACATCGGTGGCGAAATATGAGGGCAAAGCTCATTGACTAAATAGCCGACTAATGGAAGGTGTGAAACTATAATCACTTGCTTAACATCTTGGGGTATAAGGGTCATTAAAAAATCAGCAATTGAAGCAGCACTTCCACCTGGAACCAAAAGCTTTTCTGTTTTTACTTTTGAAATAGGAATATAAGAGGATAGTTGAGCAAACGTTTGCTCTGCTCGTAAATATGGACTCACTAAACCTAAGTCAAATTTAAAATGTTGCTGTTGAAGCCATTGACCGGCTTGATTCGCTTGTTCAATGCCATAAGCAGTAAGTGGTCGACTTGCATCAGATGAAGCAGAAAATCCTGCTTCACCATGTCTCATAATACAAATTTTCATTAATGACAATTAACGTAATTTTAATTGAAAAATTAAGCACTCAGCGCCACAACAAAAAGTAAACTTAGCAGTTAATTTAAAACCTTCTGCAACTTTGTCGATACTGCTATTAATTTCACAGGGTTCAGTTGCAGCATCTTTTGCAGCTTGTGTTAATGATACTAATTTAGCTTGAGCTTCTGATTCTGACGCAAAAACGTGTTCGTATTCTGCTGTGCAATCCTCATTATCGATAATTGTTCCAACATCAACACAACAACATGCTGGTGTTTCATTTGCTTTACATTTATTTAGTGAATCTGTCATCCTGTACCTCTATTAATCATTTAGTTTTGACATAGTATACTCTCAATCAAACTTAAGGGCAAAGTTCTAACATTTTTTTAACAACCTAATAACTGACATAAAAAAACGTTTTTTATCAATCAAAAATAGAAGTTTTTTAAAAATAACCTTTGTAAGTCACGGTTATTTCTCAAGAATAATTATTGTCTTAGCGTTTTCTTTTTGTAGTATATAATATTTGCAGTATTTATTTGTATTGGTGTTTTTTATGCAACAACGTAGTAACGTCCAGAAAATGGCAATTTTAGTCGCCGCAACATTTTTTATGGAAAATTTAGACGCGACAGTTATTACTACCGCTATTCCTAATATCGCAAAATCATTTTCAGTTAATCCTCAAGATATCTCAGTTGGAATTAGTGCCTATATGTTAGCCCTTACCATAGGTTTACCTGCAAGTGGTTGGCTGGCTAATCGTTTTACTGCACATCGAATTTTTTCAATCTCGATTGTTTTGTTTATGTTAGCATCTTTACTCTGTGCACTCTCAACTAATCTAACCATGTTTACGCTGGCAAGATTATGCCAAGGATTGGCAGGATCGTTAATGGTCCCTGTTGGCCGCACGGTGGTACTTAGCCGGACTGAAAAACAAAATTTAGTCAATACTATATCAATACTGGTCTGGCCAGGATTAATCGCTCCGGTCATGGGACCTGTGATTGGTGGATTTTTCGCGCAATATCTAACATGGCATTGGATTTTCGTTTTAAATATTCCACTTGGATTTATTGCCCTTTTTTATGCATTCAAACTTCTACCAAAAGAACTACCGCAAATACGCGCATTTGATGGCATTGGTTTTATTTTGTGTGGATCAGGTTTATTGCTCTTTGTTTATGGACTTGAAATGATTTCACATTCACAAAAGAGTATAGGAATAAGCCTTTCAATCGTTTTACTTGGCTGCATAATGTTAACAATGGCATGTTATCACTTAACTCACAGCACACATCCACTGATTAGCTTACAGGCGTTTTCTAAACGTACATTTAGAACCATGTTTTTTGGGGGATCCTTAATCCGAATCGCCTTAAGCAGTGCCCCATTTCTTTTACCTTTGATGTTTCAAGTTGGATTTGGATACTCACCATTAACAGCAGGTGCTTTATTGCTGGTGCTATTTGTTGGTAATATTCTTTTTAAATTGATCAATACACCGTTAATTGAACGATTCGGTTTTCGAAATATACTGATTATTAACGGAATAGTGTTATCAGCGAGTTTTATTTTATGTGCATTTTTTACAGAACAAACCTCGATTATTACTATGATTATCGTTCTTTTTCTATCAGGAGGAGCACGATCAATCCAATTTACTACCTTAAATACACTAGGTTTTTCTGAAATCGAAAAAAGTGAAGTTCAAAGTGCCAATATTTTATCTACTTTAGCACAGCAACTTAATAATGTTCTTGGCATTGTACTAGGGGCATTATTCTTATTTATTGCATCTTGTTACCATGATCATAATAAAACAATGTTAAGTGTTGAAGACTTTCAATTTGCTTTATTGATGGTTGCAGGGCTGACAATCATTGCTATGATTGATTTTATTACACTACCTAAAAATGCTGGTGATAATGTGCGAGGAATAAAATAACGAAGAAAAGCCTCTGCCTTAAGGCAGAGGTTAAATTAATTAAAATTTTGGTGCTGACGAGCGACCTCGTTTTTTCGAAAATCCTTTATCATTCGACTCAGATTTACTACTTCTACGTCCACCACGTCTATTATCAGATGAAGCATTACTCACTAAGCTCATTTTCATCGGTTGATTAAGCACTCTTACCTTTTCGAAGTGTTTAAGAATGTCTTGAGGCATACCTTTAGGTAATTCAACAGTTGAATAAGTTTCGTAAAGTTTGATATTACCAATATAACGACTACTTATATCAGCTTCATTAGCAATGGCACCAACAATATGTCGAACTTCAACACCATTCTCTTTACCAATCTCGATTCGATACATGTCCATATCGCCAACATCACGACGTTCTCGACGTTTTGGTGTTTCACGATTATCACCACGCAAACGGCGCTCACCACTGCGATTATCACGATCGCGACTATCACGAGATGGTTTCATCACTGGATCTGGTGGTAATATTAACGGGCGCTCGCCCTGAGCCATTTTTAAAATCGCAGTAGCGATCGTTTCTAAATCTGTATCACAGCTTGCTTGAATTTGTGATAAGAGTGCTTGATATTGGTTAAGATCAGCACTTTCTAACTGTTTTTGTACTTGCTCAGTAAATTTTGCTAAACGACGTTTTTCAATCAATTCTTTTGAAGGTAATGCGACTTCTGGTATTGATTTTTTAATGGTTTGTTCAATGTTTTTAAGCAAACGACGCTCACGGCTATCGACAAATAAAATCGCGCGTCCAGCTCGACCTGCGCGACCGGTTCGCCCTATTCGATGAACATAAGATTCAGAATCAAGTGTAATATCATAGTTGATGACTAAGCTAATACGTTCAACATCTAAACCACGTGCTGCAACATCGGTTGCAATTAAAATATCTAATCGACCATTACGTAAACGATCAAGAGTTTGCTCTCGTAATTGCTGCGTCATGTCACCATTTAATGCTGCGCAGCTATAACCATGTTTTTCAAGAACGTCGGCAACATCTAACGTGGCGCTTTTGGTTCTAACAAAGATAATCGCAGCATCAAAATCTTCAGCTTCTAAAAAACGAATAATTGCTTCGTTTTTACGCATACCTCTGACTAACCAATAACTCTGATCAATATCAGGTGCGGTTTGATTGGTTCCTTTAATTTGCACTTCTTTAGGGTTTTGCATAAACCGTTTAGTAATGCGACGAATAGGTGCTGGCATTGTTGCTGAAAATAGTGCTGTTTGATGATTTTCAGGAATCGTTGCCATGATACTTTCAACATCATCAATAAAGCCCATTCTTAACATTTCGTCAGCTTCATCAAGAACTAAACCTTTAAGATTAGACAGATCTAATGTTTTACGGTTTAAGTGATCCAGTAATCGCCCCGGTGTTCCGACTACAATTTGCGGACCTTGTTTTAAAGCGCGTAATTGTACATCGTAACGTTGTCCACCATATAATGCTAAAACTTTTATGCCTTTCATATATTTTGCATATTCAGCACATGCATCGGCAACTTGAATAGCCAACTCTCGTGTTGGTGCTAAAACCAACAATTGTGGTGCTTTTAAATTAGCATCTATATTCATTAAAAATGGGATAGAAAAAGCAGCAGTTTTACCACTGCCAGTTTGTGCCATTCCTAATACATCGTTACCTGCTAACAATAAAGGAATACATTCAGCTTGAATCGGTGATGGTTTGCTAAAACCAAGATCATTTAATGCATTAAGGATATCCTCGGATAAACCAAGGTCAATAAAAGAAACTTCTTTTGTCATGTAAACTCGCTTATAAATTTTATTATATCTAAACAGGTTATTTGCACTGTTAATAATATTAAGCACAACTTAATATCGGCAATGTGCAATGGCTAATTTAATAAAACCAAGAATAGATAAATTTATGCCAGCTCACTAAATTGAAAAATTACAACTCACCCCAATAACTAACTGCCAATATTAATACTATCGATAATTACTCAGCAAAATTTAACGATGATTAGCGTTTTATCATAAAATAGATAAAGCAAAATAATCAAATCATTAAAATTCAGGAGTATATTATTGGCAAATCAGAACTACGCTATAACAATATTTTCACTTTTAAACTGGCATGACCCTTGTTACTTTTCTTTTTCTTCAAGTAACTTCATTTCGTAGAGTGCCTGTTGATGTTCAACAAAGTTATAAATATTATTAGCTAAAGCATATTTAAATAACATTTTGGCACGCTCATTATCACCTTTACTTTGATAATATTTACCTAAGTAAAAGTAGGCTTCACATAGGCGCTCAGCTAATTGCCGATTACTTTCTACACCTTGTTGAAGATTTTGCATCAATTTAGATTCATTAATTTTACCTAAATAAAATGCAACAATATCGCTACTATAAATCGTTTTATCATTAAGCAGATCATAACGTTTTTGTAGCTCATGCTGTGCAACTTTATTATCGATTTCTTTTTCGATCAGATAAAGCCACAAAATTCGAATGGGTTCATTCACATCATATTGATAAAATTGCAACGCATCACGATCTGCTGATTGATAATGCCCAGTACGGTACAACGTAATTGCACGATTTAAGTAGGCATACGCATAAGCAGGATCAAGCTCTAAGGTAGTATTAAACGATGCTAAAGCCGAATCGAAGTCACCATCGCGAAGTGCATAATTACCTAAAAAATTATACAAATCTGGAATTTCAGGATTAAAGCTTAGCAAATGTGTAAAATCACTGTATGCAAAAGCTTTAAAACCTAATGAATCGTAGACAATACCTCGCTCAAAAATGAGCTGCATACGTGTAATGGTATCAATATCATTTTGTGATAACTGCTGACTGAGCTGAGCAATTTTCAATTCATCCTCGTAAGAAACTTGCTCAGGAACAGCCAGTACAGGTAAAGAGTTAGAACAACCTGATAAAAGAATAACAGCTAGCAAAAAGCAGATAATTCTCAGGTTGAATAGTCTCATTTTAACTCCTAGTGAATGACATTTTATTCAGTAATTGGTGCGACATCAGCAGCAGGCTCAACAGCATCTTTCATGCTTAAACGAATTCTACCCTGCCGATCTATTTCTAATACTTTAACATTCACTTCTTGTCCAACTTTCAAGTAATCAGAAACTTTCTCAACGCGATGATCAGCAATTTGAGAAACATGCACAAGACCTTCTTTACCACCAATGATTGATACAAAAGCACCAAAATCAACAATTCGTGTCACTTTACCGGTATAAATTTTACCCAACTCAACATCAGCAACTAAATTATTGATACGATTCATTGCATCTTTAGCTTTATTACCATCAGATGCCGCAATTTTTACTGTACCATCATCAGTGATTTCAATCGTAGTACCCGTTTCTTCCGTTAAGGCTCGAATCGTTGCCCCACCTTTACCAATAATATCGCGAATTTTATCTGGATTGACATTCATGGTATAAATGCGAGGCGCAAATTCAGAGATCTCTTGACGAGGTTTATTAATTGCTTGCTCCATCACACCTAAGATATGTAAACGTGCACCTTTAGCTTGATTGAGGGCAATTTGCATAATTTCTTTAGTAATACCCTCAATTTTGATATCCATTTGCAGCGCACTTACACCTTCACGTGTACCGGCTACTTTAAAATCCATATCGCCAAGGTGATCTTCATCACCCAAAATATCAGATAGAACAACAAAATTATCGCCTTCTTTCACAAGTCCCATCGCAATACCAGCAACAGAAGATTTAATTGGCACACCAGCATCCATTAATGCAAGTGAAGCACCGCACACAGAAGCCATTGAAGATGAACCATTAGATTCAGTAATTTCAGACACTACGCGCACAGTATATGGAAACTCTTCTTTGCTTGGCATTACAGCTGCAACACCACGCTTAGCTAAGCGCCCATGACCAATTTCACGACGTTTTGGTGAACCGACCATACCTGTTTCACCAACTGAATATGGTGGGAAGTTATAATGAAGTAAGAAACGTTCTGTATATTCACCTGTTAACTCATCAATAATTTGTGCATCGCGCTCTGTTCCTAGTGTTGCAGTAACTAGTGCTTGCGTTTCACCACGCGTAAACAATGCACTACCATGCGTTCTTGGTAACACATTAGTACGAATATCTAGCGCACGGATCATATCTTTTTCACGACCATCAATACGCGGTTCACCAGCAATAACGCGTTGGCGAACAATTTGACTTTCTAATTCAACAATAATGTTAATGACTTGATTTTCATCGAGTTCTTCATCTTGTGCTTTTAACGTTGCTAACACATCGTCTTTAATGAGATCAATTTGTGCATAACGTGCTTGCTTTTCAGTAATTCGATAAGCTTCACCTAAACGATCTTTAGCCAATTCGGCAACAGCATTATATAAAGCTTCGTTCTTAGCTGGCGCAACCCAATCCCATTTTTCACAATTTGCTTTAGCAACAAATTCATTAATATTATCAATGACAACTTGTTGTTGATCATGGCCAAATACCACAGCTGCTAGCATCTGATCTTCTGAAAGCAGATCCGCCTCAGACTCAACCATTAATACTGCACTTTTTGTCCCAGCTACTACTAAGTCTAAACGGCTATGTGCCAGTTCTTTAACTGATGGATTAAGAACAAACTCATCATTAATAAAACCAACTCGAGCGGCGCCAATAGGACCATGAAACGGTACGCCAGATAAACAAAGGGCAGCTGAAGCACCAATCATCGCAACTAAATCAGGACTCACGTCAGGATTCACAGAAACAACTGTTGCGATAATTTGAATTTCGTTAACAAATCCTTCTGGAAATAGTGGACGAAGTGGTCGGTCAATTAAACGAGCAATTAACGTTTCGCCTTCGCTAGGACGACCTTCACGTTTGAAAAAGCCACCAGGAATACGACCGGCTGCATAACTACGTTCTTGATAATTAACAGTTAAAGGAAAAAAGTCTTGACCTTCTTTCACTTTTTTATCAGCAACAACGGTGACAAAAACAGCCGTATCATCCATATTAACCATTACCGCAGCTGTTGCTTGTCGAGCCATTATACCCGTTTCTAAAGTTACGGTATGACGACCATATTGAAATTTTTGATGTGTCGGATTAAACAAAACAATTTCCTCTTGTATTTTGTGTGTTGAAGTTTGAATTTGAACAAAAAGTAACATAACACGAATTAGGCTACTCACTTCAACAGTGTGGGGATATCAAACAAAAGATTATTTCACTGTCACGACTAATGACAAATCTATAAACTATAGAGCTCTCATTAGTCGCGCGAAACATGAGATACAATCTTTTATTTTTCCGAGCTCGATATTATATCAGAGTCCTAATTTTTCACAACGAAAAAGAGGCCTAAGCCTCTTTCCAAGTAGATAAGTTATTAGCGACGTAAGCCTAATTTTTGAATTAGTTGGTTGTAACGTTCGATATCTTTACGACGTAAATAATCTAATAATTTACGACGGCTAGAAACCATACGTAATAAACCACGACGGCTATGGTGATCTTTTTTATGCGCTGAAAAATGACCTTGTAAGTCATTAATACGTGCAGTTAAAAGAGCAACTTGAACTTCAGTTGAACCTGTGTCATTAGTACCACGACCATATTCGGCAACAATTTTCGCTTTCGCTTCTACAGTTAGAGACATAATAAACCTCTTAAAATTAATATTAATGATGGAATGTCCGATCTCTAATTCAGACATACCTCGATATTCATATAAACATTATATGAATTGTGCGCAATTATACTCAAATTTATTAAAATAGCAATTTGAATTATGGTCATTATTGCCTGCTACTTAAGCTTAAAACCATATTCTTCTTGTATCAGTTTTTTTAGTGCTTCTATATAGTTTTGTGCCGACATACTCAATTGCACTTTTTGAGAGGTAATCCAACCGATTAATATTTTTTCATTAACACTCAGTGGAATTGATAAAATATCAGAACCATTCAAATCGGTACTTAAAACCCCAGTGCTAATTGTGTAACCATTTAATCCATGTAATAAATTAAATAACGTTGCCCTATCACTCACATGAATGCTTTTTTTATGATAGACCGTACTTAAAATCTCTTCAGAAAAATAAAACGAATTATATTCACCTTGCTCAAATGATAAATACGGATAATCTTCCAGATCATGTAAGGTTAACGATTTCATCGCAGCTAAAGGATGATGGGTACTAATAAACACATGTGGATCGGCTTCAAACAAAGGATTAAATGTTAAACGATGCTCTTTAAGTAACCGCAATATGACTTTTTGATTAAAATCAGTTAAATAGAGTATACCCACTTCACTACGTAAATTAGCCACATCGGTAATAATGTCGTAAGTTCGCGTTTCACGTAAGGTAAATTCATATTCGTCAGTATGATTCTTCTTGATTAAATTAACAAAGGCATTCACAGCAAACGCATAGTGCTGGGTCGAAATGCTACATAGTTGCTTTGAGGGCGCCTTTTTAGCATAGTGCTGTTCTAATAACTCAGCTTGATCCAATACTTGTTTGGCATACCCCAAAAACTCTACTCCATCGGTTGATAAAGATACTCCCTTTGAAGTGCGTACAAAAATTTCAATGCCAAATTCGGCCTCTAACTCTTTAACCGCTGTCGACAAGCTAGGTTGGGTAATATATAAATTTTTAGCCGCTTCATTGATGGAGCCTGATCGAGCTATTTCTAAAATATAGCGTAATTGTTGTAATTTCATAACGTGAATTGATAAAGTTTTTTCAGCAAATCATTTGCCTTGATATAATTAAGAATATAACAGATATTAATGATTATAAGATAGACAAACTTAAAAAAATTAAATCAGATAATAATTAGTCCATTTTTATCTAAAACATTTTTTAAACATTATCCAACTAATGAAAAACACGCAATAAATTTCCTACCTTTGATTTTTTCATCCACATAATGCACATAGCAGGCTTTTGCAACTCATCATTCACTTTTTAATTAAAAAAGTATTAACTAACACCGCGTATTTTATATTAAGAATATCGGTATCAATAGTAAACATTATGCTTGTGTTTATGGATTTTCGATTAAATCATTGTCTAAAATCAGTCTATCTTGCCAGTTACCTTTATAACTGCCGCCATGATAACAAATCATCTCATCAATATCATAATTCATCAGATCTTTTATAGAACTTTGGGCTTGAGCCAAATCATAAGCAAACTCTGGAAAAGGTATAACTAATTTATCATTAACCAAAACGAGTGCATCACCCGCTATCAGGGTTTTATTTTCCTTGATATATAACGATATGTGACCTTGGGTATGCCCAGGCGTAAAAATAACCTCTACCCCTTCACCAATAGGTAAAACTTGATGGTTGAGCAAAATATCATCTACCTTAACACCTTCTATATTTTCTAATATTTTATGAAAAATCAGTGCTTGTTGCTTATCATTATCCGACAAGAAAGGATATCTTTTTTCTGCTTGCTCTAAACGCAATGGTTTTTTATGCTTTTCTATATAGGCTTTTTCTATACTTGATGACAATATTTGAATATGAGGAAATCTTTTCTTAAATTCTGCTAACGAACCAATATGATCGAAATCATGATGCGTAATGATAATATGAGATAACTTATTTAAATCAAGATCACTCTTTTTTGCTGCTGCTTCAAATAACTCAAACTGACAAGGATACCCCGCATCAATTAAGATCATATGACTATCATCTTGTATAATGACAGGATTAATTATCTGCTCAATACCGTTATATTCGAATTTTATAGCAAGTACAATTATTTTCATTTTATGCTCACCTTATTCGATACTTATATCCGTAAGTTAATTAGCCTGTATTGGTATTATTGAACCACGCTATGTATCACTATCCCTTACTGACAATATAACATATGGTTAATCAATTAACTGTTGATTTTTATCATTCATATACCTTCTACATTTTAGCAATACTTAACAAACAGACAAAAATTTTACCTTCATTGTTAATAAAGCTTAATCTTTCTTGTTTTTATAAATTGTAAAAATAAGCTGTGATAAAGGTATTTAATAATCAGTCTAAACAGATTTTTTGAGCAGAAATTTTGCTATATGGAGTTTAACAAGATTGAGTTGTCTGAATACAAAAAAAGACTATATGCCTCGAATGTTAAAGGCCTATGTATTAATTGTGTGTTGCTTAAAGCACATCAAAATATCTATTTATGTGTGGTTATTAGCTAAAACAAGCTTGGTGATAGTTGATATAAAGTTGGAATAAAGGCACATAATGACAATTTCATAGTTAACTCATTTATTTTAATGAAATACGTTAAGGCATTTTTATAGCTTTAACTAAAGACTTCCTGCGGTTAGGCTATTAAACCGTAAAAATCTACTTCCTCAAATTTTTGCTTTTTTTAACTACCTACACGGTATTGAGCAACTTAATTAAATACAAAGAATTTAAATTGGCTTTCTAAACTACCTACACGGTATTGAGCCACCCCCAACTTTTAATGTTTTCCGTTCTTCATTTCTAAACTACCTACACGGTATTGAGCTAGAACAACGCATACTATAATCGCCTTTGGCATAAAGGTAAATATTGTTTTATTACTTAAAAACCCTTTTTTTCTACTGTTTTGTAACGCTTTGATTTTATTTATCTTTAAATTCAGCGAAAAAAAAGGGTAAAAACGATGAGGTAATTATTGATAATGTTTAAATGATATTGACTTGAAACAGTCTGTTTGAAATCGAATGCGATCAAATTATAATTGATAATTACTCTGCTCGATAATTTATTTAACAATGTTAAAAATACATCAATTACTTTTTATTCAAAACAGTAACAACTACCATTGATAAACAAAAATATATTTTAAATCGCAACGTTAAGGAAGTGTGTCAAATATTCTTGTTAGCTTTGAGTTTATATGGATAGCTGCACATTATGACCATTACATTGAAACAGTGCATTAGGTATATTAAGATCGTTTACTGCAAAAGTATTGAAATTGTTGAAGTCGTTCTATTAGTTTAGCTTAAATATATTTATGTTATAACGATTAAAAATTCTGAATCTTTTGTGTCCCACGTTTTATTAGCTAAATATATTAAAACAAAATTTATCATCAATTACGGTTAGCTAACAATCAAAAGCAAAATCTAATCATCAGAAGAAGTTCTCATAAATCAACTTAATACTCATAACTGTAGAAACAATAATCAACATTGGTCTTATTAATTTTCTTCCTTTCGCAATAACCATTTTAGCGCCTAATCTTGCGCCGATGAATTGTCCGACTAACATGACTAAACCTATCGACCAGACCACTTGTCCGCCCATAATAAAAAATAACAATCCCGCTAAGTTTGAGGTAAAGTTAAGCACTTTGGTATGCGCAGTTGCTTTTGTCAGATTAAATCCGGCAAGGGTAATATAGGCTAAAGCATAGAAGGAACCGGCACCGGGTCCGAAAAAGCCGTCATAAAAACCAATTGCTAACGCCGGAATAAGGGCAAATTGTAGGGTGGTCAGGCGGCTTTTGCGGTCTTGTTCTCCGATTGTTGGTGAGAGTAGGAAATATAACCCAACACTGATCGTTAATATCGGTAATAATAGTCTTAGAAAATCGGCTTGTATATGCATCACCGAAACAGTACCAACTGCGGAGCCGATAAAGGCGAAGATAATTGCGATTTTTTGTTCTCTAAGATTAACCATGCGCTCACGGATAAAGTAGAGACTAGCCGAGAATGATCCACCACAACTTTGTAACTTATTAGTCGCTAAGGCACTAGCCGGCGGTAAACCGACTGCCAATAGTGCCGGCACGGTAAGTAGCCCTCCTCCACCGGCAATTGAGTCGATAAATCCCGCTAAAACTGCTATGGCAAACAGCAGAATAAGGAGTTCGTAATTCATAGCGGATTCACATCACTGCATTGAGCACGATAACGAAGGTAGTGATCCATTAAAACAATAGCAACCATTGCTTCAGCGATGGGAACCGCTCTTATTCCGACACATGGATCATGCCGACCATGCGTCGATACTTCAACGGCTTCACCTTGTACATTAATCGATCGACCTGCAATTTCAATGCTTGGTGTAGGTTTTAAGGCAATGTTGGCTAAAATGGTTTGTCCTGAGCTGATACCGCCTAAGATGCCACCGGCGTGGTTGGATAAAAAACCTTCTGGACTAATCTCGTCGCGATTTTCGCTACCACGTTTAGTAATAACAGCAAAGCCATCACCTATTTCGACCCCTTTAACTGCATTAATACTCATTAATGCATGGGCCAATTCAGCATCTAACTTATCAAAAACTGGTTCACCCAGCCCAACCGGTACATTTTCAGCGACAACAGTGACTTTCGCACCAATTGAATCACCCTCTTTTTTTAATTTTCTTAATAATTCATCAAGTTGCTCAAGTTTACTTTCATCAGCACAAAAAAAGGAATTTTGTTCAACTTGTTGCCAATCTCTTAATTGACATTCAATATCACCCATTTGAGCTAAATAACCACGAATAGTAATGCCGAGTTTTTCGTTTAAATATTTTTTAGCTATAGCACCTGCCGCAACACGCATTGCTGTTTCGCGCGCCGATGATCGACCGCCACCTCGGTAATCACGTGTGCCATATTTTTTTTGGTAGGTGTAGTCAGCATGACTAGGGCGAAAGATATCTTTAATTTTGCTATAATCTTGTGAACGTTGATCGGTATTTTCAATCATCAAACCGATACTGGTGCCGGTTGTGACACCATCAAAAACACCTGATAATATTTTAACTTGATCTGCTTCGCGGCGCTGCGTAGTATAACGAGAAGAACCAGGACGGCGACGATCGAGATCGTGCTGCATATCGGATTCAGTTAAAGCAAGTCCCGGTGGTACACCATCTACAACACATCCTAATGCTATGCCATGTGATTCGCCAAAAGTGGTGACTTTAAATAACTTACCGATCGAGTTTCCAGACATAAATTTTATTTCCAATGATTAATAACACATTATTTAAAATAGTGGTGAAATTCTATTAAGGTTTGACACGATATTGAAAATACACCAAGTCCACCATGTTCAAACGTTATCCAATTGAATGGAATATCAGGATATTGTTCTTGCAAACTGATCCAACTATTTCCTACTTCACATATTAAAACACCATTTGGTGTTAGATAATTGACGGAATCACGTAAAATTCTTTTCACAAGATCTAAGCCATCAACGCCCGCTTCTAATGCCAATTTAGGTTCATATAAAAACTCATCAGGGAGATCACGCATGTCTTCGTCATCAACATAAGGAGGATTTGAGACAATAACATCATATTTTTTAACCGGCAGATTATCGAATAAATCCGATAATATCGGCGTTACTTGAAATTGCATTTCATGTAATTCAATATTCGTTTGCGCAACATCTAACGCCTCTAATGATATGTCAGAAATATCAACTTGCGCATCAGGAAATGCATATGCACAGGCAATACCAATACAACCGCTACCTGTACACATATCTAATATTGAATTAGGCTCAGTTGTTAACAAGTTGGAAAAGTGATTATCAATTAATTCACCAATTGGTGAGCGCGGTATCAACACCCGCTCATCAACATAAAATTGGTGACCACAAAACCAAGCTTGATTGGTTAAATAAGGCGTTGGAACCCGATCTTCAATGCGTTTTTGAATCAGATCCAGTAACTGTTGTTTTTCAGACTCAGTAAGACTGCTGGCATAAAATTCTGGCGGAATAAATAATGATAAACCTAATGTTGTTAAAATAAGCTGCTTGGCTTCATCAATCGGGTTATCAGTTCCATGACCTAAATAGATATCAGACTGGCTAAATTGGGAGGTTGTCCAGCGTATAAAGTCCTGAACAGTGCGTAAGTTTTCCATAATGGCTCCAAATATTCTAGGAGGAGGAAGGTTCTACTCGTCACTTTCGGTCTTGTTAACGTGAATGCATATTGTCAAAGTAACATTGAAAGTCACTCCTGACAGTTAAAACCTGACGGCTTTTATCCTTCAATGACTAAATAATAAAAATTTATGGCGGTGAGGAAGGGATTCGAACCCTTGATACGTTGCCGTATACACACTTTCCAGGCGTGCTCCTTCAACCACTCGGACACCTCACCAAAATTTCTCAACCCGCTAATTAAAGCAGGTTGCATACTATAATGATCACAAGCTAATTAATCAAGCTTTTTAATTCATTACAACAATAGTACCAAATGCGGCTAAAACAACTAGTATAGCGACAACAGTTACTAAAGCAAATTTCAAATTTGTACACATGTTTATTATCTCCAATTATTTGTTGAACCCAGCTTTATTTAATTGATTGATCTAATGAAATAAATCCACTTACGGGTTGACTAACATCAATTTTTGGATAGTTAGGCGCTAAATCTAATAGAATTTCAATCGCTTCATTTAAATAAGCATCGGGTATTTTATAGTCCTTAGGTAAATCGTCTAATTTAGCGATGGCTGGTTTTCCTTCACGAGCCAAGCGTTCATTCATTCTTTTTAGATCACGATCATCATAAGTTTTTCGCTCTGCTTCACGCGATTTTTTGTTCAACGAAACAATGTACTGACGATCCTTCTTGTTATTAAAATCACTGATATCTTGTTCAAGATAGATAAATTCAGGATTTTTAGCTATTCGCGTTAAATGCTTAGCCGTTAAATCAGGTAGAAGCGGTTTAACATTAGCAACAGTCAAATATTCAGACGAAGGAATTTTATCCCATGGCATAGCATTATCTAAGAACCGCTCGCCCGTTTCGTCCATATATTTAGTTTTACTCATTTCAATGTCAGGCTCAACCCCTTTCAGTTGGGTACTGCCACCGTTTATACGGTAAAATTTTTGTACAGTATATTGCACACCGCCAAGTTCAGGCCAATTGGGATGTAATCTTGAATCAGAAGGATAGGCAATATTACGAGAAGTTTGTACCGTGCCTTTACCATAAGTTGTTTCACCAACAATAACAGCGCGTCCATAATCTTGCATGGCTGCGGCGAAAATTTCAGAAGCCGAAGCGCTATATCGATTGACCATTACAACAATAGGGCCTGCATAGTCGGCACCTTTATTTTTATCGTCGTAAACGACAACTTTTTGTAAATTATCGCGAACTTGTACTACTGGTCCATTGTCAATAAATAATCCCGTTAGGGTAATAACTTCAGCTAAAGAACCACCGCCATTATCACGTAAATCAATAACTAATCCTTGCAGTTGTTCATTTTTTGCTTGCAATAATAGATCGTGGACTTTATCTGTTAAACCCATATAAAAACTTGGAATCTCAATAACACCCACTTTTCCACGTTCATTATTGATAATTTTTAATTTGGCTTCACGATCTTCAAAATGAATCTTATCTCGCGTTAGTTCAATAATTTTAGATTTACTATTATTACCTGCTGGTAAAATTTCTAATCTAACTACTGTACCTTTTGGACCACGAATTTTATCGACAATATCGTCTAAACGCCAACCGATAACATCTTCAATAGCTGAGTTTTTTTGACCAACACCGATAATTTTATCGCCAACAGCTAGCAACTTACTTTTTTCAGCCGGCCCACCAGTGACAAAAGACATGATGACAGTATAATCATCTTGTTGGCTGAGCGTTGCGCCAATACCTTCAAACGATAAACTCATTTCAGAATCAAAATCACGTTTTGAACGCGGTGCTAAATAACTGGTATGCGGATCAATTTCACGTGCAAAAGCATTCATAAACACTTTGAATGCATCTTCATTATTGGATTGTAAAATGGTTTTTATAACACGATTATATCGTTTGGTTAGTGCTTCACGAATTTGTGCTTCATTTTTACCAGATAAAGACAAACTGAGCTCGTCATATTTAACACGTTTATCCCAATAGGCATCGAGTTCTTTTTCAGAAGTTGGCCAAGCAATATCTTCACGTTTAAAATCAATTTCGTCATTATTGGTGAAGTCCATTGGGCGCTTCAAAACCTCAAGAGCATATTTATAACGATCATAACGCTTTTGTAAGGCGAGATTATAAATATCGTATGCAGTTTTCAAATTACCATCTAATAATTCTTGTCCTAGCGAATCTTGCCTATTTCGAAAACTATCCACATCACTTTGAATAAATATTGCTTTGCTACCATCAAGCATTTTGAAATAACGATCAAAAATTTTAGCCGAAAAAGCACCATCTAAAGCAAAATTACGATAATGTGCTTGAGTAAAATAGTTAGTAACTCTTCTCGCCACAACTTGGTGTATATCATCTTGTTTAAGAACAGGTATTTGCTCGTTATTAACTTGCTTAGCCTGCGTACTTTGGCTAACAATACATAAAACAAGGCTTAATTTGATAACAACTTTGAGTAATTTATTCATGCAAATTCTCTATTTGGTAATAATATGCTCAGGTTTAACAGTTAATTCCATGCCAGAGCCGACATTCACCTTAATATGTTCTTTTTCAATATTAATGATTTGAACTCTTAATGGTTTATTGCCTAATAATACTTTAACAAAGTCACCCACTTTTAAAGCCTTCGGTTTTTTGACTGGTGGGCGAGAATTTTTACGTTTTTCTTTCGCTCTTTCTTTGGCTTTTTGTTTACTTTCTTTTAACTGTTGTTGGGCGTATTGTTCTTGTTCTTCATTAATAAGATCATCAGGATTTCCATCTAAATCAACTCGATTAGCACCCGCTTTAATACTATATAAATAACGCCAACTCATCGTATAAGCACGCAATGCAACACGAAGTTTGGTTTTACTCAGAACTTCACTTTCGCTCAAACGAGAAAGGATATCTTGAAATATCCCTATTTTGAGGGGTTTAGCTTCGCCTTCAAGCGTAAAACAATTAGGAAATTGTTCGACTAAATATGCAATAATCTCTTTACTATTTGTTAATTGAAACTGACTTTCCATTGGTAATTCCATTAGCAACTAAATTGAATTTTACTAGCGTTAAAGTATATCTCAGCTTAAACAATAACACTAATTATCTTTTTTCTGTTTATTAATAAAAGTAATAAAATCTTTAATACCATTACGCATTAACCAAGATGCAACGATAGATTTTTCATCATCCGATAATTGTTCAAATGCAATCATCCATAGTTGAAAAGGTTCGATAGGTGATACGACGTAGCTTGCACTTTCTTCTTCTGCATACAGTGCTTTTTTGACAACTAACGGTAAACTGGCAATATGATACTCTAGCGCTTTACCACGAACACCCGTTCTTTTTCGTGAAGTCCATTTTTCGGCTCTAGCTTTTCGATTGACGCCTTGTATCGTTGATGGCATCCCTGCAATGCTTGATAGCTCTTTTGACGAGAACCATTCTTTCATTTTCACTATCCTATTTTAGCACAATAAGAAAAAATTACAGAAATTAAAGAAACTTTGATACAATAAATTAAGAAACATAATTATTAATAACTAAAGTTCAATTGTAAACTTACTTGTTTTAGTAACATCAAAGCATAACATAGATGCACAAGGTTATAAACTAAGAGGAAATAAAAAATGAAAATAAAGTCTAGTGATTGGCACCCTGCAGACATTATTGCCGCCTTAAAAAAACAAGGAACGACCCTGGCAAATCTATCCCGACAATCGGGTTTGAGTTCATCAACATTGAGTAATGCGTTAGTTAGACCCTGGACTAAAGGCGAAGTTATTATAGCTCAAGCTCTCAATTTACAACCTCATGAGATCTGGCCTAGTCGTTATATCAATTCAAATACAAACCAACCAATAAAACGCGTCCTAAGACAAAATAAAGACTAAAAATAAAAATTATTGTACATTAATAACAAATACGCGGAAAATATGGAAACAGTAAAACACATATAGTTTCCATATTTACATAAAATCGACCAATTTCTTTGATTAATGATAATTTGATTTTTTCAAAATTAAAAAATGCGCTCATCTTGAACGTTGACGAGCATGTGTTATTATTGACACTTCAAAAATTATGTTAGTTGTCAGGTAACAATACCATGAAAAATATAAGTAAATTCATTATCGCACTATTTTCAATTATTATCCTTTCAAGCTGTAGTCAAAAGAATTTTGTCGAACAAGGTACTCCATTAAGTCAAGAAAAAGTCAGTCACATCGTCGAAGGTGCAACCACCGAATCACAGATAATTTCTTTATTTGGCGAACCGACTAGTAGAAAGGTCATTAATGCTAACGAGGCTCAGTGGACATATAAATATACTAAAAAAAGCTCTACCAGTCATATGATCATTGGCGAAACTCAATATAATATTGTTGAAGGCACACTTGATGTGCTAATTTCAAACGGTGTTGTAACTTGGTTTAATTATGACGAAAATGAAAGACAGAAAAAATGGTAATTGATTTATCTTAATACAAAAGCTAGCGCATCTTTTTGATGTGCTAGTAATTAAAATAGTTCACAGACTACCCCCTATTGATTAGCGCCTTGTTATTAGGCATATTTCATCATTATTGATTTTTAAATGCCTAAACATTACACATCTATTTGATCAAATCCAAGACAGAGCTGGACAAAATTATGCATTAGGCTATACTCATGGGCGAAATTAACCAGACAATCGCTGCTTTGTTGTAGTCCTTTTTTAAAGGAGACAAACAGAGGGGAGGAAAGTCCGGGCTCCATAGGGCAGAGTGCCAGGTAACGCCTGGGGGGTGTTGGCGAGAGCGAACATTCACGACTAGTGCAACAGAGAGTATACCGCCGATGGCTTAGCAATAAGATCAGGTAAGGGTGAAAGGGTGTGGTAAGAGCACACCGCGCAACTGGTAACAGTTGTGGCACGGTAAACTCCACTCGGAGCAAGGTCAAATAGGGATTCATTGGCGCGGCCCGCGTTGAATCCGGGTAGACTGCTTGAGCTAATGCGTGAGTATTAGCCTAGAGGAATGATTGTCCACGACAGAACCCGGCTTATCGGTTAATTTCAACTTTTATTTTTTGCCGTCTTGCTTTGCTTGTTTTTTATTATTTAACCAACGTTTTACTGCTAACCAAATCGAAAAGACTAAACCTAGCACCAATAAAAATACCGGTATTAACATTAATAAAGACATGATCTGTTTTTCATAGGTTTTAAAAATTGGTGATAATCCAAATAGATAACCTAATGTGACAATCAAAAATATCCATAATGTTGCACTAACCCAATTGTAGATGTGAAATTTACGGCTATGTAAACCTGATAAACCAGCCATCATGGGTAATAGTGTTCGAACAAAAGCAATAAATCGACCGATAAATAAAGCTTGTAATCCATATTTATGGAATAGTACTTCTGATTTATGGTGATATTTTTCTGGCAAATGCGCCATCCAATTTTGCACAATTTTGGTATTTCCCAACCAACGTCCTTGTGCATAACCAAGCCATGTGCCAAAAGCGGCGCCGGCAATCAAAATTAAATTTATAAGACCAAAATGAAAAACATCAAGACTTATCAATACACCGGTTAAAAACAGTAAACTGTCACCGGGTAGAAATGCCGCGGGTAACACACCGTTTTCTAATAAGATAATGACAAACAGCATGCCATATAATATCCATAACACATTGGGATTTGAAAGTGTTGCAATATCCATATGAACAAATGCTTGATAAAGTGTAATGATTGTTTCCATCTATTTTTATATCTCACTTATTTAGTTATGACTAATTTATAGTACCACCAACCGTTAAATTATCCACTTTTAAAGTGGGTTGTCCAACACCGACAGGTACGCTTTGCCCGGCTTTACCGCAAACACCTACACCGGAATCGAGTGATAAATCATTCCCTACCATTGAAATTTGTTGCATGGTTTCAATGCCCGATCCTATTAATGTCGCGCCTTTAACTGGATGGGTAATTTTGCCTTTTTCAATGAGGTATGCTTCTGATGCAGAAAATACAAATTTGCCGGATGTAATATCAACCTGTCCGCCAGCAAAGTTAGGTGCGTATAGCCCATAATCTACACTACTAATGATTTCATCAAATGTTGAATTACCCGCTAGCATGTAAGTATTGGTCATTCTTGGCATAGGTAAGCAAGCATAATTTTCACGGCGACCATTACCGGTAGAATGGCATCCCATTAACTTAGCATTTAGCTTATCAAACATATAACCTTTCAAAACACCATTCTCAATTAAAACCGTTTTTTGAGTTGGTGTACCTTCATCATCAATCGAAAGTGAACCACGTCGATTTTCGATGGTACCATCATCAACAATCGTACAAAGTTCTGAAGTGACCTGCTCGCCTATCTTACCAGAAAACACGGAGCTATTTTTACGATTAAAGTCACCTTCTAAACCATGACCTACCGCTTCATGTAGCAACACACCAGGCCAACCGGCACCTAAAATAACAGGCATTGTGCCGGCTGGCGCAGCTTTTGCCGATAGCGATACTAACGCAAGTCTTACCGCTTCGCGAGTATAGCTATCGGCAATACTTTCACCGGTTTGAGGATTGGTGGTTAAAAAATATTCATAACCAAAACGCCCACCACCACCACTACTGCCATGCTCTCGTTTACCATCTTTTTCAACTATTACTGAAACAGATAAACGCACTAACGGCCGAACATCAGCGCACAACGATCCATCTGTTGCTGCAATTAAAATATCTTCATAACTACCAATTAAACTCGCGGAAACTTCAATGACTCTTGGATCGATTGAACGTGCTAATGCATCAATTTGCTTTAATAGTGCTATTTTTTGTTCTTGTGAAAAAGAGTTAATTGGATTAATAGCTGGGTAAATAGCAACAGCTTCTGTTTGTTTAAACGGCGTTACAACAATTGGGGTTTGTTGTTTAGTGATTGAATTAGCGGCTAAAGCACTTTGCTCTAAACGGTTTAAAGAGAGTTGATCTGTATAAGCAAATCCAGTTTTTTCACCTACGATTGCACGAACGCCTACGCCCTGATCACGATGAAAAGAAGCATTTTTAATAATTCGATCTTCAAGCGACCAACTTTCATAGTAACCAGACAAAAAATATAAATCACCAAAATCAATTTGTCTTGAACTTAATATATCAAGCAAATTCAAAAGGTCTTGGTGGCTTAGGTTATTGGGATTGAGTAACCGTTCACTCACTTGAGTAATTATCATAAATTCCTTTATCTGTACTTTATCACATTTGTTATTTAGCTAATTGTTTTTCATCTTTGTTTATAATGGGGTTATTATTACACATTTCAAATCGTTATAATAAAACACAAGCATGATGACCGGGAGTATTGTGATGAAATAGCAATTATCACATCAATACCACATCATACTGCTCTTGAATATAAAGCGGTTCAACTTTAACTTCCACTCGCTTACCGACAAATATTTCGACTTCGGCTAGAGCATGTGATTCATCTGTAGTTAAAGCATTCGCGACAGCCGATGATGCATAAACCAAAAAGTATTCAGAACGATGAGCTTTATAGACACGGACAATTTCACGTAAAATTTCATTACAAACTGTTTCAACGGACTTGACCATACCTCTGCCTTTACATGCTGGACACTCCTCGCATAAAATGTGACCGATGCTTTCACGCGTCCTTTTGCGTGTCATCTCAACCAAACCCAATGCCGAAAACGAATTAATTGTTGTTCTTGCCCTATCTTTCGATAAAAAATCTTGTAAAGATTGCAATACTCGCTCACGGTGCAAGTCTTCTTGCATATCAATAAAATCAATGATAATAATTCCGCCTAAATTACGTAAGCGTAACTGTCGAGCTATGGCAATAGTTGCTTCAATATTAGTGTTAAAAATCGTTTCTTCTAAATTGCGATGACCAACAAAAGCACCTGTATTGATATCAATGGTTGTCATGGCTTCAGTTTGGTCAATAATTAAATAACCACCCGATTTTAATTTAACTTTGCGATCCAATGCCCGTTGAATTTCGTTTTCAGTATCATAAAGATCGAAAATCGGAATACTGCCACGGTAGTGCGATAATTTACTTGTTACTTCAGGCATAAATTCTTGAGTGAACTCAATGAGTAGATCATAGGTTTGCTTTGAATCGACCAATATTCGCTCTATCGGATCACCCACAAAATCACGCAATACCCGTTGTGATAGTTCAAGTTCACCATACACTAAATTTTTACTAATCGGGCGAGCCATTCGTTCTTGAATTTTTTTCCACAACCGTTTTAGAAAATTAGCATCTTGTTCAAGTTCATGTGCGTTAGCACCTTCAGCTGCTGTGCGAACAATAAAGCCACCTTCTGGCGTAACATATTGTTCTACAATATGTTTAAGTCTTTCTCGCTCTGTTTCACTTTCAATACGCTGTGAAGTGGCGACATGCGCTGAATTTTGCCCCGGCATTAATACCAAATAGCGCGAAGGTAAGGTAATATCAGTTGTGAGTCTTGCCCCTTTTGTACCTAAGGGATCTTTGACTACTTGTACCATTAAGTCTTGACCCTGGCGAACCAGTTCAGAAATATCCTTAACTTGAAATTGTTCTTGCTCAGAATAAGAAACGCATTCAGTATGCGGCATAATATCTGAAGCATGTAAAAAAGCCGCTTTTTCTAAACCAATATCAACAAATGCAGCTTGCATACCTGGCAAAATTCGAATGACTTTACCTTTATATATATTACCGACAATACCACGACGTGATTCACGATCGACATGAATTTCTTGCAAAACACCATCTTCAATATAAGCTACACGAGTTTCTGACGGTGTCACATTCATTAATAATTCAACAGACATAAAGAGCGTTTCCTTTAATTAATTGCAAAGTTCCGTGCTATTCGTCGTAAGAGTAGATATATCCATATCCATAAAAAGCCATCCACACAACTTGATAATAAGATATAAGGTGACATCGAAATTATATGATAAATACTAACTTGAAATATAAACACTAATCCATTATAGCAAACAGAAACCGCAATTATTATAAAAGATTGTTGCCACAATGCTAAATTACGAAGTAACTGATATTTAAAAACAAGCAAATAAGCAATAAATGAATAAATAAACGCGTGTACACCTAAAAAAGTACCCGAACATAAATCTATCATTAGACCAAATAAAAAAGCGGTGCCAATACCGACTTGGTAAGGTTGTGCAATTAACCAATAGGCTAAAATTAACATAAACCAATGAGGTTTGAACATGTTGTAAGCTGGTGGCCATGGTATAATTTGTAAACATAATCCAATAAATAATGTTAGCCAAATAAATAATATGCCATTATGACCCCTCATGTTTTACTCCTTGATCTCCCCATAATAATAGTAGATAACGTAATCGTTTTAAATCCGCTGTCGGTGTTGCCGAAATAATTGGCGTTGAATCATTAATATCGAGTTTAACTGAACTCACCACAGCCACGGGATATCCCTCAGGAAAGCGACCATCAAGTCCTGAAGTGACAAGTACATCGCCAACTTTAATATCAACATTGTTAGGTAAAAAATCAAGCGTTAGATCATTGCTACAACCATTCCCTACCGCCACCATTGATATATCGTTTCTTAATACTTGTACCGGAATGGCATGTTGATAATCACACACTAAAATCGCTCGGCTAGTTGTCTGTGCGGTTTGATAAATTTGCCCAACAATCCCTTTTTCATCAACTACCGGTTGACCAACATAAACCCCATCATTTTGACCTTTATTTACAACGACTTGATAAACATACGGATCTGTGTCTGCTAATAAAACTTGTGCCGCCATTTTATGTTCATCATGTCTGAGCGGAGATCCCAGTAATTCTCTTAACCGATTATTTTCATGTCTGAGATGATCAAGTAATAATAAATCTGCTTTTTTTTCAAGCAACAAATTATTCAGTTTTGCATTTTCTGTTTCTAATGTTTCTCGTGTTTTTGACATTTCATAAAACCCATCAAGCGTGGCTTGGGGAGCATTTGAAATGTAATATAAAGGGGAAATAATCGTATCTAAATAATAACGAACTTCTTTAAAAGGACGATAATTTATATCTAATGCAATTAAAGCTAACGACATAGCCAAAGACATAAATAATTGTACACTAAGAGGCGAACGTTTAGAAAAAAGCAATTTCATTGTTCAGTACTTACCTGTAATAGACTCAAGATCTAATTATTTTAAGATATGACTCCGCCGACAATGTCGGCGGAAAAATGAGAGGTATATTTACTAATCATTTCATTAATTAAGAGTTAGTTAACCTTGTTTGAACTTTTACTCTTCACTAAATAGATCACCACCATGCATATCAACCATATCTAATGCTTTGCCACCACCTCGCGCAACGCATGTTAGTGGGTCTTCAGCCACAACAACATGAATACCGGTTTCAGCTGACAATAGTTTATCGATATTACGTAATAATGCACCACCACCGGTTAATACCATACCATGCTCTGAAATATCAGACGCTAGTTCTGGTGGACATTGCTCTAAGGCAACTTTAACCGCACTTACAATACCACTTAATGGCTCTTGTAGTGCTTCTAAAATCTCATTAGAATTTAATGTAAAGCTACGCGGCACCCCTTCAGCAAGATTACGACCACGAACTTCAATTTCAAGCACTTCATCACCAGGATAAGCACTACCAATCACATGTTTAATACGTTCAGCAGTTGCTTCACCAATTAGTGCACCATAATTACGTCGAACATAATTAATGATTGCTTCATCAAAGCGGTCACCGCCAATTCGTGCAGATGCAGAATAAACTACACCATTTAATGAAATAACCGCAACTTCAGTCGTACCACCACCAATATCGACCACCATTGAACCGGTTGGTGCAGAAACCGGTAAATCGGCACCTATTGCTGCTGCCATTGGCTCTTCTATTAAATAGACTTCACGCGCACCTGCGCCTAAGGCTGATTCACGAATAGCACGACGTTCAACTTGAGTTGCGCCAACTGGAACACAAACAAGCACACGCGGGCTTGGTCTTAAAAAACTATGGCTATGCACTTGGCGAATGAAATACTGTAACATTTTTTCGGTAACAGAAAAGTCTGCAATCACGCCATCTTTCATTGGTCTAATCGCTGCTATATTGCCAGGCGTACGTCCTAACATTTGTTTCGCAGCATGCCCAACAGCAGCAACACTTTTAGGTGTGCCAGTACGATGATCTTGGCGAATAGCAACAACTGAAGGTTCGTTTAGTACAATACCTTGACCTTTTACATATATAAGAGTATTAGCTGTACCTAAATCGATCGATAGATCATTTGAAAACATGCCGCGAACTTTTTTGAACATAATGAAAACTCTTCCTAGAATTAATCGTGTTTAAATGTTAGTGAGTATTTGAAGCAACGCATTGTATAAATTATATACTTTTAAAGCAATATTAGGCTAAATAATATACTATTTGATGCTTTTAAAACACCACCAGCTTCAATAATAATTAAGTGTTACTATTGTATCGCAATTATAAAATAATACCTAGAAAATAGTATAACAACAGATCGTAAAGGAGATATATAATGACAAAATCGGTTTTACAGTGTATGCTTCCGCGTTAATGTTGAGTTACTGCCTTATTATCGACTTAAAAGATCTCTTTTAAGATATTAAGGATGCATTAAAATAATTGTTACTTATATCAAATAAACACGGTGTAATTCATGGATATACGCAAAATTAAAAAATTAATTGAATTAGTTGAAGAATCAGGTATTTCAGAGCTTGAAATTTCTGAAGGTGAAGAGTCAGTACGAATTAGTCGTTCTGTTCCCGCTACAAACTATTCTGCGCCAATACAAAATATTCAAATTCCTCAAGCATCCCCAGTTGTCGTTGCACCTAGTGCAGCAGCCGATGTTGTTGTTACTGAAGCTGATCCGATTACGCCTACTGGCACGACTATAAAATCGCCAATGGTAGGCACTTTTTATCGCACACCAAGTCCAGAGTCAAAAGCGTTTGTTGAAGTGGGTCAAACTGTAAATGTTGGTGACGTACTTTGTATTGTTGAAGCGATGAAAATGATGAACCAAATTGAATCAGAAAAAGCAGGCACAATTAAAGCTATTTTAGTTGAAAACGGTCAACCAGTTGAATTTGATCAGCCACTATTCATCATTGAATAATATTCATTTAAAAAATTAAGAGATTGAATATGCTTGATAAAATTCTTATAGCTAATCGTGGCGAAATCGCTCTACGTATCTTGAGAGCCTGTAAAGAACTTGGTATTAAAACTGTTGCAGTTCACTCGTCGGCAGATAAAGATTTAAAACATGTTTTACTTGCAGACGAAACCGTCTGCATTGGTCCAGCAGCTTCTGCTAAAAGCTATCTTAACATTCCAGCATTGATTTCTGCTGCTGAAGTAACGGGTGCGGCAGCTATCCATCCTGGATATGGTTTTTTATCAGAAAATGCGGACTTTGCTGAACAAGTTGAGCGTTCAGGCTTTATTTTTATAGGCCCTAAAGCTGATACCATTCGTTTAATGGGTGATAAAGTGTCGGCAATTCATGCCATGAAAAAAGCAGGTGTACCTTGTGTGCCAGGTTCTGATGGGCCATTAGGCAATGATATGAATACCAATAAACAAATCGCTAAAAAAATTGGTTATCCTGTCATTATTAAAGCATCAGGTGGCGGCGGTGGTCGTGGTATGCGCATTGTTAGAGAAGAAAAAGATCTTGAACAATCGATTAAAATGACAAAATTAGAAGCAAAAACAGCTTTTAATAATGATATGGTTTATATGGAAAAATTCCTTGAAAATCCACGCCATATTGAAATACAAGTACTATCTGATGGTCAAGGTAACGCGGTTTACTTGGGTGAACGAGATTGTTCAATGCAAAGACGTCATCAAAAAGTTGTTGAAGAAGCGCCAGCTGTAGGTATTACACCTAAAATGCGTAAATTCATTGGTGAACGTTGCGTTAATGCCTGCATTGAAATCGGCTATCGTGGTGCGGGTACATTTGAGTTTTTATTTGAAAATGGTGAATTCTATTTCATCGAAATGAACACCCGTATTCAAGTTGAACATCCTGTTACCGAAATGGTTACGGGTGTAGATTTGATTAAAGAGCAAATTTCAATTGCAGCAGGTCAGCCGCTATCATTAAAACAGAGTGATATTCATATTACTGGTCATGCCATTGAATGCCGTATTAATGCTGAAGATCCAAAAACCTTTATGCCTTCACCAGGTAAAATTACCCGTTTTCATGCGCCTGGTGGTTTTGGTATTCGTTGGGAGTCTCATATTTACGCTGGCTACACTGTTCCACCTTATTATGACTCAATGATCGGTAAATTAATTGCTTATGGTGAAACGCGTGAGGTTGCAATTGCACGTATGAAAAATGCCTTAGCTGAATTAGTCATTGATGGGATAAAAACCAACATTGATTTGCATATCGAAATTATGAATGATAAAGGCTTCTTAAAAGGTGGTACGAATATTCATTATTTAGAGAAAAAATTAGGTATTTATGAGTAGTAAACACTAATCGCTACGTTATTAGCGATTAGTGTCATATTTAATATTGATAAAGAATTGGTGAAGCAAATGAAAAACTGGAAAAAAAGCGCTGAAGATATTTTAACACTCGGCCCGGTTGTACCGGTTATTGTTATCGAGCGCTTAGAAGATGCGGTACCACTAGCCAAAGCATTAATCGCAGGTGGAGTAAAAGTGCTTGAGGTTACATTAAGAACGGCTTGTGCTCTTGATGCGATTAAGAAAATTATCAAAGAAGTACCCGAAGCGGTCGTTGGTGCAGGTACTGTGACCACTGTTGAACAACTCAAACAAGTGACTGATGCTGGTGTTGAGTTCGTCATAACTCCCGGTATTACCGACGCTATTTTAAAAGCCGCAGTCGAGGGACCAATTCCAGTTATTCCAGGTATTGCAACCATTTCTGAACTACTAACTGCTCAAGAGTATGGGTTAACGGCATTGAAGTTTTTCCCAGCTGAGATCAATGGCGGTGTGGCTGCATTAAAAGCTTTTGCTGGCCCTTGTGGATATATGAAGTTTTGTCCAACCGGTGGCGTTAATCCAAAAAATTACCGCGATTATTTAGCCCTTGAAAATGTACTTTGTGTTGGTGGAACATGGTTTATTCCAACCGATGCAATAGCAAAAGGTGAATTTGCTAAAATTACTGAAATGGCACAACAAGCTGTTGCTGGTGCACAATAAGATACTAATACGCCGACATTTGTCGGCGGTTAATTGATAAAAACGATCAAACTAACTCCGTAATCCTTTTCCTTTTTCAATCAAATTCCATACCATGATATAAAGTGCTATTACAAATAAAATTAGCATTGAAAAAGTGATCCACAATGATACATCTGTCACCCCTAAAAACCCATAGCGAAAACCATTAATCATATAAACAATAGGATTTAGTTTCGATACCCATTGCCAAAAAGTAGGTAGCATGCTAATTGAATAAAATACGCCACCAAGATAAGTTAATGGAGTTAACACAAAAGTAGGGATAATACTAATATCATCGAAGGTTTTTGCGTACACTGCATTTAATAGTCCTGCAAGTGAAAATAAAATTGACGTTAACAGCAGCGTACATACAACAAAAAGCCAAGAATGAACTTGATAGCGAACAAAAAATAACGATACGATTGTCACTAATATACCAGTTAAAATCCCACGCATAACGCCCCCACCAACATATCCCCAAATTAAAATATGGGTAGGCACAGGGGCAACTAATAACTCTTCAATATTTCGTTGAAATTTGGCACTAAAAAATGACGAGCAGACATTAGTATATGAGTTAGTAATGACAGACATCATAATAAGTCCCGGCACAATAAATGCCATATAATTAAATCCGCCCATATCACCAACACGCGATCCAATTAAGTTACCAAAAATAATAAAATAAAGCGACATTGTAATAACTGGCGGAATCAAAGTTTGCACCCATATTCTTAAAAACCGAGTGACTTCTTTACGCCAAATACTTTTTAATGCAATCCAATATAAATGATTCATTTAACGTTCCCCTATCCCTGCTCACTATGATGCAAAAGATCGACAAATAACTCTTCTAATCGATTTGCTTTATTTCGCACACTTATCACCTTGATTTGTTGTTGATTAAGCTGTTCAAATAATTGATTTAAACCAAGCTGTTTATTAACTTTTACCTCTAACATACCTGATTCAATATTTGAAAATTGATAACCCTCTAAGGTAATTGGTTCCTTGGTTGGAATATAATCAATAATAATGGTTTCAGATTGACTATTAGCGAGCAAATCACGCATAGAAGAGTTGGCAATTAATTGGCCATGTTGAATAATACCGATATGCCGACATAGCATTTCCGCTTCTTCCAGGTAGTGAGTAGTCAAAATAATTGTAATGCCTTGGCGATTAATCTCGCGTAAAAAATCCCACATTGAACGTCTTAATTCAATATCAACGCCCGCGGTGGGTTCATCTAGAATTAAAAGTTTAGGTTCATGCACTAATGCTCTAGCTATCATTAACCGCCTTTTCATTCCGCCTGATAACATACAAGCGCGGCTATGGCGTTTATCCCACAAATCTAAAATCCGTAAATATTTTTCAGCACGCTCTAAAGCCAATTTACGTGGCAATCCATAATAACCACCTTGGTTAGTTATTATTTGTAGCACTTCTTCAAATTGATTAAAATTAAACTCTTGCGGGACTAGCCCTAATTGTCTTTTTGCATTAACGATATCATTATCTAAGTCATAACCAAATATTTTAACCTGGCCCGATGTCTTAGTGACCAGTGAGCTAATGATGCCTATCGTGGTTGACTTACCCGCACCATTAGGACCGAGTAATGCATAAAAATCACCGGCTTGTACTGTCAAATTAATGCCTTTTAACGCTTGCACACCATTTTTGTAAATTTTTTTAAGCTCAATTAACTCTAGTGCAGGTATTGATGACATGAAAATATCCTAAATAAATAGATTATTATTTACATTATGCTATTGCATTTATTAGAAGGGAAATATTGACAATATAATCTTTAGTTGTAAAGGTCTTTTTAGTATTATTTAGGATATCACAAAGAACAAATGACACCAGATCTAACGCAAGTTGCTAAAATACTAAGATTTGATAGGTAAGTTTTAAATTTGAAGGAATAAAAAATATGATTAAAATTGGACTGGTTTCAGTATCAGATCGGGCATCGCAAGGTATTTATGCAGATGAAGGAATACCGGCTTTGTTATTATGGCTCAAAACCGCATTGATAACCCCGTTTGAAACCGAAAATCGCGTTATTCCTGATGAACAACCTTTGATTGAAAGCACATTATGTGACTTAGTTGATAATTTTCACTGTCACTTAGTTTTAACCACTGGCGGTACCGGCCCGGCTTTGAGGGATGTCACGCCAGATGCCACGTTAGCTATTGCCGATCGCATCATGCCGGGCTTTGGCGAACAAATGCGTCAAATTAGCTTGCATTTTGTGCCAACAGCGATTTTATCAAGGCAAGTCGGCGTTATTCGCAAAAAATGTTTAATATTAAATCTGCCCGGTAGACCAAAATCTATTCAAGAAACACTACAAGGTGTTAAAGATAGTGAGGGCAATAGCCTAGTTGATGGAATTTTTGCCAGTGTTCCTTATTGTATAGATCTTCTTGAAGGGCCTTATATTGAAACGCATGAACACATCGTCAAATCGTTTAGACCCAAAAGCAGCATAAAATCAGATAATTGATTTTATGCAAATATTATGCATAATTATGAACCATATGCATTACACTCATTGAATATGAGGTGCTGAAACAACCTTTGATATAACGGTTTTCAACATATTTACCAATAAGTTTATGTGAATATTGTTAAGATAAAAGCAGCACAAAAACATTACCGTTAATTCAATGAAACAACCGTCATAAATGAATTCCTAAGGAAAATTATGAAACAAGACGATCTGACTAAAACGTTTAAAGAAATGCTGCTGCAAGAAAAATTTAGTTCTCAAATTAGTATTGTGCAAGCGTTACAAGAACAAGGATTTGATAATATTAACCAATCCAAAGTTTCCAGAATGTTAACCAAATTTGGCGCAGTTAGAACTCGTAATGCCAAATCAGAAATGGTTTATTGTCTACCTGCTGAAATGAGCGTTCCAACAACGAGTAGCCCTTTAAAAAATTTAGTTGTAGATATTGATTATAACAGTTCGATGGTTGTGATTCGTACCAGCCCTGGCGCCGCTCAGCTTATTGCCAGATTGCTTGATTCCATAGGCAAGTCAGAAGGCATTTTAGGATCAATAGCCGGTGATGACACTATCTTTAGTACACCAACTAAATCTTGTTCTGTTAAACATTTATACCAAACTATCATTCAACTATTTGAACAAGAATTATAATCAATGATTGAACATTACGGCATTAATATTTCGTACTTAACCTATTGACAGATTTGACAGAATCGTTAATTCTATATAGCGACACTATTGTAACTTAAGTTACATATAAAGAAGAGGCGCATTACTCAGGTAAATTATTTTAGGTTCTGGTACTTGTTATAAATAATTGAGGGGAGGTAATGCCGAGGTTTGGTTAAACTTCCAGAAATTAACCAGATCGACTACAAGGGCTGAATCCCTTGGGTTGTCACCTAAGCAGGTGGAGCGCTTCCCGGTCTGTACTTTTTCAACGAGAATGTAAATAGCACATACCCTCGCTCTATCTCTGTTAAAAATTAAATTTTTAATATGAGGAATCCATGGAAACATCATTTGTCATTGCCAAGTTTGGTGGTACTAGTGTTGCTGATTATTCAGCAATGGTAAATAGCGCTAACATTGTTATTGCTAACCCTAACGTCAAAGTTGTTGTGTTATCGGCATCAGCCGGAATTACAAATTTACTGGTCGCTTTAGCCGAAGGCCGTGATGCAGAAGTTAGAGCACAGCACATTGCGAAAATCCAATCTATCCAATATAACATCCTAGAAAATCTACCCGAAAACCAAACCTTAAGAGCTGAAATAGATCAAATCATCGCAAATATTGCCTCTTTATCAGAAGCAGCCAGCCTTGCAACATCAGCGGCTTTAACCGACGAACTAGTCAGTCATGGCGAAATTATGTCGTCAAAATTATTTGTCGAAATATTACGAGAAAAACAAAAAAATGCCATGTGGTTTGATGTCCGCAAAGTTATGCGCACTGATGATAATTTTGGTAAAGCTCAACCTAAAATTGACGAAATTAAACAACTTTGTTGCGCTCATCTTAAATCCTTAAATGGTAATGCGTTGGTTGTCACTCAAGGTTTTATTGGTAGTGAAACTAGCGGTAAAACAACAACATTAGGACGAGGGGGAAGTGATTATACAGCAGCGTTACTTGGTGAAGCATTAAATGCGAGTCAAATTGATATTTGGACAGATGTTGCCGGCATTTATACAACTGATCCACGGATTACACCAACAGCTAAACGTATTGATGAAATATCATTCGCTGAAGCCGCTGAAATGGCAACCTTTGGTGCCAAAGTTTTGCACCCAGCAACGTTGGTACCAGCAGTTCGAAGTAATATTCCAGTATTTGTTGGTTCAAGTAAAGCGCCACAAGATGGGGGAACCATTGTTTATAATACTCACAGTATTCAATCAACCGTACCGACCTTTAGAGCATTAGCACTGCGTCGAAAACAAACCCTTGTTACATTAACAAGTTTAAATATGTTACATGCTCAAGGCTTTTTGGCTAATGTCTTTACTATATTGGCTAAACACAATATTTCGGTTGATTTAGTCACAACATCTGAAGTGAGTATTGCCTTAACAATTGATACTACCGGCACCAACACCAACGGTGGTAGTTTATTAACTAAAGAATTGTTTGATGAGCTCTCTGGTTTATGTCATGTAGAAGTTGAAGAAGATTTAGCGCTTATTGCCATTATCGGTAATCAATTAACATCAACCAAAGGGATAGCTAAAGAAGTCTTTGGGGCGTTAGATGACTATATTATTAGACTGTGTTGTTATGGTGCAAGTACACATAATTTATGCCTTTTAGCTAGAAGTCACGATGCTGAATCCATCATAAAAATTTTACATAAAACAATATTTGAATAAATACCACTAGCAAGAGAAGGTTAATAGCCTTCTCTGTTTCTATTAACCTGTTTCTCACTTACCCCATCAATAAATTAGCTCATAAAATTAACGGTATAAAAAGCCTAGTATCTAACTAAAAATAATTGTAAACTATATCATAAATGATTAGATGAATATATTACTTCGATATCACGACTTATTTAATCATTTGTTACTAATATATCTACTTGCTATTTCTTTTATCTACATATTTTTATTCTTAATAAGAAGTTAAGTTCAATCAATTAAATTATAAACATTATTTATTAATTTTTTTATACGCTGATAGTCATCATACATTTAAACTTAATCAAACAAAGGAAATCATTATGGGTCTATTAAGTTGGATTATTTTAGGATTACTTGCTGGTTGGATTGCCAAGTTTTTTATGCCACTGGGTAAAGTGGGTGTCATTAAAACAATTATTCTGGGTATTGCAGGCGCGCTAGTTGGCGGGTACATCAGTACTTTCTTCGGCTTAGGTAGTGTCAATGGTTTTAACTTCTATAGCCTGTTAATTTCAGTATTAGGGGCAATATTACTTATTTATATTTATCGTTTACTTAAATAATATCCCTGTTTAGATCTAAATTGGCGGGTTAATCCCGCCGATGATTTGCTATTTTAAGTGCCATTCAACGCATTACTCAACAAATAAAGTGCTCATAAGTAATCAAAGCTACCTATAGTAATTCGGTTAGTCAGAACTATTTTGATTAGAAACATTGTAATAAATAATTTCGTGATAGTTAGATTTTTGTTATATTACCTGACAACATTCACTAAATTAAACGTAAAAATTATAATGTTAAAAATATTCAATACATTAACCCGTGAAAAAGAAATTTTTAAATCCATTCATGCCAATAAAGTTGGATTATATGTCTGCGGCGTAACCATTTATGATCTTTGCCATATTGGTCATGGTCGTACTTTTGTCGCGTTTGATGTGGTAACCCGTTATTTACGTTTTTTAGGTTATGATTTAACTTATGTTCGTAACATTACCGACGTTGATGATAAAATTATAAAACGAGCACTCGAAAATGGTGAAACCTGTGATCAGCTAACTGAACGAATGTTGAAAGAAATGTACGCCGATTTTGATGCACTTAATATTAAACGTCCTGATGTTGAACCTCGCGCTACTCATCATATGCCACAAATCATCGATTTAGTGCAAGAGCTGATTAAAAAAGATCATGCTTATATTGCTGATAATGGTGATGTTATGTTCTCGGTCGAAAGTGATGCTAATTATGGTATTTTATCACGTCAAAATCTTGAACAATTACAAGCTGGCGCTCGAGTAGATGTTGTTGATGTCAAACGAAACCCAATGGATTTTGTACTTTGGAAAATGTCCAAACCCAACGAGCCTAGTTGGGATTCACCTTGGGGTAAAGGTCGCCCAGGTTGGCACATTGAATGTTCAGCGATGAATAGTTATCAATTAGGTCATCATTTTGATATCCATGGTGGCGGTTCTGATTTGATGTTCCCACACCATGAAAATGAGATTGCGCAATCAACTTGCGCGCATAATGGTCAGTATGTTAATTACTGGATGCATTCAGGCATGGTGATGATCGACCAAGAAAAAATGTCAAAATCACTTAATAACTTCTTTACCATTCGCGATGTATTAAAGCATTATGATCCTGAAACTGTACGTTATTTTCTACTTTCTGGCCACTATCGTAGCCAGCTTAACTATAGCGAAGAAAATTTAAAACAAGCAAGAATGGCTTTAGAGCGATTATATACAGCTTTACGCGATACTGATAGCAATTATCCTTATACATTATCAACAGATAGCCAATATTATCGTCAATTTTGCGATGCCATGAATGATGATTTTAATACACCAGAAGCTTATTCAACTTTATTTGATTTAGCTCGCGAAATTAATAAAGCTAAGGCTGAAAATGATATGACATTAGCTAATCAATTAGCAGCTCAATTGCGTTATTTAGCCAAAGTTCTTGGTTTGTTAGAACAAGATCCAATAAAATTTTTACAAGGCGATAATCAAGACGCAGTAGATGTTGAACTAATTGAATCGTTAATTAAGCAACGTAATGAAGCTCGTGCCACTAAAAATTGGGCTTTAGCCGACGAAGCCCGAGATAAGCTAAATGCTATGAATATTGTGCTTGAAGATGGCGCCACAGGAACCACTTGGCGTAAAAAGAGCTAAATAATGTAGTTCATCTAAAGATACCCCATATCCTTGTATGAGGTATCTTTAGACCTTATAACTTTTTATCAATGGAAGTTAAAATTCCCCTCAAAATATTTAACTCTGATTGCTCAATTCGCGCACGCGTAAATAATCGACGCAAACGCCCCATAATTTGTCCAGGATGATTTGCATTAATAAAACCTGTTTGTAATAAAGTTTGTTCTAAGTGCTGATAAAACCGTTCAATATCTTCATCCTTTGGAAATTGAATAGCTGAATCACATTGACTGGTTAAAACTGTTTGACGATTTAATAGTGACATTCGAATCTCATAACATAACACTTGCACTGACATTGCTAGATTTAATGAACTGTAATCGGGATTGGCAGGAATACCAACATGATAATGACATTTTTGCAGTTCGTCATTGGTCAATCCAACACGCTCACGGCCGAAAACTAACGCCACATCTGCATTCTCGGTTGCTTCTTGAATTATTTTATCGCCACACTCTTTAGGCGTTAAATTGGGCCACTGCAAGCTACGTGGGCGTGCACTCGTACCAATGACTAAACGACAATCAGCTATCGCTTGCTCAAGTGATGTAAAAATTTGCGCGTTTTTTATAATATCGCTAGCACCAGCCGCTAACGAAATAGATTGCGAATCGGGTTTTATCACCGGATTGACTAAACAAAGATTCGATAGCCCCATGGTTTTCATTGCTCTAGCCGCTGATCCCATATTACCGGTATGAGAAGTTTCGACTAATACAATTTTTACTTTATCTAAAATGTTCACATCATCCTCGTAAAAAATAAAACTATTGTTAGATCATATTAACAATTAGTATATAGTAAAAATGTTACAAAATGCAGTTTGACTATTGTTTGATTTGATACAACTATAGGATTTTTCTGGACAATAATCACAAAGATTTGTTTGAGTACAAATAACCTATTGACGAAATACAAATAATTTGCCAATGTAGATAAATAAACACGCAGTAGTGTTTGCTCAATTTGTAAGTAAACAAAGTGGAGGTCAATTATGACTTTAAGTATTACCAGTAAGCAAATGGACATTACTCCAGCAATTCGTAGCTATCTCGAAGATAAGTTTTCGAAACTAGATAAATGGAGAGCACTGTTAATCAACCCTCATTTTATTTTATCTAAAGAACCCGATGGATTTATAATTGATGCAACTATTGCAACTAAAGGTTCCCCCTTAGTTGCTTCGGCAAAACATAGCGATATGTATGCAGCAATCAATGCTTTGATTGAAAAACTTGAAAAACAACTTAATAAAATTCAACACAAAAGTGAATCTAGACGTGCATTTGATAGTATAAAAAGCGCTGTTATTGAAGAAGAATAGTAATTAATTATTTATTGAAATAGAAGAAAAAGGCACTTTGATAGTGCCTTTATTTTTTTGCTTGTTATAATATCACTAACTTTTTTTATATAATGAATAGATATGACTGTAAATCCTTTGTTGCCTTTACGTGACCAAATTAACGAAATTGATCGAAACCTTCTTGAACTCATAGCTAAACGACGCGAACTTTCAACCAAAGTTATTCAGACTAAAATTGCAGCAAATATTCCTGTACGTGATTTAGAGCGTGAACGATCACTAGTAAAAGCGTTGATCAATCAAGGAAAAAACCATAGCCTTGATGACTTGCTGATCAGACGTTTATATCAAATCATTATTGAAGATTCAGTTTTACTGCAACAAAAAATCTTACAAGAGAATCTAAACCAAAATTGTGTTACTAGCGCAAAAGTGGCTTTTTTGGGGCCCAAAGGTTCCTATTCGCATTCCGCTGCTCGCCGTTATGCTAGTGCTAATTTAGAGCAGATGGTTGAATCAAGTTGCTCAACGTTTAAAGATGTCTTTGAACAAATTGAACATAATTTGGTGGATTATGGCATACTACCGATTGAAAACTCGAGTTCAGGATCAATAAATGAAGTTTATGATCTACTGCAAAAAACACATTTACATATTATTGCAGAACTGTCATTACCTATAGATCACTGCATCCTTGCTATACCAAATACTGAGCTTGATAAAATTGATACCATTTACAGCCATCCACAACCTTTTCAACAATGTAGTAATTTTCTAGAAAATTATCCGCATTGGAAAATTGTTTACTGTGATAGTACCTCATCAGCAATGGAAACCGTTGCTAAATTAAATAAGCCTAATGTTGCAGCAATAGGCAATAAAGATGGGGGAGAGTTATATGGACTTAAAATGCTTGAACATAATTTTGCCAACCAAAAGCAAAATATCACTCGCTTTATTGTACTTGCGCGAGAACCGATAGCCGTATCAGATCAAATTCCAGCTAAAACAACAATTTTAATGAAAACCGGTCAACAGGCAGGGGCGTTAGTTGATGCACTGTTAGTGCTACGTAATCATAATATTGTGATGACTAAACTTGAGTCTCGACCCATTCATGGTACCCCATGGGAAGAGATGTTTTACATCGATTTACAAGGCAACATCCATTCAGATGAAATGCAAACAGCATTGAAAGAGTTGGCATCCATAACGCTCTATACTAAAGTATTAGGTTGTTACCCAAGTGACTCGGTTGCGGCGATAGTCTAACTAATGAAAATGATGCAACATTTTTCTCAAGCGGTCATTCGCTGGTATGAGCAGTTTGGTAGAAAGACGCTACCATGGCAAATAGAAAAAAGCCCTTATCATGTCTGGTTGTCGGAAGTTATGTTGCAACAAACCCAAGTTGCCACAGTTATTCCCTACTTTAAGCGATTTATTGCGCATTTTCCTAAGATCTCTGATCTTGCCAACGCGCCTATTGACGATGTTCTACACCTTTGGACTGGACTGGGTTATTATGCTCGTGCACGTAATTTGCATAAAGCCGCACAAATTGTCAATGACAAATTTAAAGGTATATTTCCGACTCGTTTTGATGATGTTGTTGCATTACCAGGAGTCGGACGCTCTACTGCCGGTGCTATTTTATCACTATCACAAAATCAACATTTTGCTATTTTAGATGGTAATGTTAAACGAGTACTGACTCGTTATTTTGCCGTAGAAGGCTGGCCAGGCAACAAAACTATCGAAAATAAGCTATGGCAGTTGAGTGAACAAGTTACGCCAAAACACGATGTCGCAAAATTTAATCAAGCGATGATGGATATAGGCGCGACAGTTTGTACGCGTTCTAAACCTAAGTGTAACTTATGCCCACTCAATGTTGAGTGTATAGCTTACAAAACCGAAAGTTGGCAACAATTTCCAACTAAAAAACCTAAATCAACGCTTCCTGAAAAAACCGCTTATTTTTTGATACTAGAATATCAACACGCAATATGGTTAGAAAAAAGACCGCCATCAGGAATTTGGGGAGGCTTATATTGCTTACCCGAATTTGCAAATCAACAAGCATTAGAAGATTGGTTAATCCAAAGGGGAATTGAAACCACGCCGCCAGAACAATTAATTTCGTTTCGACACACTTTTAGCCATTTTCACTTAGATATTATACCGATGAAGTGTATTATCACTAATTATAAAAAGTGTTTAGATGAGACCAATGGTTATTGGTATAATTTGAAAACTGAGAATGCAAAAATTGGCTTGGCAACACCAATTTATAACTTACTAAAACAATTCGTTTAATATCAAGCCAAGTTTTTCTACCCATATTTTTTGTATATAATTGCCGATTATTTTTATTTAAAATAGCTAATGAACAATACACAAAATCAAGCTTTGTCGAAGTGGTTAATTTTTTTAATGGCATTTGCAATAGGTATTACTATTGCCAGTAATTACTATGCACAACCTCTGTTACACTCTATTACCAATGATTTAAACATTGCAGTTGAACACTCTGGCGCGATCATTATGACTGCACAATTTAGTTATGCTGTCGGCTTATTATTTATTACGCCGCTAGGTGATAAACTCGAACGTAAAAAATTGATACTGATTTTAATGATCTTATCAACATGTGGTCTTATTATTAGCGCTTTATCGATCAATTTATGGATGCTAATACTAGGAACGGCCTTGACCGGACTCTTTTCAACTGTCGCCCAGGTATTAATTCCATTCGCTGCGACCTTATCAAAACCTGAGCATCGAGGAAAGGTGGTTGGTACATTAATGAGCGGTATGTTATTAGGTATATTATTAGGTCGAACCTTTGCAGGGGCTATTTCGTCAAATGCCGACTGGCATTATGTCTATTGGATTGCGGCAACTATTATGATCACTGTCACTGCGTTACTTGGTTTTTATTTGCCTACCTATCGCAATACCATTAATATTAATTATTTTAAACTGTTATTATCAATCGGCACGCTCTATAAACAAGAACCAATACTAAGAATTCGTTCGCTACTGGCAATTATTTCTTTTGCCCTATTTTCACTATTATGGACGCCACTTGCGTTTTTATTGACTGATGCGCCCTACCATTATTCTGATTTTATTATTGGCCTGTTTGGTTTAGCGGGAGCGGCTGGTGCTCTTGGCTCACCGATTGTCGGAAAATTATCTGATATAGGTAAAGGCACACTAGCGACAACCATTGGTTTATGTTTATTACTACTATCTTGGCTACCACTTTCACTAGCACAGTATTCAATCATAGCGCTAATTTTAGGCGTAATATTGCTCGATTTTTCGGTACAAGTTACCCATGTTTCTAATATGAGTGCTATTTATCAAATTAGACCCGATGCCCGCAGTCGAATGAACACAGGTTATATGGTTTGCTATTTTATTGGAGGCATGCTGGGCTCGGTTACTTCAACCTACTTATTTAGCCACTATGGTTGGCTATCGATAGCCATTACCGGAACGCTATTGGGGTTACTTGGTATCGTCAGTTGGTATATTTACAATACTAAAAAATAGTACAATCATTGAATTTAAATTGATATCACAAACAACTCAACCCTATTTTTTAATAAAAATATTTGAGCTTTAGTTAATATAGTTTAACACATTGTTTATAATCTTATTTTTTCTTCTGCTTAAACAAACCGAATTGTTGATTGTTTAAGATGATCGATTAAATAATCACAATTAACTTCTGATTTTATTATAGATTAGCTTAATTAAAATTCCTGGCACAAGAATTAATCCGAATTGAAAATAATAAAAATGGATAGCATCAAATAGACTAAAAACTAACACAATACCCCTTGTACATAACAAGAAGAAACGGAATAATCCTCTTCTTGCTTAGAATAAGATTATTTATAATACAATATGCTAAATAGCAGTTAATATTGATAAGTACATCGTTGTTCTATAAATTAAAGCAACCATTATGGTGGCAATCATCACTAAAATGTTTTCAGTAATAGTTAATAATCATAAAGCTACCATCAATATTTTTAAATTAAAAACGGTTTAATGGTCCAATTACTCAATACTTAAGGAGTCATTTATGGCAAAAATTTCATATCTTAATACGCCATTTACTGTAAAAAAATTAACACTCAAAAATCGTATTGTGATGCCGCCAATGTGTCAATATCAAGCAACGGATGGCGTGCCTAATGATTGGCACTTTGTTCACTATGTGTCGCGTGCGGTTGGCGGTGTTGGATTAATTATTGTAGAAATGACTAATATCGCGCCAAATGGTCGAATCTCGCCAAATTGTCTGGGTTTATGGAATGATGAGCAAAAAGATCAATTCAAACGAATTGTTGATGCTGTACATGCACAAAATGGCAAAATCGCCATCCAAATTGCCCATGCCGGACGCAAAGCATTAGGTACATCTGATGTCGTGTCGTGCTCACCAATTAAATATGATGGCGCTAACGAAGCCATGGAAAAATGGCAATACCAAACGCCTCGGGAATTATCCAAAGATGAAATCATCGAGATCATTGAAAAATTCAAACAATCAACCCAAAGAGCAATTGCTGCTGGGTTTGATGCGATTGAAATACATGCGGCACATGGCTATTTGATCCATCAATTTTGCTCACCAAAAAGTAATCACCGAACTGATAAATACGGGCAAGATAAATTATTATTTGCTGAGCAAGTTATCGAAGCCGTCAAATCAGTCATGCCATCGGATATGCCTTTAATAGTGCGTTTTTCAGCCCAAGAATATGGAAAGGACGGCTATGATGTTGAGTACGGGCGTAAACTGGCCAAATGCTTTGCTGATGCTGGCGCTGACGTATTAGATGTCAGTGGAGGGGGGGACGGACAGTTAGATCCAGCACATACCCCTGAATTTCATGCTGGCTATCAAGTATATTTAGCGCAAAGCATTCGCAAAATAACAAATTTGCCGATTATCACCGTCGGTATGCTCGAAGATCCATATGTAGCTGATTATGTATTAAGCACTAAAGATGCTGATCTTATTGGCATTGGACGAGGGTTATTACGCGATCCATATTGGGCTTTACATATCCCATCCTCACCATTTATACCAAGCTCTTATGCTACAGCGTTTAAATAACTCAGTTTTATACTTCATTATCCATCAAGCCATGCTTAAGGGTAATGAAGTCATAAATTTAACTTAAATATGCATAGCATATTTAATTAACTGTTTTTTGATAGGAGAGCAATGATCGATAGTATTCATACCAACTGTTCTTATTAATTTTTTAACAAGACTATCACCGTTAAACATATCTTGTATGGTTCGCATAGCGGTTAACATCACTAAGGTATCTTTTCGACGCATAAATTGAAACAATTTTAAATTATCAACTAATCCAAAATCTTTTTGTTGATCAATTAATTTTTTAATTGTTGTAACCAATAATGCTGAATCTTGAAATCCAAGATTGACACCTTGCCCAGCTAAAGGGTGAATGGTATGAGCAGCATCACCAATTAACACTAAACGATGTTTAATAAATTGTCTTGCTAAACGCGCTTTCAATGGGAAAACCATTCTTGGATTGATTAACTGACATTGACCGACTTTATCACCCGTTAAATGAAATAATTCATTGCAGAAATCTGATTCTGACATTGAAGATAGCATTGCCGCATTATCAGGCTTTGTTGACCAAACCAAACAACTTTTATTTTGTTGCCAAAGCGGCAAAAAAGCGACAATACCATTTGGATAAAAAATCTGTCTTGCACAAGATTGATGTGGGTAACGCGTTTCAACTGTGGTTATTACAGCATGATGAATATAATTACGTTCAAAAACAGAAATGTTTTCTTGCTTTCGAATCCAAGAGTGTGCCCCATCAGCACCAATGACTAATTTAGCATATAATACAGTTTCATTAGATAATGTTAGACAAGCGTAATCTTGGCTAAACTCACTATTAATTGCTTGATCAGTATAAATGGTGATGTTAGTACGTGATAATGCGTATTGATAAAGATAGTGAGATATTACATCATTTTCAATGATATAACCAAGATTAGCATAACCATAATCTTTGGCATGAGCAGCTAAATGTGCTTGACCATTTTTTTCCCAAACACCTATTTCAGAAAAATCTTGTACTCGTTTACTTGCTAATAAATCATCCCATATTCCAATTTGCGCAAAATAACGCTGACTAGCATTATTTATTGCAGACGCTCGAATACCTATCTCATTATGAAATAATTGTTGATGCTGATGAATGTTAGCATCGACAAGCGCAATGTTTAAACCATGTTGACTAAGTGCGCAAGCAGTTGCTAAACCAACTAATCCACCACCAACAATAGCAATATCAAAATTTTTATTCATACCAACAAATATCGCTACTTATTATCAAGTTTGTTATCGTTTTTGACTTCAGTGTCATCATCATTCATCGCTTTTTTAAACCCTTTTAAAGCTGAACCTAAATCAGACCCTAAATTACGTAGTTTTTTTGTGCCAAATAATAAAATGACTACAGCAAGAAACACTAAAAGGTGTGGAATGCTAAATGACATATAAAAATCCTCTTTTAAAAAGTATTACTGCTATGCTTGATCCAAAACAACAACACAGCACTTAAAGTATTAGCTTAATTATACGCTTTTTATTAAGGGATTTCACAACAAGTTATTTTAGGATAAAAAAAAGACCTGTATATAAATATACAGGCCAACATGAAATATAAGGAATATAAGGAAAGAAAACAATGAAAAATCCTTACCCTGCTTATTATCCATTTTTTTTCGTTTTAGTCAACGTTTTTATTTGCTTTCGTATTTATTTAAAGAAAGGTAGCAAAATTAAAAATAAAACAAATAAAATCATTAATATACAATATAATAACCACTTAATTATTTCATTTTCAATATTTTAACTTAAATCAAAAATTATTAAAAAAAACATATTAAATTATAAAAATACTTTATTTTTCGTATAAAATAACTTTTTTAAAACAGAAAAAAACACATCATCATTTTTTTAAAAACTCTAATTTTAAAACGTAAAATTAAATAAAAATCAGAATATAAAACGAATAATTTAACCGAAATTAAGAAAAAACATTTTTAAATACAAACTATTCTGATAATCATATATATAAAACTAAAAAAATATGTTTTATAATTAGTAAACGGATGAAAATAAAAAGTAGACAGAAATAAATATGATTAAAAATAAAAATGTTAAAACATTTAAAGATAGATTATACAGCTCTATGCAAGGTTTATCTGTTTCTGCCTTTGCTAAAAAATGTGATATGTCAGAAACTGTTATCAGAGATTACTTATCAGGTAAAACATATCCATCTCTTACCCGTTTAGAAGTCATTGCGGAAAAATGTAATGTATCTTTCAACTGGCTTGCTACCGGTTATAAATTAGAAGTTTTCGATCCTAAAGACGAAGATGATGGTATTTATAACGAAAATATTTATCGAATTCCTGTTTATAAAAAACAATTACCCACTAAAGAAGAAGCGCAAACTCAGCGTTATGTTCGTGAAACCCCACCAGTGATGAATTATCCTATCGTTGAAGGTTGGGCTGCTCATCGAGGCCTCGATATCCGAAAACTAATAATTTATTGGGCTAAAGGCGATCTAATGGCACCAGACATTGAAAATAATAATGGCGTGATTATCAACACACAAGAAAGTGAACTTATTGATGGTGCCATTTATTTAATCGAATATGAAAATTTTACCTTGCTTAGGAAAATAAGATTAACACTGGGCAGTTGGATCTTAATTTGTAACAATAACCAATATCCAACTATTGAGGTTCCTAAAGCTCATTTCGAAAAATACAATATTGTAGGTCGTGCAGTACAAATCATTAAAGATGTTTTTTAATACCATAAGTAGCAATCCAAATTAGTTCAGGCTATAATTTAAACACGAGGAAATCTACAACCTGTAATTTCCTCGTTATTTTACTAATAGGTATAATTTTCCTACATCAGGTAGAAAGCTAAATAATGTTCATCTAAAAATATCACACAACAATTTAGTGTTTAGATAATTTATATCTATAACTATTACCCGCATATTTCTTTTGATCATTGATAAAAAATCAATGGCTAACCTTACTAATTATTGGGTCAATTATGTATCGATTTTTTGAAAAATTGGTGTCAGCTTATCCTAAAGATGACGCACAACCTACCGCTAAAAACTTTTTTAAATTTATTTGGCAATCCACAAAAGGCATTCGCATTTTTATATTATCACTCATTATACTTAGTGGTTTAAGTGGCGCTTTTGAAGCTTTCTTATTTGCGGCTTTAGGTAAAGTAGTTGATTGGCTGGCTGTCATTGAGCCAAGTAAATTTTGGCAACAAGAAAAAAGTACCTTAATTTTATTTACCTTAATCATTTTAGCAAGTACGTTGATTATTGGCTTACAAACCATTATTAAGCATCAGTCACTTGCTGGTAATTTTCCGATGAGAATACGTTGGAATTTACATCGTTTAGTCCTAAATCAAAGTATGCGATTTTTTCAAGACGAATTTGCAGGCAGAATATCAGCAAAAGTCATGCAAACAGCCCTTGCCGTTCGAGATACCTGTTTTTTGGTAGCAGATATTTTAGTTTATGTGCTTATCTCGTTTATCACCATGGCAGCAATTATTGGACAACTCGATCCTTGGTTCTTATTACCCTTTTTTGGCTGGTGTGTCCTTTTTGGCATTGCTATGTACTATTTCATTCCACGCTTAAGTAAAGTGGCGAGTATGCAGGCAGACGCCAGATCAACCATGACAGGACGCGTGACAGATGCCTATACCAATATTATGACAGTAAAACTTTTTTCACATGCTGGCAATGAAGCTAAATATGCCCAAGAGTCCATGGATGAATTTTTAATTACAGTCAATAAACAAATGCGCCTAGTGAGCAGTTTTGAAATTGTAAACCATTTGCTTTCTATTTCACTGATTTTAAGTACGACAGCGATTTCACTCTGGCTATGGAGCCAACAATTAGTCGGAGTGGGTGCGATTGCCACAACAACCGCAGTTGCACTACGATTAAATGGTTTTTCACATTGGATCATGTGGGAAATAGCGTCCTTATTTGAAAACATTGGTGTTGTTAAAGATGGAATAAAAACATTTTCAGCCACTCAAGCTGTCACAGATAAACCCGATGCAACTGAGCTTAAAGTCAATCAAGGTAAAATTGAATTTAAGCATATAGATTTTAATTATGATAAAAAACGGTTAAATGCGGTAATCGAGAATTTAGATCTTACCATCAATCCTGGTGAAAAAATTGGATTAGTCGGTCGTTCTGGTGCTGGTAAATCGACACTAATTAACTTGCTGTTACGTTTTTACGATTTACAGAGTGGTAAAATCATTATTGATGGTCAAGATATTACCAATGTTACCCAAGAAAGTTTACGTGCCAAAATTGGTATGGTCACCCAAGATACCTCGCTACTGCATCGTTCAGTAAAAGAAAATTTACTTTATGGTAATAATCAAGCCAGTGAGCAAGAGATGATCATAGCGGCTAAAAAAGCCCATGCTGATGACTTTATTCAAACATTAGTCGATGCTAAAGGTAGAACAGGTTATAACGCCTATGTAGGCGAACGAGGTATAAAATTATCGGGAGGGCAAAGACAACGAATCGCAATTGCTAGAGTCATTTTAAAAAATGCCCCTATTTTACTTTTGGATGAGGCAACAAGTGCACTTGATTCTGAAATAGAGCAAGCCATTCAAGAAAGTTTATATACCTTAATGGAAGGAAAAACCGTTATTGCGATAGCCCATCGTTTATCGACCATTGCAGCAATGGATAGATTAGTCGTGCTCGATCAAGGTAAAATCATTGAGCAAGGTACACACCAACAGCTATTAAATAAAAATGGTTTATATGCACAACTTTGGAAACATCAAAGTGGCGGCTTTTTGGGCGATAACCTTTAGCGAATTATCGATTAAAAAAGGAAGAATATACACGCAAGTATAATCTTCCTGTAATTCACATTAGTTAACAAAATTCTTATAAAATTCAGATTCAAATTTCATAATTGCACTTTTAGGCTCATTTTGGCTTTCAGCTTGATAGCCTGACAGTAACTGAACAAAAGCAATATAATGACCATCAGATTTTTGAATAAATCCAGCTAAATTATAACTACCTTGTATATAACCTGTTTTCGCAATAATAGCCTCTTTAAACGGTGGTTGGCTAAAACTTTTACGATATTGCAAAGTGCCATCTATTCCAGCTATGGGCAGTTTTTCAATAATTCCTAAGCGTGCATTATTAGCTGCAATGTATTGTAATACTTCCATTAATTTATCGGCACTAACTAAATTTAATCTCGACAATCCTGAACCATCCGCAATGACAAGATTCTCTAAATTAATTCCTGCTTTTTTGCGTAAAATTTGTTTTACCGCATCACTTCCATTACGCCAGGTACCTGAGATATTAAAATAGTGAGCACCCAGTGTTCTAAATATAGCATCAGCATACAAGTTATTAGACTTTTTCAACATCACAGTTAATAAATCAGACAAAGGAGCAGACTGACTTGCGGTTAACAAAGTAAGTTGTGAGTTAGTTTTTTTGTTTTTTTCTATTATGCCACCGGTATAACTTATTTTTTGTGCTTTTAGTTCATTCTTTAAAATCGTTGAAAAATATTCAATACTATCAACAACAGCAAACTTTAATGGCATTTTATCGGCACTAGCTGAGATACACCCAGACAAATAATATCGATTTTTATCTGAATAACTCACATCAAGTTCGCAATATTTATCATTTAAATCTTTACTATTTGCAGCAACAGTCCGAACATCACTGGTAATTATCACAGGATTGCTAGCGGCAACAGATGCAGATGCAATAGCACCAACTTTATTCGGTGTAATTGTTGCGTAAAAACAGTTATCATCAATTGTTGCGGCTGATGAAGGTGCGCTATAGCAAGCCGTTAAGTTATTCCATGACCAGCCTGGTGCTTTATCATGACTGGTAAAAATCGAGGTATCTAAAATTATATTACCTGCAATCTTTTCAATCCCTTTTTGGCGTAAAGCAATAAGCATACTGCGTAATTTTTCACGCGAAAACGTTGGATCACCACTTAATTGGATAATTAAATCACCATTTAATTGTTTATTACTTATTGTGCCATTAGTTTGCATTCGTGTAATAAACCGAAAATCGCTGCCTAACTCAAGTTCGGCTGCTAAAGCAGTAATCACTTTTTGTGTACTGGCCGGTTGCTTGAATTGATCACTTTTATATTTAGCTAAAAGTTTAGGATTATTTTCAACCGTCTGTACTAAAATTGATATGTCACTGCCTTTGGGTAGAGTAGAAATATAAGGTTCAACAGATTGTGCTTGGAGTAGACTGGAAAAAATTGCGATAATAAATAAGATAAATAGCCGAAAATTTAGCATGGAAGTTTGCTCGAAAGTTTAATAAACAAAGACAGTTTAAACAATTTGATAAATATATCTTTTTTTGGTTTTGCTATCAATATATACTCAATCATTTTTATGAAGATGTTTGATATAACTTAGAACAATACTTACATTACGTCATAAATCAATCTGAAAATTAGGTAATGTCACTATGATTCACAACTCATTAGGTTTCCCTATAGAAACCATTTTAGTTTTTATTATACTAGCAATTGTAGCAATAAGTATTGATTTATATGCTCATCATAATGATAAGCCTATTACTTTAACTAATGCTATAACCTGGTCTATTTTTTGGATTGTTATTGCATTATGTTTTGCGCTATTTTTATATATTCATCACGGCGCTGAAATAGCAAGCTTATTTTTAACAGGTTATGTGCTTGAAAAGGCGCTTTCAATCGATAATTTATTTGTCATTATGGCACTGTTTTCGTGGTTCAGCATTCCTGAAAATTATCGTCATCGATTACTTTACTTAGGCGTGATAGGCGCGATTATTTTCCGGGCTATTTTTGTCATCATTGGTACCGAATTATTAGCCCTAGGTCCTTGGATGGAATTGGTTTTCTCAGTCGCCGTTGCCTACAGTGGCGTAATGATGTTAAAAAACCAAAATCATGACCAAGCTATCAAAGATTACTCACACCATATTGCTTACCGAATTGCTAACCGTCTGTTTCCAACCTATCCCAAACTGGTTGGTCATCACTTTTTTTTGTCACGAAAACAAGTTCAAAATGAATTGACTAAACCAGAAAATAAAAATTTAAGCAATATCAATACTCACAAAGCGTTATATGCAACACCGCTTTTTTTATGTATTGTCGTTATTGAGCTGAGTGATGTCATGTTTGCTTTTGATTCCGTGCCAGCAGTTATCGCGGTGAGCCAAGAACCTTTAATTGTCTATAGTGCAATGATATTTGCTATTTTAGGTTTAAGAACACTGTACTTTGTATTAGAAGCGATGCAACAATATCTCGTGCATTTAGGTAAAGCTGTTATTTGCTTATTATTTTTTATCGCTATCAAATTGGCTCTGAATGCTAGCAACCATTTGTTCGGATACGGAATCGACATTACCCCAACAATGAGTTTATATATTGTGTTAGGTCTATTAGCTTTAGGGATTATTGCCAGTTTTATCTGGCCTAAAAAGAATAAACCCGCAAACAATTCATAATATTAGGCAGATAAAAAACCTGCCTAACTATTAGATTTTACTGTCTTTTTAAACCACGAACACAATAACTTACCGCTAAAATAACAAACCAAATTGGTGTTGCTATAAGCGCTTGGCGGGTATCTGTCTCAAACGTCAATAATACAATTACGAAAGCAAAAAATGCCAAGCATACATAACACATTAAAACGCCACCAGGCATTTTAAATTTAGATTGCTGATGTAAATCCGCTTTTTTTCGATAATAGGCGATATAAGAAACCAGAATCATCGACCAAATAAACATAAATAAAATAGCGGAAATGGTTGTAACAATGGTAAAAGCTGCCATTACGTCCGGTACTAAATAAATTAAAACTACACCACCAAATAAACAGGTACATGAAAACAGTAAACCATTGGCAGGGACAGATCTGCGCGATAATTTCCCAAAAGGTTCTGGAGCATCTTGTTTTTTGGCTAACCCAAATAACATTCGGCTGGTAGAGTAAATTCCACTATTGGCAGAAGATGCAGCTGAAGTTAAAACTACAAAATTAATAACACTGGCGGCGGCGGGTAAACCAATTAAGGTAAATAACTCAACAAACGGGCTTTTATTTGGCGAAATTAAAATCCAAGGTGTGACACTCATAATAATAATTAACGCAAAAACGTAAAAGAAAATAATACGAGCGGGTACCGAATTAATTGCTCGAGGTAGATTTTTATTTGGATCAACAGTTTCAGCGGCTGTAGTACCCACCAATTCAATACCCACAAAAGCAAAGATTGCAATTTGAAAACCAGCAAAAAAGCCCATTGAACCATGAGGGAAAAACCCACCATAACTCCATAAATTGGCAAAAGAAGCGGTAGTATTGGTCTGCTCTGAGTGAAAAGCAGTCAAAATCAAAACAAGTCCAACAACAATCAATGCTAAAATTGCAACAATTTTAATCATTGAAAACCAGAATTCGGTTTCACCAAACATTTTCACTGTTAATAAATTCAACGTCAATAACACAATTACCGTCAAGAGCATTGGGATCCATGCATGTAATTGAGGGAACCAATGCTGCGCATAACCAGCAATAGCAACAACATCAGCTATTCCAGTGATTACCCAGCAAAACCAATAAGTCCATCCTGTAAAAAACCCAGCCCAAGGGCCTAACAGATCATTGGCAAAATCACTAAAGGATTTATATTTTAAGTTAGACAAAAGGATTTCACCCATGGCTCGCATAACAAAAAATAAGATAAAGCCAATTATCATATACACAAAAATAATCGATGGTCCTGCAAGACTGATCGTTTTACCTGACCCCATAAATAAGCCGGTACCAATAGCACCACTGATTGCGATTAGTTGAATATGTCGATTGGAAAGATTTCGTTTAAGATCACTGTTTGGAGATGTATCGCTCATCGCATTGATTACCTTTAAGTTTCAAAATTTCACACTACTATCCGTAGTGTAGGACTATAAAGTTTATGCCGTCAAACCGCAAGCTTAATTGTTATGAAAACTTTTTATGGCAACATCACATTTAGTGGTAGTTTCTTATAATAGAATTGTGTAGCATAACCACCTATAATTTTATAACGTATTATAATGATTAACTAAGATGAAAGAATATAACCGCCATTATCGAATATATATTGTGTGCATTTTATTTGTACTAACCGTTTTAACTGGATGTCAAAGTAATGCAAAACGTCAATTTAAACAAGGACAACTGTACAAAGATGGTAAACTTAGTTCGCCACTCAATGTTAGTCATCCTGATCTGGGGATTCCAGTCAATATTACCGATTATGTGCTTCAAGTTAACAAAATTAAATCTACATCCCCATCTTTATATCGAAAAAATGAACATATTTATAAAGCAATAGATAACTGGATTAACCGGTCGTTAGGGGCAGATGAATTTAACAAAGTGGGGCTAAATAGTTATGAAATGGCAGGCCAAGATGGTTATGGTAATGTCCATTTAACGGGGTACTACACCCCTGTCATCAAAGCAAGACACCAACCAAATGCAGAGTTCAAATACCCTATTTATAAAATGCCTGCAAAAACTAGTGGACGATTACCGAATCGCGAACAAATTTATAATGGAGCCCTAGCCGGAAAGGGTCTTGAAATTGCTTACAGTAATTCCTTGATGGATAATTTTATTATGGAAGTACAAGGAAGTGCTTATATTGATTTTGAAGATGGTACCCCTTTAGTTTTCTTCTGTTATGGTGGTAAAAATGGTCATGGTTACTCAAGCATAGGTCGCTTATTAGTCGAACAAGGCGAAATCGATAAAGACAAAATGTCAATTCAAGCCATTAAAGATTGGGCTAAAAACAAAAGTGAAAAACAAGTCAAAGCATTATTAATTCAAAACCGTTCATTTGTTTTTTTTAAACCTCAACCTAATGCTGAGGTAAAAGGTGCAGCAGCGGTACCACTGGTTGCCAATGCATCGGTGGCATCAGATAAATCACTTATTCCAATTGGTTCAGTTGTGTTAGTGGATGTACCCTTACTTGATGACGATGGTCAATATCGAGGTCGTCGGGAAACGCGGTTGATGGTAGCGTTAGATGTTGGTGGCGCAATTAAAGGGCAACATTTTGATCTTTATTTAGGAATCGGTGATAAACCAGGAAAATTAGCCGGATACTATAATCATTATGGTCGTGCATGGGTTATCAAACCCTAAATTATCAACATCGACGGCATCGTTAGAACCTGTTAGAATAAGCAAATAACAGTATATTTAAGGATAACTCATGAGATTATGCGATCGAGATATCGAAGCGTATTTACAAAGTGGTAAACTAAAAATTACACCGCAACCAACAACTCATTGTATCAATGGCGCAACCGTCGATGTTAGATTGGGTAATAAATTTCGTACCTTTCGGGAACATACTACACCTTATATAGACTTGAGTGGTCCTAAAGAACAAGTATCAGCGGTTCTTGAACGTGTGATGAGTGAAGAAATGGTCCTTGCAGAAGGCGATGCTTTTTATCTTCATCCCGGTGAGTTAGCTTTAGCCGTCACGTTAGAATCTGTTACTATTCCTGACGACTTAGTTGGCTGGCTAGATGGTCGCTCATCACTGGCCAGATTAGGATTGATGGTACATGTGACCGCTCACCGTATCGATCCTGGTTGGCAAGGACAAATTGTATTAGAATTTTACAATTCGGGAAAAATCCCATTAGCGCTCAGACCAGGAATGACCATTGGCGCATTAAGTTTTGAAACATTAACTGGGAAAGCAGCAAGACCTTACAACAGCAGAAAAGATGCAAAATATAAAGATCAACAAGGTGCAGTTGCCAGTCGTATTGATAAAGACTAGCACGCTTAGTAGCTTATATTCTAAAGGAACATTAATATGATCAAAAAAATATTGGTTACGCTTTTAATTTTAATCCTCATTATTTCAATCGGTATTGTCTCATTAATCGTTTTTGTTGACCCCAATAATTTTCGAGGATTTATAACTGATACCGTCAAAGATAAAACAGGCTATGAATTAACTATCGAAGGAAATTTACGTTGGCACATTTGGCCACAAGTCAGTATATTAACTGATTCGGTTAAGCTTTCTGATCAAGATGCTAAAAAACCCATTCTAACAGCAGATAATATGCGTTTAGATGTGGAGTTGTTCCCACTGTTTTCTAAAAAATTGACTGTCAAAAATGTATTTATAAAATCGGCTATTATTAATATTACCGATGAAAGTAAAGGATTGGTTTTTGACAACAAAGAAGCTAACAAGCCAAACACATCTAACGGTGAAATATCACAAACTAAACAAGCTGCAAAACCATCAAATTGGGCGTTTACATTAAACAAACTTGAAGTCACTGATAGTACTGTTGTCATTCAACACAAAGATGATTTGATTAACTTTCGCAATATTAACTTAGCGATCGAGCAAAAATCAGATAAAAAAATGACAATTGATGTAAAAGGCAATGTTGATCGTAATCAACAAGATCTTTATTATGCTGCTAATGCTGATGTAGATTTAACCCAATATCCTAATAGCGCAATTATTGATTTGAAGAAATTTGAATATTCTTATAAAGGCATTACCTCATCGTTTAAAGCTCTAAAAGGCAATATCAATGGATTATTTAATTATCAACAAACGAATCCAATGCAATTAAGTAGTAAAAATTTATCTTTTTCAATCAATGAAAACAATTTTAATGGTGCATTTACTGCTAATTTAGACAACAAACCTGATATTGATCTGCAGCTTAGCTCGGATAAATTGAACCTATCGACATTTTTAACCAATGATAAAAAAGTAAACGACAATATCACTATACAACAAACACCTCCTGTGGTATCAAACGTTGAAAAAATTGAGAACGAACTCAATTTTCTTAATAGCTTCAATGCTAAACTTAAACTCAATTTAAAACAATTAGATGCTAATAACATTATATTGAATAATATCAATGTAAATATGGTCAATAATGATGGTGTAGCCACCTTTCATGATATCAATTTTGACTTTGCTAAAGGCCATGTAATAGCAACAGGTATCGCAAATGGTAAGCAAAAAAATACGCTAATTAAATTGAGTCCTAAAATTAGTAATGTTGATCTTAATACGTTCTTTACCCAAATAGAAACACCTAATGATTTGCAAGGATCATTTAATGCAAATGGTGATTTAGAAGCGAATACATTAATAGGTAATCGACTCTTAGAAAGTATAAAGGGTAATGTAGCAATCAATGTGACCAATGCCAGATTAAATAATATTAATATCAATAATATTATTCAAACTGCAGCAGCAAAATATACCAAAGATATATCTAATCCAGAAAATCAAAAAAACTATACTGAATTTTCTAATATCACAGCTAATGGCTATTTAAGCAATGGTAATTTAGAGCTAACAACGTTAGGAGCCAATTCTCAAACACTCGATGTCACCTCTGGCTCAGGCAGAGTTGGTATGACTCAAAAAGATTTAGATGTGAATTTAAACATTAAACTTTTAGGTGGCTGGAATGGTAAAAACGATACCATTGCAAAACTACAAAAGCTAACTATACCGTTACATATTTATGGGCAATTTGCTAATCTTCATTACCAAATTGATTTAGAACAAGTCATTAAGGATTTATTTAGTGATAAGTTGCAAGACAAGTTAGATAAATTACGCAATAAACTTGAAGGACGTAATTCAAAAGATGACTCTAAATCAAATTCTAAACAAAAAGCAGTAGATCTTTTAGAAGGTTTACTAACTAAATAAAAATAAGACAAATGAATAATAAAAAAGGTGAGTAATATACTCACCTTTTTTGTTTACCAGTTAAAAATAAAACTACAAAATAAACTTGCTTAGATCTTCATCTGCAACGAGTTTATCTAAATGCTCACCAACATACTTAGCATCAATTGTAACTGTTTGCCCATTAAGTTCACTCGCTTCAAACGAAACTTCTTCCATTAAACGTTCAAGCACGGTATGTAATCGACGAGCACCAATATTTTCATTTTGCTCATTTACTTGCCAAGCAGACTCCGCTATTTTACGTATCCCATCTGTGGTAAAATCAATATTCACACCTTCTGTTGCCATAAGTGCTTTATATTGTACAGTGAGTGATGCATTTGGCTCAGTTAAAATACGCTCAAAATCTTCACTGGTTAATGCTTGTAATTCAACTCGAATTGGTAAACGCCCTTGAAGTTCCGGTATTAAATCTGATGGGCTTGCTGTTTGGAATGCACCAGAAGCGATAAATAAAATATGATCAGTTTTTACTGAACCATGCTTAGTTGATACCGTGCATCCTTCAACTAAAGGTAATAAATCACGTTGCACCCCTTCACGAGACACATCAGGACCAGAAGAATTACCACGCTTACAAACTTTATCAATTTCGTCAATAAACACAATACCATTTTGTTCAACAGCTTCAATGGCTTGATGTTTAAGTTCTTCAGGATTTACAAGTTTAGCAGCTTCTTCTTCAATTAACTGTTTAAATGCATCTTTAATTTTCATTTTACGTGGTTTTGTTTTTTGACCACCTAAATTTTGAAACATCGATTGTAATTGATTCGTCATTTCTTCCATACCCGGAGGTGCCATGATTTCGACACCAATATTAACGCCGGCTACTTCAATTTCAATCTCTTTATCATCAAGTGCACCTTCACGGAGTTTTTTTCGAAAAGCTTGTCTAGCTGTTGAATCGTTATTATTTTCAACCTGTCCCCATCCATCTTTCGCTGGTGGGACCAGTACATCTAAAATACGTTCTTCAGCTAACTCTTGTGCACGATTGCGATTTTTTTCTATTGCTTCTTGACGAATCATTTTGACAGCGGAATCGGTTAAATCTCGAATAATAGAGTCAACCTCTTTACCAACATAACCGACTTCTGTAAATTTTGTTGCTTCGACTTTGATAAATGGAGCACGTGCTAATTTCGCTAATCTTCTGGCGATTTCGGTTTTACCTACCCCTGTTGGTCCAATCATTAATATATTTTTGGGTGTTACTTCATGGCGTAACGCTTCATCAAGCTGCATACGACGCCAACGATTACGCAATGCAATAGCAACAGAACGTTTTGCTTTATCTTGACCAATGATATGTTGGTTTAATTCGCTTACTATTTCGCGAGGAGTCATTTCAGACATAATAATTTTCTCTTAAATCGGTTTAATTAATAATTGAGTTCTTCAATTGTTTGGAAGTTATTGGTATATACACAAATATCTCCCGCTATTGATAATGACTTTTGCACAATATCATGTGCAGATAATGAAGTATTATCCAGTAGCGCACGTGCTGCCGCTTGAGCATATGGTCCTCCCGAACCAATAGCAATCAAATCGTCTTCTGGTTGAATAACATCACCCGTACCAGTAATAATTAATGAGGCACTTTCATCGGCAACAGCAAGCAATGCTTCTAATTTACGTAACATCCTATCGGTACGCCAATCTTTCGCTAACTCAACTGCAGACTTGGTTAAATGACCTTGATGCATTTCAAGTTTTCGTTCGAATAATTCAAAAAGCGTAAAGGCATCAGCTGTGCCGCCTGCAAATCCTGCAATTACTTTGTTATTATATAATCGACGAACTTTACGGGCATTGCCTTTCATAATTATACGTTCACCAAGTGTCACTTGCCCATCACCACCAATAACCACTTGCCCTTCACGGCGAACACTGACTATTGTTGTCATATTCTGCTCCTTCTCTTACTTACAATAACTAAATTTGGAATGAATAGAAAATATATTGGGACGTTTAAATCATTTTCAACATCTTTGAGTGAAAGATGTTGAAAATTTATTTTATGAAGATCAAAATTTGAACATTAAGCTATTTTGGTTGGAATTCAAGAGTCATATTTTTTACTTCATTATACAGATTATTGGCAGGTCTTGGTATCACCGCAAGTTTGGTAGCGGCAAGCGCTTCGCGGCATAAAGCATCATCCCCACCTTTTGAAATGACATTAAGTAATAATCCATCGGGCGCAATTTGAATCTGCAAAACACAGTGTTGCCCACTATAAACATTAGGAGGATTAATAAATTTATTACTTATTGCATTTTGTACTAATGACTTATATTTGTCTAATTCACCATCCGACACACCTTTACGGCTAGCCGTTGCTCCTTGAGCATTTGAAGTACTTGGCGCACCTGATGAGGTTAATCCACCTAACAGATCATTTAATGCTTTATCATTTTTAGCTTGTTTAGCTTTCTCTGCCGCAGCTTTTTGGGCGGCGGCTTTCTCGGCTGCGGCTTTTTCAGCGGCAGCTTTCTCGGCTGCGGCCTTATCAGCAGCGGCTTTTTCTGCTGCAGCCTTTTCAGCGGCAGCTTTCTCGGCTGAAGCTTTTTGGGCGGCGGCTTTTTCTGCTGCAGCCTTTTCAGCGGCGGCTTTCTCGGCTGCGGCCTTCTCAGCAGCAGCTTTTTCTGCTGCAGCCTTTTCAGCGGCGGCTTTTTCTGCGGCGGCCTTTTGAGCGGCAGCTTTCTCGGCTGCGGCCTTCTCAGCAGCAGCTTTTTCTGCTGCGGCCTTCTCTGCAGCGGCTTTTTCTGCTGCAGCCTTTTCAGCGGCAGCTTTTTCTGCTGCGGCCTTATCAGCAGCGGCTTTTTCTGCTGCAGCCTTTTCAGCGGCAGCTTTCTCGGCTGCGGCCTTTTCAGCAGCGGCTTTTTCTGCCTCTTGCTGTTTTTGTTGTTCAGCAATTTTTAAACGCTCTTTTTCAAGATCTTTTAACCGTTGCTGTTCAGCTAATTGCTTCTCTTGTAACTCTTTAGCCTGGTTTTCTAATTGTTGTTGTTTTTGTTTATCCGCCTTTTGTTGACTGGTTTGAGCTTGTAATTGCCTTTGATATTGTTCAGTCATAACCGAGGGATCAACCATAATCGCATCGATAGATTGACCATTAATACTACCATAGTTAGCATTATCATCTTGTATAGCTCTATAGCCAAGAATGATAATTAATATTAAATGCAATAAAATAGATATTACAATTGGTACGCTTAATTTAGAATTTGGCTTATAAGACATTGCTGACATTTTTAACGTATTATTATGTTTAATTAAATTGGTTGAGTCATCAATCCAACAGATTTAACGCCTGCAGATTGTAATAAATTCAACGCCTTTATAATTTCTTCGTAAGGAACATTTTTAGCACCACCAACTAAAAAAACAGCTTTTTCGTTAAGTGAAATTTGATGCTTAACCTCGGCAACAATTTGCTCTTGCGGTAAATTTGATTGACGATCTTGATCAATGATCAATGCGTAAACGCCAACATCAGATACTTCAATAATGATTGGTTTATTATCTGAAGGTGAAACTGTTTTTGATTCCGACGCTTCAGGTAAATCAACTTCAACACTTTGACTGATAATGGGTGCAGTTGCCATAAAAATCAATACCAATACCAATAGTACATCCAATAATGGAACTATATTGATTTCAGATTTTGTGGAATAACGTGAACGTCTGCTCATAATTAATTACTTCCTAACCGCAACAGCTTGACGTTGTAAAATAGCTGAAAATTCATCAATAAAGTTTAAATAGCTTTGCTCTATTCTACTGACGCTTAATGATAAACGATTATATGCCAACACCGCAGGAATAGCAGCAAATAGCCCTATAGCGGTTGCAATCAATGCTTCTGCAATACCAGGTGCAACCATTTGAAGTGTTGCTTGTTTAACTGCACCTAATGAAATAAATGCGTGCATTATCCCCCAAACAGTACCAAATAAACCAATATATGGACTGATAGAACCAACTGTTCCTAAAAAAGGAATATGTAATTCTAAATTATCAAGTTCACGATTCATGGCTAATCGCATCGAGCGAGATGCGCCATCTAATGCCGCTTCTGACATATTTGGATTAATTTGATATAGTCGAGAAAACTCTTTAAAACCCGAATAAAAAATATGTTCTGTACCACTGATATCTTCTTTATTGAATTTTGCTTTATCAAATAAAACATTTAATTCATCAGATGCCCAAAAACTATTTTCAAATTGATCAACTTGTTTTTTAGCTTTTCCTAAAATTTTACTACGTTGAAAAATAATAGCCCAAGACATAACAGAAAAGCTCAGTAACAATATCATCACACATTGTACTAATAAACCTGCTTGTAAAAACAAATCAATAATATTAAGATTTTCCACTTATATAAACTCCGAAACTAATAACTTAGGAAGCCCACATGGCTTCATTTTAGTCATATCTACACACGCAATAATCACATCAGCAGAACTGATAGCTTGCTTGTTTTGATTAAAAATAGTCTGTTTAAAGATAATAGACGCCTTGCGAACTTGCTCAATGCTACTGCTAATTGTCAGCATATCATCTAAACGAGCTGGAAAGAGGTAGCTAATATCCATCTTTTTTACAACAAAAGCAATACCTTCTTGTAATAACTTTTGTTGACTAATATCGAGTTGTCTTAGCATTTCGGTTCTAGCTCGTTCGAAAAAAGCAAGATACCGAGCATGATAGACAACTCCACCTGCATCGGTATCTTCATAATAAACCCTTGCATTCCAATTAAATTGTTTCATATTCAAATATCACGTAAAAAAAAATTTGTTGTTATTATATCTAAATATAAAATTCGCCGCACTATGATATAAAATTACTTAAATGAAAACAATTATCATTTGTGACTAATTCGATTATAGTGACTATGTTTAATTAAAAAAGGTGACGATAAGCCACCTTTTTAATTAACGCTATACTAATAAATTAGTGATTATTTGACTCTTTATCACTACTAATATGTTCTACCCATAATCCAGTAACAGCAGATAACATACAAGCTGCAATAATGCCTACAAACCATAATACATAATACATATCTGTTCCTTAATAAAGAGAATGTTTATTATTTTCAATATGATTTTTATCAAGTCGTCCAAACATTTTAATATATGACCAGATAGTATATAAAAGCACTATTGGTAAGAAGATTAATACCACTACAAACATAATATTAAGTGTTAATTGACTTGATGTTGCATCCCATATAGTTAGACTTGCATTTGGCATAATGCTTGATGGCATAATAAATGGGAATGTTGCGATAGCATAAGTAAATAATACACAAGCAATTGTTAATGACGATAAAATAAAAACTAATGCGTTTTTATTTAAACCAGAACAAAGAATAGTTAACAATGGCAAAACGACACCTAAAACAGGCACTAACCATAAAATTGGATAATTCATATAATTTGTTAACCATGATGTATCGGTCGATACAGTCTTCGCTAATGGATTAGAGGCAGCATTGTGATCAATAACACTTGTCACTTCATATCCATGAATACCAAAAGCTACCCAAACTCCAGCTAAAACAAAAGCAATGACTAAAATCAAACTTGCCACTTGAGTTGCTTTCCTTGCGCGCAAATAAAGCTCACCAGAGGTTTTCATTTGCAACCATGCTCCACCATGAGCAACTATTAACATTAAACTAACGACACCTGTTAATAGAGCAAATGGGTTAAGCAAACCGAAAAAGTTACCATCATAAAATACACGATAAGTATTGTCGTATCTAAACGGAACACCTTCTAGTAAGTTTCCAAATGCAACGCCAAATACCAATGCAGGAACAAAACTCCCAACAAAGATACCGCCATCCCATAAGTTACGCCATTTTGAATTTTCTAATTTACTACGATAATCAAAACCAATTGGTCTAAAAAATAGCGCACATAACACTAATATCATCGCAATATAAAAACCTGAAAATGAAGCAGCATAAGCCATTGGCCAAGCTGCAAATATACCTGCTCCACCAGTAATTAACCATACTTGGTTACCATCCCAATGAGGGGCAATGGCATTTATCATAATACGACGTTCTGTATCAGTTTTTCCGATAAATGGTAGTAAAATACCTACTCCCATATCGAATCCATCTGTGACAACAAAACCGATTAAAACAACGCTAATCAGCACCCACCAGATGACGCGTACAATTTCGTAATCAATCATTGTGTATACTCCCTATGCCCTATTCTGTTACCGGTTGTGTTTTTTCATAATGATAGTTGCCTGTACCTAAAGAACTCGGTCCCAAACGTGCAAATTTAAACATTAAAAACATTTCAGCAACTAAAAATAAGGTATAAAGACCACAAATCAATATCATTGTAAATAATACTTCACCTGGAGTTAATGACGAATTTGCTACACCTGTTGGTAAAATATCTTGAATAGCCCAAGGTTGACGACCGTATTCAGCAACAAACCAACCACACTCACAAGCAAGCCATGGGAATGGTAAAAACAACATTAATAAACGATGTAACCAGCGTCTTTCTGTAATTTTATTTTTATAAGTGGTCCACAAAGCAAAACCCGTACCAAGAATCATTAATAATCCTAGACCAACCATACCACGGAATGCCCAAAATAGCGGCCAAACGGTAGGAATAGAATCTTCAGCAGCAGCTTTAATATGTTGTTCTGTTGCTTCAGGAATAGTTAAATTATCACGATCAGTAAAGCGTTTAACCAAATAACCATAACCTAAATCAGCTTTATTATCTTCAAAAGCTTTTAATACGGCAGGATCTTGATCACCTTTTTGAATTTTTTCCAAGTTTGTATAAGCCAAAACACCATTACGAATCTTGGTTTCATTGGTATTTAAGATGTCTTTCAAACCAATAACTTGAGTATCTAATGAACGTGTTGTCATAATACCCATAACATATGGAATCTCAATAGCAAATAAATTTTCTTTATTTTTTTGAGAAGGAAAAGCTATAACATTAAATGATGCTGGAGCAGGTTGAGTTTCCCACTCACCTTCAATCGCAGCGAGTTTAGTTGGTTGAACAGTGGTCATTTCGTGACCAGCTTCATCGCCCATAAACGCAACTAAAATCGACATAATAAAACCAAACATTGCAGCTACAGCAAAAGAACGTTTGGCAAAAGCAACATCACGTTTTCTAAGTAGATAGTATGAACTAATACTTAAAACAAAAATAGCACCAGTTAAATAACCTGCTGCAACAGTATGCACGAATTTATATTGCGCAACAGAATTGGTAATTAACTCAAAAAAGTTCGCCATTTCCATTCTAGCATTGATAGGATTAAATTCAGATCCAACAGGGAATTGCATCCAACCATTAGCCACTAATATCCACAATGCAGAAAGATTTGAACCGAATGCAACACACCAAGTAACCAATAAGTGCTTACCTCGACTTAATCTATCCCAACCAAAAAAGAATAGACCAACCATTGTCGATTCTAAGAAAAATGCCATTAGCCCTTCGATAGCTAGTGGTGCACCAAAAATATCTCCCACATAGTGTGAGTAATATGACCAGTTCGTGCCGAACTGAAATTCCATTGTCAAACCTGTGGCAACACCAACGGCAAAATTAATACCGAAGAGTTTTCCCCAGAATTTGGTCATATCTTTCCAAACTTGCTTACCACTTACAACGTATACTGTTTCCATAATTGCTAACAAAAACGCTAAACCAAGCGTTAATGGTACAAAGATGAAATGATACATTGCAGTGAGTGCAAATTGGAGGCGTGATAGTTCAACTATATCAAACATATTTGCTCCCTACTACATAAATGCTCACTAAATTAATATCGTTATTGACCGATATTGTACATCAATATTTTAAAATATAATTTGACGGATATCAAAAAACTACATATTAAATTGTTTTTTTACAACATCACCGATATCAGCCAAACTACTAACAACAGTTATACCTGCAGCTTGTAGTGTTCTGGTTTTTTCTTCAGCAGTGCCTTTATTACCCGAAATAATTGCGCCAGCATGCCCCATACGTTTACCTGATGGTGCAGATACCCCTGCAATATAACCAATAACAGGTTTAGAGACATGTTTTTTAATATACTCAGCGGCTTCCTCTTCCGCACTACCTCCAATTTCACCAATCATAACAATGGCTTCTGTTTTAGGGTCCTGCTCAAGTAATTTTAAAATTGAAATAAAATCACTACCTGGAATAGGATCACCGCCAATCCCGATGCAAACTGATTGACCTAACCCTATGTCGGTAGTTTGCTTAACTGCTTCATAGGTTAAAGTACCAGAACGGGAAACAATGCCTATTTTACCGGCTAAATGAATGTGCCCCGGCATAATACCTATTTTACATTCATCAGGAACAATAATTCCCGGGCAGTTAGGTCCAATCATGACAGTATCGGTTTGTTTTAGTTTTTCTTTAACTATTAACATGTCTAAGGTTGGAATACCTTCTGTAATACAGACAATCAATTTAATGCCGGCATCAATTGCTTCTAAAATTGAATCTTTACCAAATGCGGCTGGTACATAAATAACACTTGCAGTCGCCCCCGTAGTTGCTACTGCTTCCTTTACGGTATTAAAAACGGGTAAACCTAAATGCTGAGTTCCACCTTTGCCTGGTGTTACACCACCAACTAATTTAGTGCCATAGGCTAATGCTTGCTGTGAATGAAAGGTTCCTTGACTGCCAGTAAATCCTTGGCAAATAACTTTGGTATCTTTATTAACTAAAATTGACATAATTTCCGTTCTCCACTCTTTCTTATTATGCAACAGCAACTATTTTTTGTGCAGCATCAATTAAACTTTTTGCAGTAATAATATTTAACTGACTTTCAGCTAATATCTCTCGAGCAATCTCAGCATTATTACCTTCAAGGCGGACAACAACAGGAACCGCAAGACCTATTTCTTTTATTGCGTTAATAATTCCATCAGCAATTAAATCACATCGAACAATACCACCGAAGATATTGACTAAAATTGCTTTAACATTTTTATCAGATAAAATTAATTTAAATGCTTCAGATACACGTTCTTTGGTCGTGCCGCCACCAACATCTAAAAAGTTAGCCGGTTCACCGCCATATAATTTGATAATATCCATCGTAGCCATGGCAAGACCTGCGCCATTAACCATACAACCAATATTACCTTCTAAAGATACATAGCTAATTCCCTGTTTGGCGGCAATTGATTCGCGTTCATCTTCTTGTGTGGTATCTCTTAGCACATTTAAATTTGGATGTCTAAAAAGCGCATTATCATCAATAACAACTTTCGCATCCAAACAAATCAACTCTTGAGCATCGGTAATCACTAAAGGGTTCACCTCAGCTAAAGACACATCGTTTTCTAAAAAAAGCGTAGCTAAATTGACAAATAATTTAGCAAATTGATTAATTAGTTTACCGGATAAACCCAATTTAAATGCGAGTTCACGTCCTTGATACGCACAAGGTCCCGTTAAAGGATCGAGTGAAATTTTATGAATTAGATGGGGTGATTTTTCAGCGACACTTTCAATATCCACCCCACCTTCTGTAGAGGCCATAATAACTACGCGTTTAGAACTTCTATCAATTACTGCACCTAAATACAGTTCTTTATCTATATTAGACGCTTTTTCAATGAGAATTTGATTAACCGGTTGACCTTTAGATGTGGTTTGATAAGTCACTAAATGCTTACCCAGCCACTTTTCTGCAAACTGTTTGATTTCATTAAAATCGTGTGTACAAATCACGCCGCCTGCTTTACCACGACCACCAGCATGAACCTGACACTTTGCCACCCAAGCGTGAATATCTGCTTGAGACGCCAATTTAGCTAAGGTATCTTGTACTTCATCAATTGAGTTACAAACATAACCTTCTGGAACAGGTAAATTATATTGTTTAAAAAGATATTTTGATTGATACTCGTGCAGGTTCATAAATAAATTCCAAAACTTATGTTATTATTAAATTTTCAACAATTCTAATCCAAGATCAATCAATTGTGTAGCAAATAATATGGTATGATGATGGTAATTGAGAATTATTGCTGATAACAGGTGACAATGATATACTCAAAAAATATTTTTTATATTGTAAAACAGTGAAGGTACAAATATGGCAAACGTCGGTATTTTTTTTGGTAGTGATACAGGTAATACAGAGAATGTAGCTAAACAAATCCAACTTATTTTAGGAAGTGAACAAGCAGATCTTTTTGATATTGCTAAAACCACCAAAGAACATATAGAAAAATATGATTATCTTTTTTTCGGCATTCCGACTTGGTATTATGGTGAATCACAAGCAGATTGGGATGATTTTTTTCCTAATCTAGAGCAAATTGATTTTAATGGTAAAACGGTTGCTATTTTCGGTTGTGGTGATCAAGAAGATTATGCCGAATATTTTTGTGATGCAATGGGAACTATACGCGATATTATTGAACCGAAAGGTGCCAAAATTGTTGGGCATTGGTCAACTGATGGATACAACTTTGAAGCATCTAAAAGTTTAGTTGACGATAACCATTTTATTGGATTAGCAATTGATGAAGATCGCCAACCAGAATTGACAGAACAACGCATCGCTACGTGGGTAAATCAAGTCAAAAGCGAAATGAATATTTAATCTATCAAAGTGATTTATTTTATTTTCCGTACATAGTCTTATAATATAACTGATTAATTAACTAAACTGGAATGCAATATGACAAATCATGATAACGATAATAACGCTGCACTAAAAAGCGCAGGTTTGAAAGTTACTTTACCAAGATTAAAAATTTTAGAGTTATTGCGCGATCCTTCATGTCAACATATCACAGTCGAAGATCTTTATAAAAAGTTACTTGATATGGGGGAAGAAATTGGACTTGCCACAGTTTACCGTGTTTTAAATCAATTTGATGATGCGGGTATTGTTACACGTCATAATTTTGAAGGTGGACGAGCGGTTTTTGAGCTATCAACTCAAAAACACCATGATCATTTAATATGTTTAGATTGTGGCGAAGTATTTGAATTTCGTGATGAAATTATTAATACCAGACAAAAAGAAATTGCCGAACAATATGGCGTTAAGTTAACGTTCCATAGTTTGTATCTTTACGGTCATTGCCAATCAGGAAATTGTAAAGCACATCCCGAACTTCATACCAAAAAATAAGGCCTATTATTAATAGGCTTTTTTTCTTATTTAACTCTTAATAAGTATCTCATCTATCAGGTTAATAATTACATGAAACAACTTTTGAATTTTATTCCACTGATTTTCTTTTTTGTCTTTTTAACAATGTATGATATTTTTGCTGGCGTTCAAGCACTCATGATCTCAGCAACCATTGCTTTTCTTATTATTCTCGTTATTTATCGAAAAATAGATAAAGTAGAGTTGTTATCATACCTAATGATCATGATTTTTGGTGGTTTTACATTATATACTCGTGAACCCAATATCATTAAATGGAAAGTGACAATCATTAATTTTATCTTTGCTTCTGCTTTATTAATTAGTCAATTTATTTTTAAAAAAAATCTTTTACAGAAAATGCTTGGTAAAGAGTTACAATTAAACTTAGCTGTCTGGAACAGACTAAATTTGTTATGGATAATATTTTTCATTTCGTGTGGAGTCATCAGTTTAATCACAACTTATTATGCTCCTGATGAATTTTTTTGGATTTTCAAAGTATTTATTTTACCCGGTGCCTCTTTACTATTATCATTAATATCTGGTATCTATATTTATCGAAATTTAAATAAACACGCTAGTACCGAGTAAAATGTTATAACTAAGGCTTTCATCATGAAACAAGACACAACTAATCCTAAAGGACAATTGGTATTAAGAACACTTGCGATGCCTGCTGACACAAACCCACATGGCCATATTTTTGGTGGTTGGATTATGTCACAAATGGATCTAGCTGGCGGAATTTTATCAAAAGAGATCGCCAGAAACCGTGTAGTAACAGTCAATGCAAGTAGTATCACATTTTATAAACCGGCAATGGTTGGCGATGTTGTCTGTTGTTATGCTCATTGTATTAAAACAGGTAAAACCTCAATCACGATTGGCATTGAGGTTTGGGTAAAAAAAGTACTCGACACATCAGACACCCCTCAACGTTTTTGTATTACTGACGCAGTATTTACTTATGTATCAGTTGATAAACATAACAATCCTAAGCCATTACCTGAAATTTTTCAGCATTATGATTGTAGCAAAGATCCCATTAGTCAATTAAACTTAAGCAATAGTTAACTAATATGCAATATACTTCATTTCATGCCTTAATTAGTTCATTAATCTTCTTCGTTTATTGGTTGATAATCGTTGCAGTAACTTTACGGATAGTGTTTAAGCGTAGACCAACAACTTATGTCATTGCTTGGATGTTGGTCATTTACATCTTACCTATCGTTGGGATTATTCTTTATTTTTCACTTGGTGAAGCACATTTAGGTCAACAACGCGTTAAACGTGCGCAAAAAATGCGGCCAATCATTGCTAATTTTATCAATCGAATTAGTGTATTTTCTGATATTTTTACCACCAAAGTTAGCCAAGTCAGTAAACCCATTTTCCAACTTTGTAAACACCAGACCGGACTGGATGGTATAAACGGTAACCATATCGAGCTGCTTAGTGACACCGATACCATATTTGATAAACTCATTGAAGACATTAATCAAGCCACGTCTAATATTGAAATGGTTTTTTATATTTGGAACGAAGGCGGTCGAGCAGATGATGTTGAAAGCGCACTGATTTCGGCCACCAAAAGAGGGGTAACATGTCGGTTAATGGTTGATTCAGCAGGTAGTCGCCATTTTCTTAAAACTAACGCAAGCAAAAGAATGCGAGCAGCTGGTATTATAATAGTTGAAGCGCTTAAAGTTAATTTATTGCGCTTTATGTTTAGACGGCTCGATCTGCGCCAACATCGTAAAGTGGCTATTATTGACAATTATATTTCATATACAGGTAGTATGAATATCGTCGATCCACGCTTTTTTAAACAAAATAAGCATGTTGGTGAATGGGTCGATGTTATGGTAAGAATGCGTGGACCTGTCACCACCTTAATGGGTGCAATTTATGCTAGTGATTGGGAATTAGAAACCGGTACCGATTTAGCCTTACCGCAAATTACTGACTTTGCAGAACCACCAGAAGAGAAAAAGCATATCATGCAACTTATTGCTTCTGGTCCTGGTTATATGGAAAACATGATCCATCAGGTGTTACTCACTGCTATTTATTCAGCACAAGAGCAAATTATTTTCACCACACCCTATTTAGTACCAAGCGATGATATTTTACATGCAGTTTGTACCGCTGCGCAAAGAGGGGTTGAAGTAATTATTATTGTTCCTAAAAAGAATGATTCATTAATGGTCAAATGGGCAAGCCGAGCTTTCTTTTCGGAACTGCTCGATGGTGGTGTAAAGCTATATCAGTTTAATGATAACTTATTGCACACAAAAAGTGTGTTAATTGATAACCAGTTAAGCTTAGTTGGTACTGTAAATTTAGATATGCGCAGTTTATGGTTAAATTTTGAAATTACCACCGTCATTGATGATGCTGAATTTGCCCAATCGTTATCTAACCTTTTACAAAAATATTTAGCGCAATCAGACGAAGTTAATATCGAAACTTGGAAACAACGACCCATTTGGCAGCACGTCGTTGAACGGCTCTTTTACTTTTTTGCTCCATTACTGTAATTGGTGATATTTAATTACAGTAATTAATAGCCATTTTGTGATAAATCCGGTACAAATCGATTATCACAAATTCGAAAAACAGACGTGTCAATTGAACCATTATCATTTAATTTAATTTCGCGCCAACCTGGCGCATCTTTATCTGCTAACTGAAAATCATAGCTATTTGGTTTAAATTGAACACAAGTTGATGGCGTTGAAAACGCTAAGCAGTGATGCCATAAATGATCTTGCTCTTGATGAATATGTCCCCATCCCACCCCTTTTATTTGTTGGTGACCTTGGACAATTTGCTCCAATTGACAACTATTTTTTAAAATATGTTGATCAAGCCAATGACAACTGGAGGATATAGGGTGATGATGCAGAAAAACTAATGCATTCTTATCTGGATATTTGGCTAAAGTATGTTGTAAAAATTCAAGCTCTATATTGCTTAAAAAGCCGTAAGCTTGCCCTTCAACTTGGCTATTAAGAAGAATGATTATCCATTTATCGCCAAGTAATACCACCTTATTATCAGCTAAATCATAATGGGCAAAAACAGACTGCATATAGCTATAGTTATCATGATTGCCAGCTAACCACACACAAGGCGTTTTTAAACTTATAATTTGCTCTGCAAAACGTTGATAAGCATGTTTGGATCCATCTTGTACAAAATCGCCAGTTGCCACAATTAAATCATACTTTCTTTTGGCGCTTTTTATTTCATCTAACACTGCTAAAAAACTTGCATTTGAATTTACACCAAGTAATACACTGCTGTCATCGGCAAAAAGATGCATATCGGTAATTTGTAATATTTTGGCGTGTTGTTTATTTTGTGTTGGAAGCTGTAAAAGTGATTCCAAAATTCACCTCAATTATTCATTAATACATTACAGTTAATGACGGAAATAGCAAAATCTAGGGGTGTAGCAAGTGATATAATTTTTATTATAAATCCAAGCGTTATATTAAAGTGTAAAATAGATCACATTTTAATGGAAGAAATAATTAAATGTGATCGGCAATACTCATTACATCCACTCATTTTTTAATCGATGATGATTAAGTTGTAACCACTGTAGGGCAATAATTGAAGCTGCATTATTAATTAAACCGTCTTCGACCCATTGGTAAGCTTGTTCTCTACTTACTACATGCACTTTGATATCTTCGTTTTCTTCAGCTAATCCATGAACACCTTTTGCTGTCGTTGAATCAACCTCACCAACCAAAATATGCAATTTTTCAGTTAGACCACCAGGTGAAGCCAGATAACTTGTAATTGGCATACAACGACCAACTTTGATCCCTGCTTCTTCCATAGCTTCGCGTCTTGCAACATCTTCACAAGATTCATTTTCATGATCCATCATGCCGGCAATCAGCTCTAACATCCATGGAGTATCTTGAGTTTCAATAGCGGCGATACGAATTTGTTCAATTAAAACCACTTCGTCACGTTTAGCATCATAAGCTAATAACACAACAGCGTGCCCACGTTCTAAAATTTCTCTAGTGACAAATTCACTAACTGAACCATCGAATTTACGGTATTGAAAACGATATTCAAGTAATGAAAAAAAACCTTTATACAAAACTCGTTTGGTTAGATTGAACACATCGTTTTTGTTAAAATGGACAGGATTATTGATAATTTTCATATTGTTTCTCAATTTTAAGCTAAATTTTAATAAAAAGTGCGAATGTTACATAAACTATGCTTACTATATGCTAATTATCTGTTAAAATCACTTAAATCAACGTACTATTATATTTTAATGTTTCTTAAAGAGATAATTGATGAAAAAAACGCTAACTTTTCTAATCGGCTTAACATTAAGCCAAGCAGTTTTTGCTGAAAATTTGGTTCAGGTATATGAACAAGCCAAAGAAACGAACCCGGATCTACGAAGTTCATTAGCCGATAAAGACAAAGCTTATTCAGCAATTTCAGGCTCTCGAGCAAGTTTATTACCACAAGTTGGGTTAAGTGCTTCTTATGGTGTAACACATGGTCGTCGTGATACTAGTGGACAAAAAAGCAAAAGTGGTAATTTATATCAAGTCACTTTATCACAAAGTCTATTCAATTTTGCTAATTGGAAAAATTTAGATATCACAAAAAAACAAGCGAGTATTGCTGATATCACTTACCAATATCAAGGGCAAACATTAATTTTAAATACTTCAGTTGCTTATTTTAATGTGCTAAAAGCGCTTGATGCATTGAGCTTTATCGAAGCTCAGAAAAAAGCCATTGGTCGTCAATTAGAACAAACCCAGCAACAACATCAAGTGGGTTTAGTGGCTATTACAGATGTACAAAATGCCAAAGCTAATTATGATTTAACCGTTGCACAACAAGTTAATGCATTAAATGATTTAAATAACGCCATTGAAGATTTACGGCAAGTCAGCGGTCGTTTTTATTCCCAATTAGCAAGTATTAATACCAATACGTTCAAAACTGAAATGCCAACTCAAATCGGTGCTTTGTTAAAACAATCAGAAACATCAAATCTGAATTTATTAACAATGAAATTAAATCAAGATATCGCACGCGATCAAATCAAGTTAGCACAATCTGGTTATATGCCAACAGCAAGTGTTGATGCATCGACAAATCTTAATAAAACCGACCGATATGGTAATTACAGTTCTGCTGGCACACCTGCTGCCCGTAATGGTAAAAGTTATTCAGGCAGTAACTATGTTGGCGTGAGTGTTAGTATGCCAATCTTCTCGGGCGGTGCCACCATGTCTCAAGTTGAACAAGCGCAACACAACTTTGTCAGTTTTAGTGAAAAACTTGAAAGCACCAATCGTAGCGTGATTAATCAAGTTCGTTCTTCTTACAACAATATTTCGTCATCTATCAGTGCAATCAAAGCTTACCAACAAGCGGTTGTCTCTGCGGAAAGTTCATTAGAAGCAACCACATCGGGATATCAAGTTGGAACACGTACTATTGTTGATGTATTAAATGCCACAACTCAGCTATATAGCTCTAAGCGCAACTTATCTGATGCTAAATATACTTATTTAACGAGTTTATTACAGCTGAAGTATGCAGTTGGAACATTAACTGCTGATGACTTAGTTTACCTTAACAATATGTTAGGAAAAGAGTTAAGCACAACAGTAACAATTAAATAAATAGTAGTTTAAATGGATTTAAACTATTAACTAAAAAGGCGACTGAGTCGCCTTTTTAGTTATCGATACTTTAGCTAGTTATTATATTATCTCACTTACACTCAGGCATATTGACCAATATGCTTACAGTAAACAGCATCAAATAAGCTAAGCCATCTTATCTACTATAAATTCAATAAACATCTTTAATTTCAACAGCTGGCGTTTATCCGCTGTATAAAGTAGATGAACTTCTCTAGGTGGTGGTAAATACTCCTGTAGAATGGGTAATAATTTTTGTTGTTTAATTGCTTCACTTAGCATTGACTCAGGTAACATCGTTACTCCCAATCCTTGAATGGCGGCTTGTGCTAAGGCGAAGGTATCATTACTTTGTAACATTCCGGATATAGGAAGATTAATCACTTGACCATTAACTTTAAAAGACCAAAGATGATCTTTTCTTGTTGGATTAACATATTGATAAATCAAACATTGGTGTTTTTTTATATCATTGGGCACTGATGGTATTCCATATTTAGCCAAATAACTTGGTGCAGCAGCAAAAATAAGTTGAAAAGATTTGAGTTTACGAGCAATTAGGCTTGAATCATCTAATACCCCAATACGAAACACCGCATCAAAATCATCCTGAACCAAATCAACATAACGATCACTTAATTGAAGATCAATATTTACCTTGGGATAACGCTTCATAAAACAGCTAATAACTGGAATTAAATTGAAATGACCAAAGCTGACTGGCGCACTGATTCTTAATCGACCATTAGGCTCTTCACTAAATTGCTGGGCAAGATTTTTTGTTGCTTTAACTTCATCAAGGATAAACAAACACCGCTCATAATATTGTTTGCCAAATTCAGTTAAATGCTGTGAACGTGTTGTTCGATTAAGTAGCTTTAAACCAATGTATTTTTCTAGATAAGAAATATATTTAGTGACCATTTGAGGTGAAGTATTTAATGAAACAGATGTAGCAACAAAAGATCCTGTTTTTACTGTCACAACAAACGCTTCCATGCACTTTAATAAATCCAAATTATCAACTCCTAGTTGTTAATAAATCAATTATTATCGTATTTATTATCTATTATTTTATAAAGATAATACAACAACTTTATTTATTTAATGGAAATACAAAATGAAAAAAATATCGATTATTGGCGCTGGCTTTATTGGTCAAGCTTGTGCAAAATTATTTATAGAATCTGGGTATCAAGTTATGCTAAGTAACTCAAGAGGAAAAAACACACTTTACAGCGTGGCAAGCGCGATAGGTTGTCAAATCGGCAGTCAACAAGAAGCCATAGAATTTAGTGATATCATCGTAACTGCAATACCATTTGCTAACTATAAACAGTTACCAACAGATTTACTAAGTAACAAAATTATTATTGATACCATGAACTACTATCCTGACAGGGATGGTCATTTTGAGTTATTGGATAATCATCAAATAACAACCAGCGAACTTGTCGCTCAACACCTTAATCAATCAAAAGTAGTCAAAGCATTCAATGCTATTCTTGCAAAAGATATCGTTAAAGATGCGAAACCAAATGATAAAGTTAACAGAAGAGCGCTGCCTGTCGCTGGTAATGATATGCCGAGCAAACAGATAGTTTGTCAGTTACTTGACCAAATTGGCTATGATTATATTGATGTTGGCAATTTATCAGAAAGCTGGCGATTCGAACGAGCTAAACCAGCTTATTGCATTTCACTTAATCGTGAACAATTAAAAGAAGCTTTAGCAAAAGCGACCAAAGAAGATGAATTACCACATAATTCATGGAAATCTTAAATTAAGAAATACAATTCAATTATCTCTAATGCTTTAATATTAAAAAAATGACAATTAGCCGTTTTATTTAATTACTAGACAAATTAAATTTAATAATCGTTTTAATGGAAATAAAATATGAATATGACAGATAAAAGATACACAGCTATAACAGGTGCGAGCTCTGGTATAGGTTATGCAACAGCACTTGAATTTGCTAAACGCAACAAATCCCTTATTCTTATTGCAAGAAGGGAAGAACAATTAATTGATCTTAAAAACAAAATTGCAGAGATCAACCCAGCGGTCGATGTCATTATAAAATTATGTGATTTATCAGTAGCCAGTAATGTACATTCACTTTTTCAAGATCTTGATCAATATTTTATCGAGACTTGGATTAACAATGCAGGTTTTGGCAATTATGGAAGTGTTAAAGAGCAGGACTTAAATAAAATAGAATCAATGCTACATTTAAATATCGAAGCATTAACAATTCTATCAACGCTGTATGTGCGTAAATACCAAGATCAAGCAAATACTCAAATAATTAATCTTTCATCAAGAGGCGGATACACAATAGTACCAAATGCGGTCACATACTGTGCAACTAAATTTTATGTTAGTGCATTCACTGAAGGTTTAGCTCACGAATTAAAACAAGCTAAAGCGCCATTACAAGCTAAAGTGCTGGCGCCTGCGGCAACCAAAACAGAGTTTGGACAAAAAGCTAACAATGTCACCGATTATGACTACAATAAAAGCTTTGCTAAATATCATTCAGCCGAACAAATGGCACAATTTTTGTTAGCGTTATACGATAGTGATAAAGTCGTTGGTGAAATTAGCACTAAAGACTTTTCATTCTCACTTAAAGATGGCCTATTCCCCTATTCAGGCAATCCAGCTGAAAATCAAAAATAGTAAGATGATGCCATATTACTATTGAATGATATTTGAATAAAAACTAACTCAAAACCATAACATTGTTATCGTTTTGAGTTTTTTTAAACCTAATTTAAATAAATGGTAGCTTAACAGCTAGTGTCTAAAAAAACCTATTGTTACATCTGAATTAAACTCATCAATGAGCCAATTTTAGCAAACCTTTCTTCAACTTTCTTCGCTGCGCCATCTAATGAATATCCATCATCAATCAATTCTTGAATAAGAATTATCTTTTTAATATTGGCTAAATCAAATTGGCGAGATTTAGATTGTGGGTCAACTGTTTTGATGATGCCTTTTTCTTCCCAATAACGTAATTTTCTCACTGGAATTTTAGTCATTTCAGAAACTTCCCCAATACCAACAATCACTGTTGATAAAAAGTCATCATATGTATTTTTTAGTGAATTATCACCCATGTCGAAAACCTGTTTATAGTCAAAATAAGCACTTATTATAAGGCACAATATCTTTAAACAACAAATAATGTTGTATTTAAGATAAAAATGACTCTATAATTCAATAATTGCACTTTAACTACAATTATTGAACATTTAGAGCTTAACATGAAATATAAATTAATTATAGGTACCTTTTACATTCCACTTATTGCACTGGCCGTTGTGAGTCAACTTTATATATTAATGCCTGTCTCAACCAATCTATTACTTTTTGTGACTCACGCAAGTGCCGATAATATTGGATTATTAACCACCTTTTTTGGCATTTTCTACGCTATCGGACTGATTGTCTGGGGAAGTTTATCAGACAAAATCGGCAAGGATCTCACTTTAATCATTGGTCTGCTATTACTTGCCTGCGTTAGTTTTATCTTACCACTGCTAGCAAACTACTATTTACTACTGCTTGCTCGTTCAGCTCAGGGATTTTGCGCCGCCTCGTTTCCGCCTGTTGCTTTAGCGTGGATTTCGATTAACCTACCTGACAGCTCAAAATCTAAAGCGATATCAATAATTAGTTGTGCATTTTTACTTGCAGCAACAATTGGGCAATGGTTAGGGTCGTTATTGATTTCAAACTCACTGCTTTATGCAATGTGGTTTTTAGGCGGTATTTATGCGAGTGGTGCCACTATTTTTTACGTCTATCACTTAAAAAGCGAAAAAAATAATCTGGCCGTACCAAGTACAACGCTTATTACAATATTGTCTAAGTTACCAACTATACTGATCAATAAAAAATTGTTTCCAGTATATCTCTGCTCATTATTCGTTTTACTCGGTTTTGTTGCACTTTATTCCGTATTATATCGTAGCTCGCTTATCAGCCATATTCCAACTTTAAGAAGCATTGGCATTGTTGCTATGTTATTTAGTTTAACCGCAAGTTATCTATTTAAAGTGATCAAACCCGCATATGTGCTAGCAATAGCGCTTTGCGTAATGGCATTAACATTATTGATACAGGCATTTTTTATAAATGATCAAATTAACACATTAATTATCCTCTATCTCTCTCATTTCATATTCATCATTGGTCTTGCCTATGCTATTCCTTCTATGATTGTATATGTAGCAACACAATCAGAGATCAAAGATAGAGGTATTGCAACATCACTATATACTTGTATTTTGTTTATTGGTGTAAGTCTTGGAGCATTTTTACCGTCTTTAATTAACCCTTTTGTACTAATAACCGCGCTTTCTCTTTTACTTTTACTCTGCGCAATCCAACTCACCATCAATTTAACCCTCATCATAAGGAATTGATTTATGATAGAACGATTAATCAAACTGACACTAATATTAAGTTTTTGTTATTCAACATGCTATGCTCAACAATTGCACCAAACAAAGGAAAATACGATGGCCTTAATAGAGTTAACAAACATCAGTACCCAAGCTGCACCCAATTTACAACAACTATTAGATAATAATGAACTTAATTTTAAGTTAGTTTTAACTATTGAAGTAATGCACAATCAACAACCAGTGACACTATATCGTTTTGAACCGCAAGAAACCATGCAACTTCATAACCAGCATATCTCATTTTTATTGGATAATAATACCGGGAAATTAGAAGGATTTGTTAAATTATTGCCGAAATATCAATCATCTAAAGCGCAAGTTGATAAAGATAAAGCCTTATCCATTACACTTAAATTTCTAGAAACTTATGCACCCGATTTATTAAACAACTTTAACAATAATTGGATAGATACGCATGATGAACAAATCATTGTTGACGGAAAAAAAGTGACGTTGACAGGTATGAAGGTAAAATGCCGTGATTTAAATACAGGTCTTTACTTTTGGACAATTATTGCACCAGACGAAACAGTAATGGTTTTTGAAAGGGATGTTGAATGGGACTTTATTCGTGCAGGTCGCCAAACACAAAAATGGTTGCACGATAGTTGGTTAAGTAAAAATTTATAATTCAACTAACCATCGTAGTGAGGTGCAATTTCATTTAAATATCTACTTAAAAACATCTTAACAAGCTTTTACGTTTAGCTTGTTAAGATGTGAATAATATAAACAGTTACGAAATTCGCATACCCGGTTTTGCTCCGCTATCTGGCGATAATAAGTAAACACCTTCGCTATCGTCTTTACCGCTTGCACATAGTACCATCCCTTCTGAAATACCAAAGCGCATCTTACGTGGAGCCAAGTTGGCGATCATAATGGTTAATCTACCAACTAAAACCGCTGGATCTGGATAGAACTGTTTAATGCCCGAAAATACGTTGCGAGTTTCGTCACCAATATCAAGTGTTAACTGCAATAACTTATCAGAGCCGTCAACAACAGTTGCATTTTTAATTAAGGCAACGCGCATATCCACTTTGGCAAAATCATCAAAATTGATCGTGTCAGCAATAGGTTCGGCGACGTTTTCTTTAGCTGGTGTCGCTAATGCAGCTTGTTGTTTTGTTTCGTCAATCATTGCAGTAATTTTATCCATATCGATACGGTTAAATAGGGCTTTAAATCGGTTAATAGTGTGTCCAATTAAAGGTTGATTAATCGAATCCCACGCTAATTGGCTACCTAAAAATTCTTCGGTGCGCTGTGCTAATGACGGCACGATTGGTTTTAAATAAGTCATCAAAATACGGAATAGATGAATACCCATTGAGCAAATATCTTGTAGAGTTTGCTCCTGCCCCTCTTGTTTAGCCACTACCCATGGCGCTTTTTCATCAATATAGCGATTAGCTTCATCAGCCAGTGCCATGATTTCACGTATTGCTTTCCCTGATTCACGTTGTTCAAAGTAGTCAGCAATCACGATTGATTTTTCGACAAATAACGCATAAAGCTCGGGTTCAGCAAGATTATCAGATAATTTACCGTCAAACCGTTTACTAATAAAGCCTGCCGAACGCGAGGCAATATTCACCACTTTGTTAACTAAATCACTATTTACACGTTGAACAAAATCTTCTAAGTTTAAATCGATATCATCAATATGTGGTGATAATTTCGCGGCATAATAGTAACGCAAACAGTCAGGATCTAAATGTTTTAAATAGGTACTTGCTTGGATAAAGGTACCGCGTGATTTTGACATTTTAGCGCCATCGACTGTCACATAACCATGCACAAAAATATTGGAAGGTTTACGATGTTCGCTACCGTCTAACATTGCCGGCCAAAACAAGCTATGGAAGTAAACAATATCTTTACCGATAAAATGGTAAAGTTCAGTTGTTGAGTCTTTGTTCCAAAACTCATCAAAAATCGGTTTATTATGTTTATTGCAGTAATTGAGGAAAGAGCCCATATAACCGATTGGCGCATCTAACCAAACATAAAAATATTTACCTGGTGCGTCTGGAATTTCAAAGCCAAAATAAGGCGCATCACGGCTAATGTCCCATGGTTGTAATCCTGCTTCAAACCACTCCTGCATTTTATTAGCCACTTGATCTTGTAGTGTGCCTGAACGAATCCACGCTTGTAACATATCGGAAAACGCAGGCAAGTCAAAAAAGAAGTGCTCAGAATCTTTCATAATCGGCGTTGCACCAGATACCACCGATTGCGGATTGATTAAATCAATCGGATTATAGGTTGCACCACAAACTTCGCAATTATCGCCATATTGGTCTGGTGATTTACAACGAGGGCAAGTCCCTTTCACAAAACGATCAGGTAAAAACATCTGTTTTTCGGGATCGAATAATTGTGAAATAACTTTAGTTTTAATATAGCCATTAGCTTTTAGCTTTTTATAAATTTGCTCTGATATTTCACGATTTTCAGGACTATGCGTTGAGTGGTAATTATCGTAACTAATATTAAAACCAGCAAAATCTCGTTGGTGCTCGATGTTAACGTCTGCAATCATTTGCTCTGGTGTCATACCTAATTGCTGAGCTTTAAGCATGATTGGCGTACCATGCGCATCGTCAGCACAAATAAAATAGATCTCATTACCACGCATACGTTGATAACGTACCCAAACATCAGCTTGAATATGCTCAAGCATATGCCCTAAGTGAATTGAACCATTTGCGTAAGGAAGCGCACAAGTCACCAATATTTTGCGTTTTGTTGTCATGTCGATTAATTACCTTTTATTACATAATGGCGGAAATAGTACATCAATCGTGGGATTATCGCTAGATTTATGCCATAATTTAATAACATTTCTCTCAAATTCAACATGAATTCAAAGTGTAATAGGCATAATTAATCATATAAAATGGCAATACTTAATTTATCGATTAGATAACTGTTTGTCATCGTACTTGAAATACTAATAATTTAAAACAATATAAGTAGAAATCTGGTACACAAAATTTAAGGTCAAAAAACATGGAAGCAAAACAGATTCTTGAAACATTTACCCATCCTACTTTACAAAAAAATTTAGTTGCACTTGGTGCGGTTAAGCGGTGTGAATATGTTGATGAGTCACTTTCAATTCATTTAACCATGCCATTTGCTTGGGGACTTGCTTTTGAAGAGTTAAAAGCTAAGTTAACGCCTGAGTTACTTAAGTTAGACAATGTTAACCATGTGAATTGGCAGCTTGACTATAACATAGCCACTTTAAAACGTGCCAATAGCCAACATGCAGTTAAAAATATTAAAAACATTATTGCTGTTAGCTCAGGAAAAGGCGGAGTTGGTAAATCGTCAACAGCAATTAATCTTGCTCTTGCGTTACAAGCACAAGGCGCTAAAGTTGGCATTTTAGATGCTGATATCTATGGTCCTTCTATTCCAACAATGTTAGGCACAGAAAAACAACAACCATTAACCCCTGATAATAAACATATGAGCCCTATTATGGCATATGGATTAGCGAGTAACTCTATTGGTTATTTAGTTGATGCTGATGGTGCTATGGTATGGCGAGGACCAATGGCAAGTAAAGCATTGCTACAAATTTTACAAGATACACTTTGGCCCGAACTCGATTATTTAGTTATCGATATGCCGCCAGGCACTGGCGATATACAATTAACTCTTGCACAAAGTATTCCTGTGACAGCCGCGGTTATTGTTACAACGCCACAAGATATTGCTTTAATTGACGCTAAAAAAGGCATTACCATGTTCAATAAAGTCAACATTCCAACGCTGGGAATTGTTGAAAATATGAGTTATCACATCTGTGAAAATTGTGGTCATCATGAAGCTATTTTTGGAGAAGGTGGCGCTAAACATTTAGCCGAGCAATATCACACTAAATTATTGGGCCAAATACCCCTACATAAAATGTTAAGACAAGATCTCGATTCTGGCAAACCAACTGTAATTAGTCACCCTGAAAGTGACTTTACACAACTTTATTGTCAAATAGCCAGCTTAATTGCCAGTGAACTTTATTGGCAAGGTGAAACTATTTTGCCAGATATATCATTTAAAGCAGTATAAGGGTTAATTAATTGGCTTTTTATAATTAAAAGCCAATTTCATTGCGAATTATTCATCACAACTTAATAACGCTAAGTTAAATTTTAGATCAATGTTTTTTTAAATGACTAAATTCTGTTTTAGCTTTAGCTAATTGCTGATTAAATGCAGGATTAGTATGTAATTGCGCGACAACTGCTGCTGCCATCACTTTAGCGGCATCCACATCACTCTGCCAGTGATAGCCACAAATTACCCGACTTTCACCAATCTCATAACCACGTTTTAAAATTTCATTTTGACGCTCAGGATTTATCTCAGCCAACACTAGCGAAATAGCAAACCCCATTGTGGTGTGACCTGACGGATATGAACCATTAGTGGATAAAGTTTTTTCGTCTTCAGGGCGACAAGTTGGTTCGTTAAAAAAAGAGAAAGGCCTGACTCGGTTATAATGGTTTTTCGCTGAACGTGTGGCGAGATCCCCCGCATCTTCTTTCATTGTGGTAATTAGTTTATAAATCTCAGGAGTTGTTGTGATTGATATTTCGTGACCAAAAGATGGCGAAAACTGCTTAGTAACATTATCTTTACTGGAATCGGCATCTAAATAGGCTTGATGACCGCGCTCGGTATTACGCATAGATTTTCCCCAATCATATTGAGCTTTATCTCTCAAAAAATCAATACTATTATAAGATGGTGGAGGCGGTAGCAATAATAGGCTATCAGGTGCTTGATCTTCTTTAAGATAAAAATCTTGCGGATCGGTAGTGACATCTTTAACGCCTACCGCAAAAGTATTTGCACAAAATAAACAACCAATGATAATACTTTTGACAAAAAGTTGTTTCATATACATCTCCTTACTAAACTTGGCATTACACTATCAATATAGTCTATGAAACAAATTGCCTTGTTAGTTTCTTCAAGTAATAAAAAATTTCGATAATACGTTGTTAAAACGCTATTTAATCAGATTGACCACTTCGCAGTCAGCCAATCTTAAATTGAATTATTTTAGGAATAAACAGTCGGATTTTTATTATGTGATAAGTGTCACATATTGATTCAGGTTGTGAAAGTTTATTAAGCCAAGATCTTATCTCGAAACATAAAAAATACAGCGCCAAGCAAACATAAACCGGCCCAAATATAATCCGTTTTGAATGGTTCTTTTAAAATGTAAATTGAAAATGGAATAAACACAGACAAACTAATCACTTCTTGAATAATTTTTAACTGACCCGCTGTCGCGACTTGAAAACCAATTCGATTAGCAGGGACTTGTAATAAATATTCAAATAATGCAATACCCCAACTTATAAAAACAGCAACTATCCAAGCTTGATTATGTAAAAAACGTAAATGTCCATACCAAGCAAAAGTCATAAAAATATTACTAAAAGTAAGTAAACACACAGTGATAAGAAGTTGGCTCATAATAATCAATAAAGTAGTAGAAAGGGAAATAACATTATATACCTACACCTAATAAAGCTGCAAAATGGATAAATAACCATTTCGTTTACATCGCAATGTTTTTAGCAATTTTATTAATTGGGTAAATCATCATTATTCACCTTGTCATACTATTGATGATTTTTTAATCTAGCTTTATAGTAAAGGGAGTTTTTCTATTCTCACCTTTCCATCTTATTTCTACCACTATTAAGTTAATGTGACACTAAAAATTAGGAGACAGCTATGCAAAAACGAGTTAATGAAGTCACGATGAAAGGAACGCCTGTTACTTTGCTAGGACCAAAAATAACAATTGGTGATACTGCACCAGATTTTACTGTTGAAAATAGTAAAATGGAGCCGATAAAATTATCCGATTTTAAAGGCAAGGTTAGAATAATTAATTCAGTGCCATCAATTGATACTTCTGTGTGCAGTGCGCAAGTTCACCGTTTTAATGTTGAAGCTGCAAAATTAAAAGATGTCGTAATATTCTCTGTCAGTGTCGATCTTCCATTTGCATTAAATCGATACTGCGCGGCCGAAGGAATTGATGCAGTAAAAGTGACATCAGATCACAAAGATCTGGATTTTGGTTTAAAATATGGTGTTGTTATTGAAGAAAAACGATTACTTACAAGAGCTGTGTTTGTCGTTGATAAACATGATAAAATCGCTTATGTTGAATATGTTAAAGAAACGTCGGACGAACCTAATTACGATAAAGTGTTAGCCGCAGTCACAGCGTTAACAAACTAATTTTACCCATTATGAAAGCTATGTCATCTAAAGATTATAGATGGCATAGCTAAGCAAGATTTATGCTACCTATCCGTTTAATAACTAACAATATTCAGTTATAATTATTGAAAATCAATTTATCCCTTCAATAAAGTTATATCATGAATAATGCCAATAAACGGTCTCGAATTTGGTCGTCGATACTTTGTCTGGCTTTTGCTGGATTCATTTTCAACACCACTGAATTTGTGCCCGTTGGATTACTACCCAACATTGCTGAAAGTTTTTCGATGGATGTTGCTCATGCTGGGCTTTTATTAACCATTTATGCTTGGGCGGTATCGTTATTGTCTTTGCCATTGACAGTATTGACTTCAAAAATGGAAAGACGAAAATTATTAGCAGGACTTTTTTGTTTGTTTATTTGTAGTCACATTTTAGCGGGTTTTGCTTGGAATTTTTATAGTTTAATGGTGGCGAGAATTGGTATTGCTTGTGCGCATGCCGTTTTTTGGGCTATCACTACGCCATTAGCAGTTCGATTAGCGCCAAATGGCAAACGGGCACAAGCAATGAGTTTTATTGTTGTGGGTACATCAATGGCTACCGTATTAGGTATTCCAATTGGTACAATGATAGGACAACTCGTGGGATGGCGAGCAACCTTTTTATGCATCAGTATCATTGCATTTTCAATTATGGTGTTATTACTCTACTTATTGCCTCAAGTGCCGAGCTTAAATGTCATTTCACTAAAAGACATTCCAAAAGTGTTAAAACGCCCTGTTCTTTTGAATATCTATTTATTGACGGCGATAATTATCACCGGTCATTTTACGGCTTACACGTATATCACACCATTTATGATGAAAGTGGGCGGTTTTAGTCAACATGTTATTGTCATTATATTATTAGCTGTTGGATTTTCAGGCATGATAGGTAGCATACTATTTGCTCGCTATGCTGACAAATACCCTATTGCAATTCTTGTCTTACCGATGATAGGGCTAATAATTTGTTTATTGTCTTTATATGTTTGTGCTTTAAGCCTTTATACTGCCATTATGCAAAGTATGTTATGGGGTCTTTCGATAACTATTATTGGTATGGTAATGCAAAGCAAAGTGATTGACGCTGCGCCTGATGCCGCAGATATTGCCACCTCGGTCTATTCAGGTATTTACAATATCGGAATTGGTGGCGGTGCTTTTGTCGGTAGCCAAGTTTTAGTCGTACTTTCAACCCATTACATTGGCTTTATTGGTTCAATTTTTGTTGTTCTTGCATTACTTTTATTCTTCTTATTATCCAAACGAATTTGGTTATTAGCAAAATAAGCGCTAAACAAGCGCTTATTGGCTTAACGATTCAAGTTGTTCCCAGCGTGTAAATACAGTTTCTAACTCAGCTTCTTTATCGGCCAAATCTTGTAATATTTTGCTGGTAACGTCATGAGGTTGGTTAAAAAAGTCACTATGACCTATTTGTGTTTGTAAATCACTAATAGCCACCTCGAGTTGCTCAATCTTAATTGGTAATTGGGTCAATTCACGTTGCTCATTATAACTCAGTTTGACTCTCTTTTTAGTGGTTTGATCTTTATTATCAACAACTATATTAGCTTCGTTGTTAGTTGATTTACTCGACTGATTAAGGGTTATTTGTGCTTTAACGGGATTGGCTTGTTGCTGTTGTTGTAAAGCATCACTGTAACCACCTGCATAAATACCAATATGACCATGATCTTCAAAAAACCAGCATTGTGTGACAACATTATCCACAAATTGCCTATCGTGACTAACAAGTAAAACCGTTCCTTGATAATCATTAACAAGTTCTTCTAATAATTCTAACGTCTCAATATCAAGATCATTGGTTGGTTCATCAAGTACTAATAAATTACTTGGTTTTAAAAAGAGTTTTGCTAATAACAGACGATTACGCTCACCACCGGATAATGCTCTTACTGGTGTACGTGCTCGTTTGGGTGGAAATAGAAAATCCTGTAAATAACCTAAAACATGCCTTGAGCGCCCATTTACCATCACTTCTTGCTTACCTTCAGCAAGATTATCCATTACGTTTTTTTCGGGATCGAGTTCTAATCGATACTGGTCAAAGTACGCAACTTCTAACTTGGTTCCACAATGAACATGACCGGATGTTGGGACTAAATCACCTAACATTAATTTAAGTAATGTCGTTTTACCCACTCCATTAGGTCCAATTAACGCGATCTTATCACCTCTTAAGACTTGCACGGTAAAATCGTTGATTAATTGTTTATTTTCAATTTGATAACTGACATTATCAAGTTCAAAAACAATTTTACCTGATCTTAATGCTTCTTCGATTTGCATCTTAGCACTGCCCATCACTTGACGGCGCTCCCGATGCTCTTGCCGCATTGCTTTTAAGGCGCGTACTCTACCTTCGTTACGTGTGCGACGTGCTTTAATGCCTTGACGAATCCAAACCTCTTCTTGAGCTAATTTTTTATCAAATTCGGCATTTTGTAGTTCTTCAACGCGTAATGCTTCTTCTTTGCCAATTAAATAACTATCATAATCACAACCCCATGATGCAACCTTACCGCGATCCAAATCAATAATACGCGTCGCCATTTGTCGAATAAAAGATCGGTCATGAGAAATAAAAACAATACTGCCATTAAAACTTTTTAAAAACTCTTCTAACCATTTAATCGTTTCAATATCCAAATGATTGGTAGGCTCATCAAGTAATAAAACCGTTGGTTGACAAACTAACGCTTTGGCTAAAGCGGCTTTACGTAACCATCCGCCCGACAATGATGACAATAATGCATCACCATCTAAAGAAAGTGATGAAATCACATTACGAATACGATTATCAAGTTGCCAACCATTTTGATGATCAAGTTGCTCTTGAATTTTTGCCAACTTAGTTAAATTACTTTCTGTTGGATTTTGCTCAATTTGATGAGATAAATCATAATAATCTCGTAATAATTGCGCCTGATCTTTTAATCCTTCTGCCACAAAATCAAATACATTACCTTGAATATCTCGAGGAGGATCTTGTTGAAGGCGTGAAACAATAACATTATTTTCATAAATAATTTGCCCTTCATCTAAAGGCACTTCTTTATTAAGGACTTTAAGTAACGTCGATTTACCTGCTCCATTACGTCCAACAAGACAAACTCGTTCATTTACTTCAATCGACAGATCAATATGATCAAGCAGGGGCGCATCACTAAATGAAAGATAAGCATTTGTAAGGTTAATTAATGACATATTTTTGGTTTTATTTGGATATTAAATAATAAAGCGTTATTCTATCATAAAGTTGTAATAGGCAACTAAATTCAATTTTCAAAGTTGTAGTTAAAGGCTTCACTATGGTGAGCATTCAATGCTCTTCTTTTAAAAAATAAATACTGCGATATTTTTACTATTTATCACTATCAATGATATTTCATTATGGAGGTTATGATGAGCCATATGTGGACATTTCAACGTGTGGGTGGATTAGATCAAGTCGTTTTTAAAAGTGCTGACGATATTATTGATTTACCACAATTAGATCCCAAATTATGGGTGGCATTAAGTTGCCCTACAACAGGGTTAGATTTTGACGAAAGAACGCTTGCTTTATTAGATGATGATAAAGATGGGCGGATTCGTATTCCTGACATTCTAAATGCAATTAATTGGATAAAAGACAAACTAGTATCTTTTGATAATATTTTAACAAGCCGCCCAACCTTACCTTTATCAGAGATCAACACATCGACCGAACAAGGTAAAAAATTATTAATAACCGCTCGTAGTATCTTAGCCAATCTAGGCAAAAATCAAGCAGAGTCTTTGACTCAAGATGATGTACAACAATCGTTTAAAATAAATGCAAGTAAACTCTATAATGGCGATTTAATTTTTCCTGCATCGGCTCAATTACCAACTCAAATGCAATCTTTTATTGAATTTGCCATTAAAACTGTTGGTGCAGAAAAAGATATGAGTGGGCAAGATGGTATAACGCTCGACATCGCTAAGGCTTTTGCAAGCAATATCAAGATATGGCAACAATGGCAAACAGATATTAGTAATACCCAAACACCTTTTGGTGCAAATAGTGCAGAAATATGGAAATTAATCCAATTACTTAAACCTAAAATTGATGATTATTTTTTACGTGTTGAACTGGCGCAATATGCGCCCCAAGCACAATCATCACTCAATGTTGATGAGAAGTATATTGTGCCAAATCAAAATGGACTGTTATCAAATGAAGCACTCGCTCAATTACCTCTATCTAAAATTGATAACAGCCTTACGCTTGACTTAGTCAATGGTCTTAATCCGCTTTGGAAAGATAAAATTAGCCGATTTAAAACATTAGTTGCAACTTCATTGACTAATCCAAATCAACTCAGTCAATCAGAGTGGAAAGCGATACAACATAGTTTAGAAGGTTACGCTACATTGATTAATTCTAAACCGGAAATGGTGAAATTAAATGTCACAACCAACCCAACGGAAAGTATAGAGGATATACCAAATCAACTTTTCAATGGTACGACGATAGATGATTTATTGCTTGAATTTGAAAAAATGATTGAACAAGACAGTAAAACACCAATTTCAGCATCAGATGTATTAGTGTTAGAAAAACTGGTGCTTTTTCAAAAACACCTTTATCGTTTATTAGTTAACTTTGCTTCATTTGCTGATTTCTTTTCACTTGAAAAAAGAGCCGCATTTCAATTAGGAAAACTTTATATTGACGGTCGTTGTGCCACATTGTGTGTTGCAGTAGAAAATATAGCTAAACACTCAACGATGGCCAATTACTCCGAGTTATGTCTACTTTATTGTGAATGTACCAGACTAGGCGAAAAACAGACTATTGCAGCAGCAATCACAGCGGGCCAAGGTGATCTATTAATAGAGGGGCGTAATGGTGTATTTATCGACAACGATGGCAATGACTGGGATGCCAATGTAGTTAAAATGATTACTAAACCGATTAGTATTCAACAAGCAATATGGGCACCTTATCAACGTATAGGGCGTTTAATTACGGAACAAATTAACAAATGGGCAACAAGCAAAGATGCTGATATCGAAAAATCCAGTGAAAAAGTCATCCAACAGCCAGAAACAAAATTTGATATTGGTAAAAGTGTCGGAATTTTTGCTGCGATAGGCTTAGCTGTTGGTGCCATAGGTACTGCACTAGCCACACTATTTCAAGCTATTTTTTCACTTACTTGGTGGCAATTTCCACTGGTTTTTATCGGTCTGTTTTTAATTATTTCAGGTCCTTCTGTTGTTTTAGCTTGGTTAAAATTAAGGCGTAGAACACTTGGTCCTTTACTTGAAGCTTCCGGCTGGGCAATTAACGGGCAAGTAAAAATCAATCTATTATTAGGAAGATTACTTACCAGCAAAGCAGAACTACCGGAAAACGCTAAACGAAATTTACGCGATCCATTAAAAAGAAGAAATAAAAAATTAACTATAGCGTTTTGGTTAGCCATTGTAATTGGCATAGCTATAAGTGGAGGATGGCTTTGGTATAAAGGGTATTTCAATCAATATTTAGAACCGGAAAAGTCTTCAGTTCAAAAAAATACCACAACAACTTCAGAAAAATAAAAACATGAATAAAATATATTTATGATGATTAATTTCGCCGACTTAGCGGCCGGCGAATATCATTCAAAATTAATGTTGATAAACCGGTAGTCGCTTACAAATAGTTAACACTTTTTCTTTTACTGCTTGAATTGTTTGCTCATCATCAATATTATCGAGCACATCACACATCCAATTCGCGAGTTCTCGTGATTCGGCTTCTTTAAAACCACGTCGGGTAATTGCCGGCGTACCAATACGCACACCAGAGGTAACAAATGGGCTTTGTGGATCTTTAGGAACACTATTTTTATTCACTGTAATATTTGCACTACCTAAAGCAGCATCCGCTTCTTTACCTGTGATATTTTTATCAACCAAATCAATTAAAAATAGGTGGTTTTTAGTTTCGCCAGAAACTACTTTATAACCACGTTTTAAAATAACTTCAACCATAGCCTGTGCATTTTTTACGACTTGTTGTTGGTAAATTTTATATTCTGGCTCCATCGCTTCTTTCAGTGCAACTGCTTTTGCTGCAATAACATGCATTAAAGGGCCACCTTGCGCGCCAGGAAAGACCGATGAGTTTAATTTTTTATAAAGATCTTCACTACCATTTTTAGCTAAAATTAATCCACCACGTGGACCGCCAAGCGTTTTGTGTGTCGTTGTTGTTACAACGTGCGCATAAGGCACTGGATTTGGGTAAACACCTGCGGCAACTAAACCTGCAACATGGGCCATATCAACAAAAAAGTATGCCCCTACGCTATCAGCTATTTCACGCATACGTTTCCAATCAACAATACCTGAATAAGCTGAAAAACCACCAATAATCATTTTAGGTTGCGACTCTTTAGCGATTTTAGCTAATTGCTCATAATCGATATGACCGGTAGCATCAACACCGTAGGCAACAATATTATAAAGTTTACCTGAAAAACTAACAGGTGCGCCGTGCGTCAAGTGACCGCCTTCAGATAAATTCATGCCTAAAACAGTATCGCCGGGCTGTAAAAGTGCGGTATAAACAGCAAAGTTAGCTTGTGACCCAGAATGGGGCTGTACATTGGCATAATCGGCACCAAATAATGCTTTAGCACGATCTATGGCTAATTGCTCAACAATATCAACATATTCACAACCGCCATAATATCGTTTACCGGGATAACCTTCCGCATATTTATTGGTCAGTTGAGAGCCTTGAGCCTGCATCACACGTGGGCTGGTGTAATTTTCTGATGCGATAAGTTCGAGATGATCTTCTTGTCGTTGTTCTTCACCTTTAATCGCATCCCACAAATCCTTATCATAATCGGCAATTGTCATTTCTTTACTAAACATGTTGGCTCCTTGTTGTCAATCACATTGACCTTGCGGCTAATTGTTGTATTAATATGTTCAAAAAAAATCGTGTTCGATTATCGTTACTTAATTAACCAGCAATTTCAATCTTTTTTTAATCATTATAAGTAATATTTATATGAAAAATGCTGAAAAAGAGATTTGCTATTTTGGTCTACAGTTTTAATTAATCACTTACTAAAGGAATTGATAGGTCAGTTTCGCTTAGGTATTAACTCGTTGATAAAATAATAAGTAAAAATGTGAATAAATAGTGATTGGTTGAGTGAAATCGTTAATTAACTAGCGGATTGTTTTCATGCTTAGCCGATTTGATATCGGCTATTTCATTATTGTGTGAATAACTTTCTCTCAAAAAAAGTGTGTTGAGATTTTACATTATTTTAAAAAATAAAAATGCATGTTTTTTATACTAAAAATTTTATCTCAGACGGCTTCGCCCCTGTGATAAAATTTTTTCCTTCAAACCTCAGATAAAACCCGATTCTATTGATGATGGATATTTATCCTGTCGCCAATTCATTAAAAAATAATACTCTTGCTCGCTGAGTGTTAGCTGCCTGCTGGCTGCTAACTCTCTGCTCAAAGCCGATACTTCTAGGTTTTTTTCAGCCTCTACTAGCTCTGTTTCATTTTTTTGCTTGAGATACCAACTGTTATAATCTGCTAAATCCTCTATCTCATGTGTTAACTTTATTTCATAACCATAATTTTCTCTAATTTATCAATTATATCCATACTACATTTCACCTTTATCTAATCAATAGTGATTATGAATTTTAATCAAATCAGTAATGCTCATTTTGTATTCTGCTAGTAAAAAATTCATCCATCCATAAAGTTACTTGATATATTTATTCACTAAATAATACGCACATGTGTATGCCATAACATAAGCCTTATTTCAATGAAAACACTATTGTTCATTAAACAGACATTATAAAAAAACGGTGTTATCATCCTAAATTTTATTGCTTTTTTAAACCCAAATTTTTAAAAATCCAAAACACATGCTTGACATAAATGATTGCTAAGGAGCTACACATACTGAATAGACAAAACTACTTTTACCAAAAGGGAAGATACCTCCATCGTCGAAGTAAACACGATAATAAATATCACTTTGTCCAAGATCTCTTGTCCAGTATAGAGGTGTTTCGCTATTATTAAAATCTGCATTTGGATAATTTCCCATTTTGCCCCACTCAGCTAAAAAACTTGCCCCAATGTAACGCTGATAAAGTGAGTAATCCGATGTTGGTACAGCTGGTTGACAAGTTGGATCATCTAGAAATGGACAATTGGCGTTAGTAAGATCTTTTACTGTTGGAAGCTGATAACCTATGCTATCACACCAAGTTTCTGCGTTATCGTACCTAACTTTATTTTGTCCCCTATTAACAAACCACTGCTTTAACACAAACCCATATTTTATTACTTCTTTACCTTGATTATCTTTACCCACTAATTCAAATGTTGCAGGTAAGTTCGGTTTTGGAATAATACCAGGGGTAAGTGCTTGCTTTTGAGCCTCACTTGCAACAGGTCCAGTCAGTGTCACTCGCACACTGGTACCACTACTATTTGGAATCATTGTGGCTGTGATCCCCCCATGTGTTACTACAGGCCAATTTAATGCTCCTGTCCCGCTTATATCAAGATCAAAATATAAATTGTCAGCACCCGTAGTCGGAAAGTTAATGCCATATGACTCGGGCGTGATAGATTGAACAAGAAAACCATGGTCTGGATTCCAAATATTAGGTGGACCAGCAATCTCTCCACCTAGACCCTCATCATTGAAATGACGACCATATGCAAGGCTTGGTTTAACATAACATACTTTAGGCGTACTTGGGTAAAGATAATAACTATGGCTGCCCCCCGTAAAGCTTCCTATTGAAGGGATCCCATAATTTGTTGCTAACGAACCTGCATCTGCACTGAGTGTCAATTTATAAGGCGATTTACAGGTGTCTAACTCGCTATTTGGATTTGACTTGACATAATTGGTGACATCTTCTCCTGCCGCATTTTCCCACTTTATTTGCATATTACCTGTTATCGTAAATAATTTATCACCATCCGGATCGTGCCAATAATTATTTGTCACGACCACATTGGCTAAGGTCGTTGATGGATAATTTGCAAACGGCATATTTGTCACAATATCACTAAATGTCGATGACACCTTATCTATCATAATAGGATCTGTCGCACTTGAATTGTCTTCCAATGCCGAAATCACCTTATTTTTTGGTAAGGTGATTGATAACAACGGTAGTATTGTCGATGAAGCACTCTTACCATTGTCAAAACTTAAATACGGACTACTACCATTAATCGACTTTGCTGTTTGTGAACTCAATCCATAAACGGGCATACTAAACAGCACCGGACATAACAAAAACACTAACAATAAACGTCGTTTTATAAATAATTTTAATAAGT
>NZ_JAFNOP010000009.1:0-179704 GCF_026536195.1 Gilliamella sp. B2969
TCAAAAAATCACCTTAATTTGTGGTGGCTCTTATATCAAAATCAGTGAAGAGGGGATTGAGCTCGGTACAGCTGGTAATGTGTATTTAAAAAGCAATGCTTTGCAAAAAATGGGGGCAAAAACAATAGCACCTAATCCATTAGCACTACCGTATATTATTGGTGATTATGCTGTTAAATTTATCTGTAAAGATGAAACTGGAAAAATTTATGCCAATGAACGTTACATTGCTACGCTACCTGATGGTAGAAAGATACAAGGGCAAACCGATAAAAATGGGTATACACAACCATTCCACTCTACCAATGAAAATGAAACAATTACACTGGAATTAATTAGTAGGTAAGTTAATCAATATGCCAAATGAAAACACGCAAAAATGTAAAATTTTTACAGCTCAAACAAGTAAGCTTGAAAATGGCGAGGTTGCCACTGAGGAAGTGATATTAAAAAACGTACCAACGCCTCTTTTTATATTATTTGCTTATGGGGGCACAGGAGCAGCAAACTTTTTAAGAGCTGCCGAATTTAAAAAACAACGATTAGAGTTTAAATACCCGGATGCTGAAGTTAGAATCATAAAAGGTTTTGAGTATCCATTACAATTTAAAGCGGAATGGAAAAAACTATATAATGAATTAACCAACTCAGAAACGGCTTGTAAATATGCATTGTGGCATGTTCATTATTTTGGGCATGGTGATGAAATTTCCCTAACTTTTAGAAGCTACAGTAGGTTATACTTTGACAGTTCCGACAACATGGAACGTTTACCATGGCATCCAAATGAAGGCATTTTTGTTTTACACTCCTGTCGGGGAGCAGCTTTTGAAGATACTCTTAATATAACATACATAGAGAATCAAATTTGCTTAGCTAATACCATTTCAAAGCAGCAAAAAACACGTTGTTTAGGGCAAGTAACCTTTGGAAGTTTTAATGCTCTTGACATACTAACAGATAATAATAAAGTTGCCATACCATTGAATAAGCGAGCAAATATTTTTCATCCAAAGGACAAATGGGAAGCTGATATTATAAGTAAAGCAAAATACAGATCTCATTATGCTTATAATTATGTTAAAGATTTCTTAGAACAACCTGCTGTTTTATGGGGCTATGCCTTGTTAACAAATGATACAAAAGAAAGAACATTAGATATAAAACAAAAGTATGAGAATAATACAAAAATACAAAATTCAACTTTACCTAAGTTATATCCAATCTATCAAGAAATAGAAAAACTTGCACCGAAAAATCAAATCCTACCTTGTAGGGTTTTTAATAAAGGAGATTTAGAAGAGCGTATTGTTGAAGTGGATGTGTTTAATCAAAATGATTTGGAATATATTTAATGAGTTATACTACCAAAAAAAATAAATCAATACGGAAAAAATTAATCATTTTTGTCACTTTTTTGGGTCTTATTATCAGTATTGGCCTTATATATTTAAATACTGATAATTCAAAAAAACGAAACTATGAACTTAATCAACCGGAAAATTTAATTATGGACTTTACCATTTACCCTTCAACTATTCCCGAAAATGAATTATTACGCATAGACGAAGCTAAAAAGCTGTATAACTCAGCCTTTGACCATAGCGTATTTTATGGTGTGGTTAATCCTGACCAATTGATAAAATTTCTTAAACATGCCTGGCAATGGGATAAAAATGCCATGCCGTATTATTACGATGTTCTTAGTTGTAAAGATTTTTATGATAAAAGAGGAAAAGAGGACGGTATCATTATGTCCTTTGCTGAGTTTATGCACAAATATCGAGATCAGTTAGTGGATAGTGCTGGTAAACCGTTAGTTGAACCAGCGGTGTTTAAAAATAGTCAAATACAGTGGTATTTATGGGATAAGTTTGCCGATTTAAAATATCCCTATTTTGCCTTTCAAAATGGTTACGTAATAGGTACTTGTGGGTATGATGAACAAGGTATGGCGCGCCCCTGTCCTGATGAGCAATTAGAAAAAAGTATTGTGTATTTTAATTATGCCATTGAAGGCGGCTATCATTGCTACGAATATTTAATAGCCCGTATGTTATTTCAACATGGGCGTCAATATAAAGATCAGAAATATAAACAACTGACTAAACTAACCGAATACCGCAGAGCATTAAAATCAGATGATTTAAAACTAGCCATAGATTATGCACAGTTAATGGCCGAGCATAGCTCAATGATTGGCATATTGCGCATGACTGAAGCCTATTTCTATGGATTAGGTCGAGAGCAAGATCCGGTTAAAGCTTATGCCTGGTCACTGTTAAGCAATTATGCAAAACAAAAAATCACCGAGATAGACAACAATTTGGCGTGGGATGCAGAGCAATTACCACCAGTTTGGGAATATAACAAGCAAATCCAACAACGTTTAGAACAAATGCTTACCCCAACCGGAAAACAGGCGGCATTAGATTATTTGGAAATACTGAAAACTAAAATTGTAACTTGGGATTACAATGAATGGCGAGATCAAATAGATGATTTTCATCCTAAACCTTAATTTATTTGACTATATTGTAGTGAGTTTAAGGTTGAATAATAGTGATTAATCTGGATAGCGTGTGAAGAATAGCAAATTGAAACGTTCAAAGTTGAAAATAGTCATGCTAGTAATGATTATGATAATGGTTATTAGCCTTTATCAATTATATTTTAATCAATCATCCGATAACCAAGTTAATGTTGGTTTTGTTGAATCCAAAAATTTAATTATGGACTTTACCATTTACCCGTCAACTATTCCCGAAAATGAATTATTACGTATAGACGAAGCTAAAAAGCTGTATGAATCAGCCTTTGACGATAGCATATTTTATGGTGTGGTTAATCCTGACCAATTGATAAAATTTCTTAAACATGCCTGGCAATGGGATAAAAATGCTATGCCATATTATTACTCTCTTCTTAGTTGGCAAAAACACTTTGATGATGGTTACAAAGAAGATGGGATGATCTCTTTTACAGAATTTATGCGCAAATATCGGGATCAGTTAGTGGATAGTGCTGGTAAACCGTTAGTTGAACCAGCGGTGTTTAAAAATAGTCAAATACAGTGGTATTTATGGGATAAGTTTGCCGATTTAAAATATCCCTATTTTGCATATAAAAATGGTTACATAATAGGTACTTGTGGGTATGATGAACAAGGTATGGCGCGCCCCTGTCCTGATGAGCAATTAGAAAAAAGTATTGAGTATTTTAATTATGCCATTGACGGTGGCTATCATTGCTACGAATATTTAATAGCCCGTATGTTATTTCAACATGGGCGTCAATATAAAGATCAGAAATATGAGCAACTGACTAAACTAACCGAATACCGCAAGGCATTAAAATCAGATGATTTAAAACTGGCCATAGATTATGCGCAGTTAATGGCCGAGCATAGCTCAATGATTGGCATATTGCGCATGACTGAAGCCTATTTCTATGGATTAGGTCGAGAGCAAGATCTGGTTAAAGCTTATGCCTGGTCACTGTTAAGTGATTATGCAAAACAAAAAATTATCGAGATAGACAATAATTTAGCATGGGATGCTCATCAACTACCACCGGTTTGGGAATATAACAAGCAAATCCAACAACGTTTAGAACAAATGCTTACCCCAACCGGAAAACAAGCAGCATTAGATTATTTGGAAACACTGAAAACCAAAGTTATAACTTGGAATTATAATCTGTGGCGCAATCAAATAGATGATTTTCATCCTAAACCGTAATTTATTTGACTATATTGTAGTGAGTTTAAGGTTGAATAATAGTGATTAATCTGGATAGCGTGTGAAGAATAGCAAATTGAAACGTTCAAAGTTGAAAATAGTCATGCTAGTAATGATTATGATAATGGTTATTAGCCTTTATCAATTATATTTTAATCAATCATCCGATAGTCAAGTCAATGTTGATTTTGTTGAATCCAAAAATTTAATTATGGACTTTACCATTTACCCTTCAACTATTCCCGAAAATGAATTATTACGTATAGACGAAGCTAAAAAGCTGTATAACTCAGCCTTTGACCATAGCGTATTTTATGGTGTGGTTAATCCTGAACAATTGATAAAATTTCTTAAACATGCCTGGCAATGGGATAAAAATGCCATGCCGTATTATTACGATGTTCTTAGTTGTAAAGATTTTTATGATAAAAGAGGAAAAGAGGACGGTATCATTATGTCCTTTGCTGAGTTTATGCACAAATATCGGGATCAGTTAGTGGATAGTGCAGGTAAACCGTTAGTTGAACCAGCGGTGTTTAAAAATAGTCAAATACAGTGGTATTTATGGGATAAGTTTGCCGATTTAAAATATCCGTATTTTGCCTATAAAAAGGGGTGGGGAATGGGTTTTTGTTGGTATGATGAACAAGGTATGGCGCGCCCCTGTCCTGATGAGCAATTAGAAAAAAGTATTGAGTATTTAAATTATGCCATTGACGGTGGCTATCATTGCTACGAAGATTTGATAGCTCGAATGTTATTTCAACAAGGTGACCATTATCAGGATGAAAAGTATAAACAAATAATTAAATTAACCGAATACCGTAAAGCATTAAAATCAGACGATTTAAAACAGGCAATAGATTATGCACAGCTAATGGCCGAGCATAGCTCAATGATTGGCATATTGCGCATGACTGAAGCCTATTTCTATGGATTAGGTCGAGAGCAAGATCCGGTTAAAGCTTATGCCTGGTCGCTGTTAAGTGATTATGCAAAACAAAAAATCACTGAGATAGGCAACAATTTAGCGTGGGATGCAGAGCAATTACCACCGGTTTGGGAATATAACAAAGAAATCCAACAACGTTTAGAACAAATGCTTACCCCAACCGGAAAACAGGCGGCATTAGATTATTTGGAAATACTGAAAACTAAAATTGTAACTTGGGATTACAATGAATGGCGAGATCAGATAGATGATTTTCATCCTAAACCGTAATTTATTTGACTATATTGTAGTGAGTAAAATTTAAGGTGTATTAAGAAATCGCAAATTGAAGTAAATGGACAATAGTGTGAATAAACGTAACGTTAAATGCTCGATGCTTAAATTATTAATCCTGATAATTGGCATGAATAGATTGGATGTTATTATGGCAAAAATTTTGAATATTTTCGAATCATCTAAAAATAATCAACCTAAATAATGTTTTTTAATTTTATCTAGTACAGCCCCTTCTTTGGCTAAAGACTGCGTTTTTTATAATAATTCTAAAGATAGTTTCAAACTAGCTTTAAAATTTACTTAGTTATATTTTGCGTAAAAGTGATAACTTTTTAATTTTAATTAAAAATAAGTTAAATAAAACGCCGACTGAAGTCGGCGATAATCATTACTTAGCTTGAGTTTCGTTCCAGCTATCTCTTAATCCAACCGTTCGGTTGAATACTAAATTGTCATCAGTTGCATATTTACTATCTAAACAGAAGTAGCCTTCACGTTCAAATTGGTAAGCTTTGCCAACTTCAGCATGTTGCAGGCTTGGTTCAACAAATCCTTTTTTGATAATCAATGATTCTGGATTAATAGTTGATAAAAAGTCTTCAGCCGCCCCAGGATTTGGAGTATTAAATAAACGATCATAAAGACGAATTTCGGCTGGTTTTGCGAATTTAGCCGATACCCAATGAATCACACCTTTAATTTTACGCCCATCTTCTGGGTTTTTATTAAGGGTGGTTGGATCATAACTACAATAGATAGTTTGTATATTACCTTCTGCATCTTTTTCAACGCGATCAGCACGAATAACATAAGCATTACGTAAACGGACTTCTTTTCCTAATACTAAGCGCTTATAATTTTTGTTCGCCTCTTCTTTAAAATCAGCGCGATCAATATAAATTTCGCGGGTAAATGGTGCTTCACGATTGCCCATCTCCGGACGATTTGGATGATTTGGCATGCTGAGCACTTCATCTAAGGTTTCTGAAAAGTTTTCAATCACAACTTTCACTGGGTCAAGCACAGCCATTGCTCGTGGTGCGTTTTCGTTAAGATCTTCACGAATACAAAATTCTAGCGTGCTCATTTCAACGGTATTTTCTTGTTTGGTTACACCAATGCGGTTACAAAATTCACGAATGGAAGCAGGTGTATAACCACGGCGACGTAAACCTGAAATAGTTGGCATACGTGGATCATTCCAACCATCAACAATTTGTTCTGACACGAGTAAATTTAATTTACGTTTTGAGGTGATAGCATACTCTAAATTTAATCGAGAAAACTCATATTGATGTGGGCGAGCGTCAATTGTGATGTTATCTAATACCCAGTCATATAAACGGCGATTGTCTTGAAATTCAAGTGTGCATAATGAGTGAGTAATATTTTCAATTGCATCAGAAATACAATGAGTAAAATCGTACATTGGGTAAATACACCATTTATTGCCGGTTTGATGATGTTCGGCAAATTTAATACGATATAACACTGGATCTCGCATAACAATGAAAGGGGAAGCCATATCAATTTTTGCTCTTAAACACGCTTTTCCTTCAGCAAATTTTCCTTCTTTCATTTGTTGGAATAGCGTTAAATTTTCATCGATACTACGATCACGATAAGGACTATTTTTGCCGGGCTCTTTTAAAGTGCCACGATATTCACGAATTTCATCTGCTGAAAGTTCATCAACATAAGCAAGACCTTTATTAATTAACTCAATTGCATATTCATATAATCGGTCGAAATAATCAGATGAGTAACAGATTTCACCATCCCACTCAAAACCTAACCAATGAACATCTTCTTTAATCGATTCAACGTATTCAACATCCTCTTTGACTGGATTAGTATCATCAAATCGTAAATTACATTTACCCTGATAATCTTGAGCAATACCAAAATTTAAACAAATTGATTTAGCATGACCAATATGCAAATACCCATTTGGTTCAGGTGGAAAACGCGTATGCGTGGTTTTATATTTACCTGCTGCTAAATCTGCATCAATAATTTGACGAATAAAGTTAGTTGGACGATTTTCTGTCTCTGTCGGTAAGGAACCGCTCATAAAAAAACCTCTGATTAAATATTTCAATGACGAATTTAGAAATTTGTTCTGTCACTTTTTATCATTTTGGCCAAAGAATATAACAAATTTTTTGTTTTTCTGAAATGGAAAAACGTGTATTTACTGTGACAAAATAATGTTTTTTATAAAATCGATGGTTTTCCTAAAAATTGCATGTGACGACAACCTAAAAAGTGACATTACTCAAATATAATTAAAACAACTATTAAAATTGGGTATTATTTATATTTGAGTAAACTAGTGAGTTTAAAATTTTAGTTTTAGTAATAAGATAATGTTAATTTTTATTTTTCTTTTCATTGACAAAAAGCATAGCGGTTATACCCACTAAAGTTAACGCTGCGGCTAAATAAAAACCACTATTTAAACTACCTGTTTTATCCGCTATCAATCCAGTAAAATAAGGAGCACAAATTGATGCGCTCATACCAAAAAAGTTGTATAACCCAAAAGCCGTACTAAGCGAAGCTTTAGGCGCATTATCGGCAACTAAAGCGATTAATACTGGATTCAAGCTTATTTTACCAATAAAACCATATAATATAAGTACTGCAATTAATACAGCATATGATTCACTATACACAATCGAAAAAATAGCAATTAATGATAATGGCATCATGCATAACACTACCGGTTTACGTCGACCAAGTTTATCCGATATATAGCTACACAACAAAGTACCAATAATTGAGATCCAAGGTACAATTGATGCAATTTGTGAAGCTTGTAATTTATCCATTCCTCTTTCTGCTTCAAGATAGTTTGGTAACCAGGTGATAATGACAAAAAAACCATATATTGAACAAAAGATTGTAATATAAGCTAAAACCAAATTGCGGTTCTTGAACAATTCCGAAAATTTTATAGACTGTGAAACCTGTGTTGCTGTCGGTTTGGCCACTTTTTCTTTAATACACACAGCCATCAGTAAAGTAACGATTATTATTGGAATAGCAACAACCACAAACGGTAGTTGCCAAGAACTATGGAATACTGAAATCATCACACTTGATAGATAATATCCCATGGCAATACCAAATGACATTCCACTGCCAATAATAGCACTGCCTAACGTTATCCATTTTTTAGGAATAGCTTCTGATGATAACGCATATTGTGGTCCATAATAACAGCCTTGTGCCGCACCAGCTAATATCCAAAGAATCAAAAAGATTATGAAAGAAGGAGCAAAATATATTGATGCAATAAAAATGGCATATAATATGAATCCTGTCACAAGCACACGCTTGCGACCTATTTTATCGCCAAATATACCTGAAGGTATTTGAAATACGGTATAAGCAAGAAAAAACAGGCTCATTATACCGCCAGTTTCAGCCTTATTTAAGCCAAACTGAGTTTGTAATTCACCAATAAGCGGGCTTAAAACTGATCGCCCAGCATAAATAACAATCCAGCCCAAAAAGAAAATGATAACTAATTTGATCCAATAAGCATTTGGAGTGGCGTTTTTTGAATCGCTTGCCATGTTACTCACCTTACCGTTGCATAAAGTAAGTATCATCTTATGATAACGTCAAAAAAATAAATTACTCACATATCACAATTATGATTTTTTTTAATAAAAAAACATTGATTATAAAAAAATAATTAACAATCATTGGATTTTAATGAAACAACAAATCGTGCGCCACCCAATGGACTTGTCACCACAAATGCTTTGCCATCATGAAATTCAGCCATTAGTTTTACATAAGCTAAACCAAGACCATAGCCGCCCGTTGAACGAGTTCGACTAGTATCTAACCGCGCAAAAGGCATAAAAATTTTTTCTCGAGCATCAAATGGAATACCTGGACCATCATCATCGATTTCAAACACAACGCCATTTTCTTGTTTGGTGATATTTAATACCGCTTTATGTGCTGCATATTTAAAAGCATTTAGCAGTAAATTTTTAACAATGGTTTCGGCTAAATTGATATCTATCACGGCTTGAGCATCTTGGCTATTACACACTAACTCAAAGTCTTTGGGTTTGAATAATGAGAGTGATTGGCAAACTTTTTCGCTCCACTGTTTGAGTGATACTGCTGTTAAATTTAGCTCAATATTACTCTGCTGCATTTTAAAGTAACTTAAACTAGCATTAATTAACGTTTCAAGTTCGTTAATGTCATCATTCATACCTTTTTGTAGCAATAACCGTTCTTGTTCGTCGGTTGACTCTTCAAGCATGCTAAGTTCAAATCGCATTCGTGCCAGTGGGGTTCGAAGTTCATGCGCCATGGCATGTGAAATAGTTTGATTGGTCCCAACTAAATGTTCAATATGTGTCCCCATGTTATTAAGGACATTAGCCAATGGCTGAAATAACCAACCTTTGACATTTTCCGTTCGCGCCTTAAGATTACCCTGTCCTAACTGCTCAGCTGTCTGCCTAATATTAACTAAATCTTTCCAGACCGCACTGAAAGCAAAATAGATCAAAATAAAAAAGATAATAGCGCTAAATAATGCCCATATAATTAAAAAAACACTAAGTGACATAGTGTTAGATTTTAAAATATCGCGCATAACCATGGGCCCGAGTTGTAGCAACTTGCCATCGTTTAAATCGATATAGACAACCTCTTCATCACCATCGTATGAAAAACCTAATTTTTTTAACTCGTTGTGTACAGTTTCAGGCAGTGGTGTATTAGCAGGTAAAATGGTTATTGGATAACCAAAATAGGGTTGTAATTCATTGACCACTTCTTGAAGAGGGCGATGTTTATTTTCATTAATGCGCATGCGTATCAGGTTGACTGTGCCTCGTTGTGACTCACGAAACACAATATGATCATCTGGCATATCGGTTAATGATGAAGGTAAAGAATCAAATACGAGTAATGCACCATAAGCAATGATACATTGCAATGAAAGCAAAATGACCAGATAAAATACGATGCGGCGATTAAAAAAAAGGGGTTTTGCTAATAATTGGCTCAATGATTATCCCCTTCTCGCATAAATAAATAACCTTTGCCTCTTACTGTTTTAATGCGTGATGGATTATCGGGATCATCAAGTAATTTTCGACGTAGTCGAGAAATCCGAGCGTCAATTGAACGATCACTACCATCAAAATCAATTCCTCGAACTTGAGAAAAAATATCATCACGAGTCAATATATTACCGGCGTTAACAGCGAGTAACCAAAGCAAATCAAATTCAGCGGTGGTTAAATCAATTTCTTGATCTTGTAATAGCACCTTACGATTTTCACCATCAATAGTAAGATTATCAAAAACTAATGTTTTGTTATTGAGCGGAGCGGCTGTTTCTTTACTGCTATCTTTGTCTAATTCAATTTGTTTTCGCCGAAGTAGCGCTCGAATACGTGCAAGTAATAATCTTGGTTCAACAGGTTTAGCCAAATAGTCATCGGCACCCAGTTCTAAACCGACAATTTCATCAATATTATCTTCACTTGCTGTCATAATAAGAATGTAATTATTGAACCAAGTACGTATATCACGGCAGATATCAAAGCCAGATTTTTCCGGTAACATGACATCTAAAATGACTAAATCGGGATTAAATTGTTGAATTTTTTCTTCTGCACCATTACCACTATTATGCCATTGAACAAGATAACCTTGTCGAATCAAATAAACTTGTATTAAATTAGCAAGTCGCTGGTCATCTTCAATAATTAGTATACGTTCACTCATTCTTATTCTCAGTATGGTAACAGTAAGTAGTAAGGCCTTATTATACAGGCAATTTTATTCTCGTTACAAAATATATACAAAGAGCCTACAAAGTTTGAAATCACTCTATGAGAAAATTTGCGACAATATCGATAAATAGGCTATTTAATTTCAAAAATGAATAATTTTTCATCAATTACAAGTCATCTATTTCATCCATCTTATTCACAACATCATACGCCAATCGTGTTGTGTGATTTTGATGGTACCATTAGTGTTAAAGATGTAACAGATACTTTACTGAATCATTTCGGTAAAGACGGATGTGACGAACTTGAAGAGTTATGGGTGAATGGTAAAATTGGTTCTCAAGAGTGCATGAGTAAGCAAATTGCTTTGATGGATGCCAGTTTAGCAGAACTTAATGAAGTTTTATCACAAATTGAAATTGACCCAACCTTTAAGGCATTCATTGATTACACTGATCAAAACAACATACCGGTTCACGTTGTCAGCGACGGATTAGATTACGCAATTGAATTTGTGTTAAAACGTCATGGCATAGAAAATTTACCTATTTTTGCTAATAGATTATTACACGATAATGAACGTAGCTGGCGTCTTGAATTTCCTTATGCTAATCAAAATTGCATTAAACAAAGTGGAAATTGTAAATGTAATCACGTTAAAAAACAGCAATATTTTCCACAAATTCTTTATGTTGGTGATGGAACGTCTGATTATTGTGTTTCTCATAATGTGGATTTTGTTTTTGCCAAAGATAAATTGATTCATTATTGCCAAAAAAATAATATTGAACATAGTGCTATTAAATATTTTTCTGATGTTACTCAAGCATTAAAACAGTCACAGCAAGCACTTATTCCAACTGTGATGGTAAAATAATAGGAAATAATAATGAGTACAATTCAAGATTTATCTTACTTTTTACCAGGTAATAAAAATGGGGTGCTTTTAATTCATGGATTAACAGGTACACCAAATGAGATGAGAATTTTAGCAAATGGCCTACATAAAGCTGGATTCACCGTTTATGCAATACAATTAGCTGGCCATTGTGGGACTGAAGCCGATCTTTGTAAAACCACATGGCAAGATTGGTATAAAAGCGTACAAGATGGCGCAGATTATCTAGCCAACCATGTAGATAATATTTTTGTGGCGGGATTATCAATGGGCGCCCTGCTAGCGTTAAAGTTAGCAGCTGACAGACCTGAACAAATTAAGGGAGTGGGTGTGCTTGCGCCCACTTTTTATTATGATGGTTGGAGTATGCCTTTTTGGGCAAAAAAATTCTTTTTCTTACTCGTCTATTTTAAAAAATTAGGTATTTTTCAAAAAGTTTCTTTTATTGAAAAGCCGCCTTACGGGCTTAAAGATGAACGAATTCGTGCTGTCGTTTCAGAAAGTATGCTTAGTGGCGATGCAGCGTCTGCCGGCCTTGCTGGTAACCCTTTTCCGGCGCTGGCAGAAATGCAACTATTAGCAAAAAATGTACGACAAATTTTGCCGAATGTTACCTCACCTTGTTTAATTATGCATTCGGGTAATGATGATATCGCAAATATTGAAACCAATGCCAAATTAGTTGAAAAGCATGTATCGGGACCTAAAAAATTAATCGTATTAAATGAGAGTTATCATTTAATCACCATTGATTCTCAACGCCGCGAAGTGATTAAAGAATGTGTTTCTTTTTTTAACGGTATAGTAGAAGGAACAAACACTTAATGTCACCATTAGTCATCATACTTTGGGTTAGCAATATCTGTTTTGATACTTTAGGGCAAATAGCCTTTAAATTCGCTGCAACTTCAACAAATAATCGTGACGGTTGGTACTATTGGATCGATTTATCAAAAAATCATTGGATTTGGATTGGTATTATATCCTATATTGCTGAATTTCTACTTTGGTTAGCATTTTTAACATTAGTTCCACTGTCACAGGGTGTTTTACTTGCCTCATTTAATATTATTACCATCATGTTGGTTGGTCGTATTGTTTTTAAGGAACTTCTCACCTTTCATCGTATAGTTGGTATGCTTTTAATCACAGCTGGCGTTATTTTTGTGGGATTGTCTTAATATGGCACGATTTTATTTAATTGGCTTCACAGTATTACTCATCTTTGATACGATTGCACAATGCAGTTTTAAATTAGCAGCAATTCACGCTGAACCTTTAGCGATGAGTATTGATTGGCTGGTTCGCGTATTTACTAATCCATGGATCTATATATCAATTGCTGGTTATATTTTCACGTTTTTTACTTGGATGACCTTACTAAAAAAAGCACCAGTTGGACCCGCTTTTGCCGCTTCTCATTTTGAAGTGGTGACAGTTATGATCGCATCAATTTGGTTATTTAACGAGCCAATAACCTTATTTAAATTGATTGGAACAATATTAATTGTGTCAGGAATTGTGTTTTTAGCGATAGCTGAAAACAAATTAACTCAACAAAACAATCATTAAATTAAACCTAAATTATTCAATAAAGTGTAGGTAGTTTTTTATTAAAACAACTACACTTTCTATTCGATTTTTCAGTTATATAACTAATGCTTTTAACAAGGTCAAATTAAGCTGATGTTGTTCGCTTTGCCAAGTTTGTAACTTATCAGCCGGTATGATGGGTTGTTTATCTAATGAACTTAAAAAGCGCTTAAACCAGTTCGATGGTTGCCATATTGACAATTCGCCGGTGATATCACTACCAATAACACGCTGTTTAATCGATGAAATAACATCCAATAGGTGGTAAGTCTGTAACTGACCTTGATCCCAATTGGTATGAATAACCTCTTCACTTAATACATCTTTATCAATCGATAAATAAACGCGTTCTGCATTATGATACTGTTCAGATAAAAAACTCGCAATAAGATCATCTGGAGTAGAAAAATACCGAAATGCATGACCTAAACCTATTTTTTTTGCCCATGACACATTAACACCTAGGCTCCAATAAGTGAGTTTTTTATGAAAAAGTGGTTTCCATCTATTTTCCCAAAAATGGCTAATGCCAATATCATGTGAGGTAATACCCAATACGTGTACCTGTTTCACAAACGGTAAGCTTGCGACATAACTGACCCATGAACCACAATGAATACCAAATAAGTAACGCATATTATCGGGATGATTATCAAAAATTATTACTTCAATGGGATTTTCTGCTGAGTAATATTTCGCTAAACGCGCAATCAATAATAGTGAGATATGATGATAATCCCCGCTTCCCATCAAAACTGTACCATAATGCTCAGGTAAAAATTGTTGAAGTTTTGCGCTAAATTGTTGAAATTTAGTTCGAGAGCATCCAAAACGCAGAGTCTCTTGCCAAGCGGTTAAATCTATTTTTTTAGCATCACTAATTTCACCGACACTTTGATCAAAGTCGAGAATTATAGGGCATTTCATGCTACTTTCTCCTTGTCACTTTCAAAGTGACCAATCAATTTACGTATTACCACTCTTAATAAAGGATTGCGGATATAAACTAAATGCTTTGTTAACGTAAATTTGGCACCCAGTGATGCTTTAACTTCGGGATCGGTCCAACCGGCAATATAGTGACTAAAGCCGTTTTCAACTGCATATTCAAGATTAACAAACCAACTGACAAAATAGAGATTGAGATTTTGAGCTTGGGGGTAAACCATACCGATATATTTATCAATTAACATGTTATTGACCACGTAGCAGATATTGTAACCAATAAGTTCATTGTCATGATAATAAGTAAAAATACGTGTTTGAGCAGATTTGTTCTGTAATAATTGCACGAAAAATGGTTTAGTTAACAAATCAAAATGTACGTCGCTTTGCTGATAAACATTAAGATAAAGTTGATAATATTTATCTAAAACAGCATCATTAAAAAAACAGTCATCGCCACTATTTAAAACATTAATCTCTAGCTTTTGGCGAGATTTTAATTTCCGCCTAAAATTTTTTCGACGACTATATGAAAAACGTGAAAAAACTTCATCTAAGCTATCAAAATCTATAGGTAACCAAGCTAATGCTTGCCCTTCAACTTCAATAAAACCTTGATTTTTTAACGCCGATATAAATTCGGCAGAATATTGATTATCTTTATCACTCAATAAGGGGGAAGATAAAGGTAAATCTTTAACAATAACAAAAGGATATTCTTTGCTATAACTTGCTTTCAGGTTACCCGCTAATTTTTTTGCATCAACTTTATCATTGAGCATGCCATATTCAGAGACAGTTGTCCCAACAAAACATGTTTTAGGTTGTAACCAGTGCCGCCATTTTTTGGATAGTGGTAATTTTTCAATTTTATTTTTGAAATTATCATCAGCTGTTGTCAATAAATCGAACTTTGCTGAAAAAACAGGCACACCACCATCACTTAGCCAAGCAGAAAAATTATGTGGAGGATAATTTAAAAAATTGTCTATTAATTCATTAGGTTCTAACTGATTAATATATTTCATAACGATATAAATGTTAACTGTTTGAATTGAATAAGAGATCCCGCTAATAGCCATTAGCGGGAAAATTTAGAAATAATGGATTAAAGCTCTTTTTTAGCTCGAGTAATTAACTGATCCAGTAATTCAATACCTTGATCAATCTCTTGACGGGTAATGTGTAGCGAAGGGGCAAATGTAATTACGTTTTTGTAATAACCACCGATATCAAGCACTAAGCCCATTTTCGTACCTTTCCAATCAAGATCGCCTGACATACCAATGTCTACCATTTTATCAACCAAAGCTTTATTGGCTGTAAAACCATCATCAGTACAAATTTCAGCACGAAGTGCTAGACCTAAACCATCTACTTCACCGATCTCTTTGTGTTTTTTCTCTAGTGTTTTTAAGCCTTCAAGGAAATATGCACCGCTATCCATTACCATTTTTTCGTAATCAGTTTCAGACGTCATTTTTAACACTTCAAGACCAACGGCTGTACCTAGTGGATTTGATGCAAAAGTTGAATGCGTCGATCCAACAGGGAACACTTCAGGATTAATTAACTCTTCACGAGCCCACAAACCACCTAATGGATTTAAACCATTAGTTAATGCTTTAGCAAATACCACCACATCAGGTTTAACATCAAAATGTTCAATTGACCATAATTTACCAGTACGGTAAAAGCCCATTTGGATTTCATCTACAACTAATAAAATACCATATTGATCGAGAACTTTTTTCAAACCTTTAAAGTAATTACGTGGCGGAACAATATAACCACCCGTTGCTTGTAGTGGCTCAGCATAAAATGCAGCATATTCAGCCTGACCTACTTTTGGATCCCATACACCGTGATATTCTGTTTCAAATAAACGCGCAAATTCAGCAACTAAATGTTCACCATACTCTTCAGCAGTCATGCCTTTTGGACGACGGAACGGATATGGGAATGGAACAAACATAGCACGATCACCAAAATGTCCATAACGACGACGGTAACGGTAGCTTGACGTAATTGAAGAGGCACCCAGTGTACGTCCATGATATCCACCTTGGAAAGCAAACATCAGTGACTTACCACCTGTTGCATTACGAACAACTTTTAGCGAATCTTCAATACATTGTGAACCACCAACATTGAAATGCACTCGACCTTGATAACCAAATCGCTGCTCCATACCTTGAGCAATGGTTTTTGCTAATTCGATCTTGGTTGGATGCAAATATTGGCTTGCACACTGTGGTAAGGTATCAATCTGTTTTTTTAGAACATTGTTTAATCGTTCATTTGCATAACCAAAGTTACATGCTGAATACCACATTTGTAAATCAAGAAAGGCTTTACCTTCTTTGTCGTACATGTAGCTACCTTCACAGCCATCGAAAATTTTTGGCGGTTCAACATAATGAACGGTATCACCAAAAGAGCAATATTTGGCTTCGTCGGCTAATAGAGTGGCATCATCAGGGCGACTGTTAATCATTTCTAAAGTTGGTTTACTCATAATTTATCTCACTAATCCATATTCAAATATGATAAAATGTGGCATTATTATTCAAGAAATTTGTTTGTTACAATGTACAATTAATGTATAGATTTTGTGACCATTCATTTTAATTCAATTAAAACAAAAATATTCGACCAGATAATGGCATTACAAATTTAATGGGTATAAAGAAAATGAAAAAATCGCGCTGCGCTGCTTATATATTTACATTAATGACTTTAGCATACATACCTATTGCTTCTGCTGATCCAACTTCTATTGGAATTGGAGCAGGTTGGGCAACGTCACCTTATAAGAGTTACAGCTCGAAACTTTATCCAGTTCCACATATTGATTATGATAACGGTGTATTTTTTATCGATGATTTATCTGCAGGTGTTTATGCATATCAGGCCAATGGACAAAGTCTTTCAATTGGTGCTCGCTATTTAGCTAATGAATTCAAACCTCATGATTCTGATAATCACCGCTTAAAACAATTAGATACTCGCCATTCTACTCTACTTGCAGAAATCGAATATTCAATTGATACTGACTTCGGCAGTTTTTCTAGTAGTGTTGGGACAGATGTTCTTAATGAAAGTAACAGCATCTTAGCTAATGCTGATTATAGCTTACCTTACCTAGAGGGTAATTTAGTTATAGTACCGACCATTGGTATCAATTGGGCAAACAGCAAACATAACGATTATTACTATGGCGTATCTCACAGAGAATCATCACGTTCTGGATTACGTTATTTTAATGCTGATAGTTCAGTAACCCCTTATGCTGAAATCGGCGCCCAATATTCATTAACGGATAATATTGCTACTTTCGGTGGTGTTCACGTTGATAAATTAACCGGTGATGCTGCCGATAGTCCAATGGTAGACAGCAGTACAATTACTTCTGTTTATATGGGATTATCTTATAAATTCTAAGTGTTTTGGTCTATTTTAGAATTAAAGCTGATGATAAAACAATAGGTCAATCGTATTATTATCGTACGCTTTATTTACGACAATTATGGTAAAATAGTTATCCTAAATAAAACTTAGGAAGTGTAATAACATGCTTTGGTTTAAAAATGCCATTATTTACCAACTTAATAATGACACCTTACTAAATAAAGACACTATTGAAAAAGCAGTCAAATCCCAACTGTTCACACCATGTGGTAACCTTGATACCACTAAAATAGGTTGGGTATCACCTTATCGTGATGATAACCAAGATAATTTAATTATTGATATCAATGGCCAATATTTACTACGTATAAAAAAAGAGACAAAAATATTACCTGCGCCAGTTATCAAACAAGCATTATTAGAAAAGATAGATAAACAAGAGCAAACATTAAGTAGAAAATTAACTAAAAATGAGAAAGCGACATTAAAAGATGAAGTCATGATTGATCTCATGCCTCGAGCCTTTAGTAAATATAATCACTATTGGCTTTGGATTGATACCGACAATAAACGTATCATTGTCGATAGTAGCAATTTTAAACAAGCCGAAGATATTTTAGCTATTTTACGTAAAGAGTTAGGCGCACTTGCCTTAACACCGTTATCAATTGATAAACCGCTAGAACAAATATTAACAACTTGGGCTAAAGAAAAACTTAGCTTTCCACCTTTTATATTAGGCGATCAAGCTGAATTGAAAGATCCGCTTGAAGGAAATGGCATTATTAGTTGTAAAAATCAAGATATCACTAGTGATGAAATGCTAATTCATTTTGATTCAGGAAAATGGATCACAAAAATGAAAATTATTGATGATAGAGGTGTGAATTTCATTGTATACAGTGATTTGACGTTAAAAAGAATTAAGTTTGATTCTATCATTTTAGATGAAAATGAAGATATTGGCTCAGATGAATTTGATAAGCGTCTCGAAGCTGATTTTATTATTATGTCAAACGTTTTAGCTAATACCATTAATGAGTTTACACTCGTGATTAACAAAATTATTTGATAATATTATTTAAATATTTTTTTAGTGTTGTATTATAAACTCTAGCTTTGCATATAAAGTATGCTATAATCACAAAAGATTATGTATAGCATAATTTACTTGAAGATAAATTATTATTAGTTTATTTCAAATAAACTTAAATAAAAACAAACTAAACAACGTCTATAACAACATATAAGTTGAGGCAAGAAAATGAAAAAAACAACTCTAGCTCTAGCAATCGCAGTTGCAAGCTTAACAGCTACTGCAGCTAATGCAGCATACGAAGACAACACTTTTTATACAGGTGCTAAATTAGGTTGGGGAGAACTTTATAGCTTAGATGCAAATAAAGTTAAAGGTGCTGATTTTGTTGGCATCAGTACGGCTGATCGTAGCAACGTTGCTGGCGGTGCATTCGTTGGCTTCCAAGCTAACCCTTACTTAGCATTTGAATTAGGTTACGACTGGCTAGGTTCAGCTAAATATAAAAGATCATTTGGTTTTCTAGGTAAAAGCTATGATTTAGGTCACAGTAAAGTATCTGCACAAGGTGTATCTTTAACTGGTAAATTAAGCTATCCATTATCATTCATCTCTGATGATTTAGATGTTTATGGCCGTGCTGGTGGTATGGTAACTATCGCTAAATGGAAAAATGGTGGTGTGTATAAAGACGTTTATGGTCATGGCGGCACTAAAACTGATGTATCACCAGTTTATGCATTAGGTCTTGATTATCGCTTCGACGAAGACTTCTCTACTCGTTTAGAATACCAATACACTCAACATATTCATACTAAAAGTGATGCATCACCTGATTCAGGCTTGTTAACTTTAGGTATTACTTACCGTTTAGGTTCTCCAGCAGTTGCTGCTCCAGAAGTTGAAGTTAAAACTCAAGAAAACCGTTATGTGTTAAACGAAGATGTTCTATTTGCTTATGCAAAAGCTGATTTAAAACCAGAAGGACGTCAAGCACTTGATAACCTATTAACATCTCTTGTTAAAATTAACCCAACTCAAAGTGCAATCGTTGTAATTGGCCATACAGACCGTATTGGTTCAGACAGCTACAACCAAAAACTATCTGAACAACGTGCACATTCAGTAATGAAATACCTAGTAGAAAAAGGTGTTCCAGCTGATTTAATTAGTGCTCGTGGTATGGGTAAATCTCAACCAGTTACAGGTACTAAATGTAATGCACTTCGCGGCGCTGACTTAAAAGCATGTTTAGCACCAGATCGTCGTGTTGAAATTGAAGTTAAAGCACGTAACGTTAAAGAAGTGAAAGTGATCGACTCAACCAATTAATTTTGATTGACCTAATCACTAGAACCCGGCTGATGCCGGGTTTTTTATTTATAAGATTTGGTTAGTAACTAAATAATATATCACCTTCGATCTATAAATTACCCACAAAAAAGATTATAATCAGTTCTGTTTTGTTAGTAATTATAATTAAAGGGGTTATTGTGCCTACCGCTATTTGGCAAGATTGTCTTTCTCAATTACAAGAAGAACTTCCGACAACTGAATTTAATTTATGGATTCGGCCATTGCAAGCGGAAATGGTTGATAATAAACTTTACATCTATGCCCCAAATAGATTTGTGCTCGATTGGGTTCGAAATAAATATCTCACAACCATATCACAACTATTAAATAAACATTTTAATAATGATTCTTTGAAGTTATATCTTGAAGTTGGCTCTACTTTATCAATTGATAAAAAAGTCAAAAAGGAACAACCGAAAGCTGATCTGGCTCCGGCATGGAAAACAACTAAAGAAAATAATAGTAATTATAATTATCATTCAGGAATCAATCAAAAACATACTTTTGATAGTTTTGTAGAAGGTAAATCTAACCAACTTGCTGTCGCGGCGGCAAAACAAGTGGCAGAAAACCCAGGTAAAGCCTATAACCCATTATTTTTATATGGATCAACGGGTTTAGGTAAAACACATTTATTGCATGCAGTTGGTAACCAAATAATTGAAGAACAAAATAATGCAAAAGTTGTTTATATGCATTCGGAACGATTTGTGCAAGATATGGTCAAAGCATTACAAAATAATGCTATTGAAGAATTTAAAAATTACTATCGATCAGTCGATGCGTTATTAATTGATGATATCCAATTTTTTGCCAATAAAGAGCGTTCACAAGAAGAATTTTTTCATACTTTTAACTCATTATTAGAAGGTAATCAACAAATTATCTTGACATCTGATCGCTATCCGAAAGAAATAAATGGTGTTGAAGATCGTTTAAAATCACGTTTTGGTTGGGGGCTAACAATAGCAATAGAACCACCAGAGCTTGAAACTCGCGTTGCAATACTAATGAAAAAAGCAGAAGAAAATCATATAAAGTTACTTGAAGAAGTAGCATTTTTTATTGCTAAACGCTTACGTTCTAATGTACGAGAACTAGAAGGTGCATTAAACCGAGTCATTGCCAATGCTAATTTTACAGGTAAAGCGATAACGATTGATTTTGTTAAAGATGCGTTAAAAGATTTACTCGCATTGCAAGAAAAACTTGTGACTATTGAAAATATTCAAAAAACTGTGGCGGAATATTATAAAATTAAAGTATCAGACCTATTATCTAAACGCCGCTCTCGCTCTGTAGCAAGACCTCGTCAAGTTGCGATGGCATTAGCTAAAGAATTAACCAATAAAAGTTTACCTGAAATTGGTGATGGATTTGGTGGCAGAGATCACACTACAGTTTTACATGCATGTCGAAAAATTGCAGAATTAAAAGAAGAAAACAATGATATTAAAGAGGATTATTCCAATTTAATTCGAACATTATCAACTTAAAAAAGAATCAACATTATGAAATTTATTATTGATCGCGAAAAACTTATCAAACCACTGCAACTTGTCAGCGCACCTTTAAGTAGCCGTCCAACGTTACCGATTTTAGGTAATTTATTATTACAAGTGAACGATAATACTTTATCAATGACAGGCACCGATCTTGAAATCGAAATGATTGCGCATTTACCTTTAACTGAAGCAAATGAACCGGGTGCAACAACAGTTCCAGCAAGAAAATTCCTCGATATCTGTCGAAATTTACCCAATAATGCGCAAATTTCGATAACCGTTGACGATAATCGATTAATAATTCAATCGGGTCGAAGTAAATTTTCCTTAGCGACCTTACCTGCTAGTGATTTTCCTAATTTAGAAAATTGGCAAAGCGATGTTGATCTTGCAGTTCCGCAAAAAACAATAAAACGACTTATTGATGCTGTTCAATTTTCAATGGCTAATCAAGATGTAAGATATTACTTAAATGGTATGTTATTTGAAATTGAAGACGGTCTATTAAAGACAGTTGCAACTGATGGGCATCGTTTAGCCGTTTGTGCTCAACCAATTGGTCAAAATATTGCTAGCCCTTGCTCAGTCATTATGCCAAGAAAAGGGGTGATAGAACTTGCAAAATTAGTTGCCGATAATGAAGAACTGATTAATATGCAAATTGGTAATAATAATTTACGCGTTAATCTTGGCGATTTTACCTTCACTTCAAAACTCATCGATGGTAGATTTCCCGACTATAAACGCGTATTACCTAGAAACCCAGATAAACCACTTGAAGTATCCTGTGATGAATTAAGAAATGCATTATCTCGCGTGGCAATTTTATCCAACGAAAAATTTCGTGGAATAAGATTATACGTACATAATGATCAGATAAAAATTACGGCCAATAACCCAGAACAAGAAGAAGCAGAAGAATTAATTGATGTTAAATATCAATCATCAGAGCTCGAAATCGGCTTCAATGTCACCTATTTATTAGATATATTAAATACTCTAAGATGTGATAGCGTACAACTTTTATTAACTGATGCAACATCCAGTGTTCAAATTGAAGATATCAATGATCAATCTGCCACATATGTTGTCATGCCAATGCGCTTATAATCATAACTTCTCTTAGCTTCTGATCCCAGTCGGAAGCCTTATTTTATACTATATGACAATTTCACAAATCAAAATTCATCATTTTCGTAATATTGATCATGCCGAGTTATCGTTATCTCGGCATTTTAACTACATCATTGGTGATAATGGTAGTGGAAAAACTAGCCTACTTGAAGCAATATACATGCTTGGGCATGGCCGGGCATTTAGACATATTCAATCCAATCGAATTATACAACATGAACAACCTGAATTAATTTTATTTAGCCAAATTGAATCTGCCAATCAACAAACACGCACAATTGGCTTATCAAAAACACGCAATAATGAAAACAAAATAAAAATTGATGGTGATGAAGGTTTTCGGCTCACTGATTTAGCAAAACTATTACCTATTGAACTCATTACGCCAGAGGGTTTTGATTTACTCACTGGTGGTCCTAAATATCGACGAGCTTTTATCGATTGGGGCTGCTTTCACCATTACCCTGAATTTGTCTATCTTTGGAACAATTTAAAACGATTATATAAACAGCGTAATGCGTTATTAAAACAATCTTATAACTATAACCAACTATTACCTTGGGATAAACAGCTAGTCCCGGTTGCTGAAAAAATAAGCCAGATTAGAGCGGATTATACTCAACATATTTTTCCAAAAATTATAAAAACCTGTGTAGATTTTCTACCTGAATATCAATTAAATTGCCTGTACTATCAAGGTTGGGAACACAGCAGTGATTATGCAGAAATACTTTACAAGCAATTTGAACGAGATAAATTACTTAATTATACCTCGCTAGGTCCACATAAAGCGGATATCAAATTTCGAGTTGACAACATTCCCGTTGAAGATCTTTTATCACGTGGTCAGTTAAAACTACTCATGTGTGCTTTACGTTTATCACAAGGTGAGTATTATTCAAAACAAACAGGGCAATCATGTATTTATTTAATTGATGATTTTGCTTCTGAACTTGATAACAATAAACGAAATCTATTAGCAAAACGTTTAAAACTTGCAAATTCACAAGTGTTTATTACAGCCGTTAACCAAGACCAAATAACCCAGATGATCGATGAAAATGATAAGATTTTTAACATAAAATCTGGTATAATTTCATAATTGTACGAAACGATAAAAGAAATTAAATAGGTCAAAAAATCCATGTCTAACTCTTATGATTCATCTAGTATTAAAGTGCTTAAAGGGCTTGATGCAGTCCGCAAACGTCCTGGTATGTATATTGGAGATACCGATGATGGAACAGGCCTTCATCATATGGTTTTTGAAGTCGTTGATAATGCCATTGACGAAGCATTAGCAGGTTACTGTAACCATATCGAAGTAATCATTCATCCTGATAACTCTGTATCCGTTCGTGATGATGGACGCGGTATTCCAACGGGTATACATAAAGAAGAAGGTATCTCAGCAGCTGAAGTCATCATGACTGTTTTGCATGCTGGTGGTAAATTCGATGATAATTCCTATAAAGTATCGGGTGGTTTACACGGTGTTGGTGTTTCGGTAGTTAATGCTTTATCTGATAAATTAGAACTTGTCATTTATCGTGAAGGAAAAATACACAAGCAAACCTATCATTTAGGTGTGCCAGAAGAACCGCTTAAAGTTATTGGTGAAACCACTGAATCAGGGACTTATGTTCGTTTTTGGCCAAGTCCAAAAACGTTCACCAATATTGAATTTGTCTATGAACATTTAGCAAAAAGGCTACGCGAACTATCATTTTTAAACTCTGGTGTTTCTATTAAACTCATTGATGAACGTACAGGTAAAAGTGAGCATTACCATTATGAAGGTGGTATTAAAGCATTTGTAGAATATTTGAATAAGAATAAGAATCCAATTCATCCTAAAATATTCTACTTTAGTACCGAAAAAGATAATATTGGTGTTGAAGTTGCATTGCAATGGAACGATGGTTACCAAGAAAATATCTACTGTTTTACTAATAATATTCCTCAACGTGATGGTGGTACCCATTTAGCCGGTTTTCGTGGTGCTATGACTCGTACACTAAACAATTACATGGAAAGCGAAGGATACAGTAAAAAAGCAAAAATTAGTGCCACCGGTGACGATGCACGTGAAGGGCTTATTGCTGTCGTATCTGTCAAGGTTCCCGACCCTAAATTCTCATCACAAACAAAGGACAAATTGGTTTCATCAGAAGTTAAATCAGCAGTGGAATCGGTTATGGGTGAAAAGTTAACCGAATACCTACTTGAAAATCCTTCTGATGCGAAAATTGTTGTCGGTAAAATTATCGATGCAGCCAGAGCGCGTGAAGCAGCACGTAAAGCACGTGAAATGACTCGACGCAAAGGCGCATTGGATTTAGGCGGTTTACCTGGCAAACTTGCTGACTGCCAAGAAAAAGATCCTGCTTTATCTGAACTTTATTTAGTGGAAGGGGACTCTGCGGGCGGTTCAGCCAAACAAGGACGAAACCGTAAAAACCAAGCAATTTTACCATTAAAAGGTAAAATTCTAAATGTTGAAAAAGCTCGCTTTGATAAAATGCTCTCTTCTCAAGAAGTCGCAACATTAATTACAGCATTAGGTTGTGGGATTGGTCGTGATGAGTATAATCCAGATAAAATGCGATATCATAGCATTATCATCATGACCGATGCCGATGTCGATGGTTCACATATTCGCACATTATTACTCACGTTTTTCTATCGTCAAATGCCAGAAATTATTGAACGTGGTTATGTTTATATCGCACAACCTCCACTCTATAAAGTTAAAAAAGGCAAACAGGAACAATACATTAAAGATGATGATGCAATGACACAATTTCAAATTGCATTAGCATTAGAAGATGCCTCATTACATGTTAATGATCATGCACCAGCACTTGCTGGTGAAGCGCTTGAAAAACTGATTGCTGAATATCAAAAAGTTGAAAAACTCATTACCAAAATGGAACGTCGTTACCCTAAAGCGTTACTTTCTGAATTGGTTTATCATGATGTTTTAGATGAAAGTATTTTACAGAATCAACAATCAGCACAACATTGGGCTAAAACCATTATTGATAATTTAGCCAGCAAAGAACAACACGGTAGCAGTTATCGCTATTCAGCAGACTACAACGATAAAACACAATTATATGTGCCAATAATTAAAGTAAGAACACATGGTGTTGATAATAACTATGCATTAGATCAAGTGTTTATTCATAGTAATGAATACCGTAATATTTGTCATTTAGGTGCGCAATTAAAAGGTTTACTGGAAGATGGTGCTTTCATTCAACGAGGTGATCGCAAACAGCCAGTTAACTCATTTGAAGAGGCAGTAGATTGGTTAATTCGTGAATCTCGTCGTGGTTTAACCATTCAACGCTATAAAGGGCTTGGTGAAATGAACCCAGAACAGTTATGGGAAACAACAATGGATCCAACCAGCCGTCGCATGTTACAAGTGACCATAAAAGATGCAATCGAAGCTGATCAGCTGTTTACTACCTTAATGGGAGATGAAGTTGAACCACGTCGCTTATTTATTGAAGAAAATGCGCTAAAAGCGGCTAATCTTGATTTTTAACAGCCTATCAGCCCTATTACAGATAACAAAAAACCAGATAAACATCTGGTTTTTTTATAGTGATTGATAGTGATGGCTAAAGCAAATTAGCCTTATTTTGTAAGATAAGTTAATGCCTTAATACTTTATTATTGTCTTTATTGGCAAACAGGTCTATTTATTTTCAAATCAGACACCGCATTGTTCATCTGTTTAATCATATCTTTTGGACTCTGAGCGATATAGACCTTCCCTCCTGTCATATCCGCAACACAATCAATTTTATGTTCGCCTGCTATATCGACAATGTTAATTTTTAATTTTGGTTTCTGCGTCGAAATATAATTCGCTAAAGTACAAATATTATTCCTTGAACAGCTATCTTCACCATCACTGATGATCAAGATATAATCATTACGATTCACACCATCTAACATACTACTCGCTTTTTCAAGTCCACTATAAAGTGGTGTTCCACCCCCACCTGCACCTGATGGATTAAGTCTGGTGATATTATTTTTTAAAATACTACGACCAGCATAATCATAAAATTGCGTAAAATTTGCCGCCGGACAGCGATTTAACGTGACAAGCGATATACCAATATTGGGTTGTATTTTATCGATACTCGATAACGCTACGCTTTTACTTGTCGATAAACGACTGGGTAAACGCGTCATTTTTTTCTGATAATCAACTTTTTCCTGTTCGGACATATTACGAGGATAACCATAAGACAGGTATTGAAAAAATTGCTCAACTTCTGCTGGCGATTCAGCTAAAGTTGCAGTCATCGATAGGGAATTATCAAACACAATAACCATTTTCGATGGATTTGGATTGTTCTTTATCTCATCTTGAGTGATACAATTAGGCGGATTTTTAACCTTAGGTTTTGGTTTAACTTTGGGTACTTCTTGAGTATTAATGATAGGCTCTGGCTCTATAGCAGGTACGGGATCAGGTTCTGGCGTAGCGACAACTTGCGGCGCTTTCGGAGGTTCCACTACCGGTGCCGGCTTAGATACAGGTTCAGGTTTATTGACTAATACTGGCGGAATAATAATTAACTCAGGTACAGATTGCACCTTGTTTTCTGGTGAAGATGGATAAAAAAAGTACCACAATAGGCTCAATAATCCTAGTAATAGCAATGCCAAAATTAACCAGTACCACCAACGCCAAAATGATTTTGAAACCGTAACAGGGGGAATAACCGGTTGCGATAAAACGGGTTTTGCTAGATCGAAAATAATAACGGGTTCATCATTAATAACAAAAATTTGATTGGCTAAATTTTTTATTCTAGGCAACCATAAAGCTACAAATTTTTGTTGTTCATCATTTAAAGGAATTGATTTAATCGCCGTTTCAATATCATTAATTCGCGTGGTTAATGTATCTTTTATTTTTTGCTTATGCGATTCATCTGCAACATGATCAATTAATATCGGTTGCCCTTCAAGATGAGTATACCAACCTAAATAGTCATTGTTACTCATAAGTTTAGGTATAGCAAAAATGGAAAAAGTGCGTTCTGTCAAATGCGGTTTTAACAACGATAACATTAAGGAGTATTGCTCCAATAAAGCCAACTTAGTTAAATCATTATGATCAATTGAAATCCGGGTTATTCGTTGCATTATTCACGCATTTCCTTCTATTTTGAACGTATAATAAACAAGCTTATTAACTCAAGGCTGTTTTTATCAACAACATCAAAAATTTATTATCGCTTTACACTACTCACAAATCGGTTTACTAATATTCATATCAGACACAGCATGATTCATTTGATTGACAATTTCTGTTGGATTTTGTGCAATGTAAACTTTACCACCAGTACTTTGAGCAACACAGTCAATTTTATGTTGCCCTGCAATGTCGACAATATTAATTTTCAAACGTGGTTGCTTAGCCGCTATATTACTCGCTAACGTACAAATATTACTTTTAGTACAATTATCATCACCATCACTAATAATTAAAATATAGTCATCACGATTTACGCCATTAAGTAATTTACTGGCTTGTTGTATACCACTATAAAGTGGCGTTGCGCTGTTATATTCTAACGGATTTAATTTATTGATTTTATTTTTTAACTTTGATCGATTAGTATAATTATAAAATGATGTGGTTTGAGCGACTGGGCAACTTGTAAGTGTCACTAATGCGATATCAATATTTTGCTGTATTTTATCAATTGTGGATAGTGCCACTTTTTTACTACTTGATAACCGATTAGGTAACCTAGTCATCTTTGCTTCATAAGCGTTGGCTTGACTTTCTGACATGGAATTCAAATTAGTTTTTAAATATTGATCTATTGCGGATTTTGACTCCATTAATGTCAATGTCATTGATGCTGAATTATCAAATATTATTACCATTTTAGAGGCGTCATTATTATGGGCCACTTCTTCTTTTCGAATACAATTTTTAGCTACTGGCTCAGGCACAGGTTGCTGAACAACAGGTTCAGGCTCTTTCGTCGGCGGTTCAACAACAGGAGCTGGTGGCTTGTTAACCAACACAGGCGGAATAATTATTAACGCCGGAATAACATCAGGCTTTTTATCTTTATTAAATGGGCAAAAAAAGTACCCTAACACACCTAAAAGTCCTAATAGCAATAATGCCAACAATAACAAATACCACCATCGCCAAAATGATTTTGGGGCAACCACAGGAGGAACCGGCGTAGGTTTGGGTAAAATTGGTTCTTCAAAAGAATTAACAATGACAGGTTCACCATTAACAATATAAATTTGATTACCTAAACTTTTAATTCTTGGTAACCAAGACGAAACTAATGTTTGTTGCTCACTATCTAAACGCATTGACTTAACGGATAATTCAATATCGTTGATGCGTGTTTGTAACGTTTCAGTAACTTGTTTCTTCACGAGCTCATCATTAACATCACTCAGTGAAGTAGGCTGTCCTTGAAGTTCGGTGTACCAACCTAAATATTGATTATCATCAATTAATCGAGGTATCGCGAGAATTGAAAATGATCGCTGAGTTAAATTGGGCTTTAACAACGATAACAAAGAATTATATTGATCCAATAAAGCCATTTTTTGTGAGTCATTATGGTCAACTATAACCCTTGCTATTCGTTGCATGCGCAATATATTCCTTAATTTTAACTTTTCAAATAAATAATACTGTTCAAGTTTTCAGATAGCTAAATATTTAGTGCTTTCTGTAATTGTTGAAGTTTTTTATTTAATTTATCCAGTTCGACCTGTTTTTCTACTTCTGATTTGTTTGATTTATTTACTTGATTATACTGTTGCTCAATGTCATTAACTTGTTTTAATAAATCGTCACGACCTTTCGCTTTTGCTTTTATTTCGCTCGTTAATTTAGACAGATCTTGCTTTAACTTCTGCTGCTGAGCTTGTTTCTGTTTTACACTCAACGTAGTATCGTTTTTCTGTTTTTCGATATTTGCATAAATCTCTTTAAATTGTTGATTAGCCCTTTGTTCGTTCTCAAGAATTTGTTTTTTCTGATCAATTCTAGCCTGATAATTACCGGAATAATTGCAACTTATTTTATCCATAATACCGATATTAGTATTTTTAGGATCACATTGTTCTGGAGTTGTAGAACAGCCGGCGAGTAAAGCAAGCGATAAAATAGAGATAAAAGATATTTTTTTCATAATTAACCAACCTTAACAGCTGAGCGTTGTTGAGTAACTAAATTCACTTGTTTTTCAAGTGCTGCTATTTGTTTATGTAATTGACCGATTTCTTGATCCAATCTAGTGACGTTCACACCGGATCGTTGTTCCTGAACAGACAGGTTAACCCAATCATTTTCAACTTTCTTAATTCGTTTTAATTTATCATTTAAATAAGCAATATTCGCGTCGATTTGAGTTAACTCTTTCTGAGCCTGCTTTTTATTGACACTTTCGCTTTTTATTTGTTGATTTAAAGCGTTAAGCGTAGCTAAATTTCTATCCACAACATCTTTAGCACTTCGTGTAATTGATTGCACTTCTGCGGTGTTTTGTTGAACATCTTGAATATAGGCATCAATGCGCGCCTCAGCATTAGCATATTCTGCTCGTTTTTTATCCAGATAATAATTTCCGCCCATCATTACTCCACAACCAACAGCGGCAGAAGCAAGGCATGCAGCAGGTTTTCCACCTAATAACACACAGCCAAGCCCACTAATACCTGCACCTATGGCACAAGATTGCCATGCAGATTTACTAAAAAATTCAGCAGTTGAACCTTTAGTTAATTCAGGATCGACATTTTTTGTACTCGCTCCGCCAGATGTAGATTGACAACCTGCCAAAACTAGAGAAATGCATAAAGCAAGTGTACCTATCATTTTGTTCATTATTTCTTTCCTTTTATCTCATTACAAGATTGCAGCCAAGTTGTTCTTTCAATCTTACCAGACTCAATATATTGATTAATATGTTGTAAATAAAGTTTTAAGTAATCACTCATATTCGCTTTACCACTGTTTTCTAAAATAAATTGCGTGGGCTTTGCTTGCTCATCAAGAGTATTTTTTTCATAGTTTGATGCGGTATTAACAATGGTGTCAGCATAATATTTTAAAATAAAGTCTCTGGCATTTTTCGACTCATCAAGAACGTGTTTTAAATTATTGAGTTTTTCGGGTGAACACACACCGTCATTATTAACATTTTCCGAATCTTTTGTTTCACAAACTTCATTATTTATGGTGTTATATAAATTATTATTATATTCAAATTTACTATTTAAGTCAGAGACATTTGCACACAAAAAAGCGCCTAACTGTAGCGCGGATTGAATTGAGCGGTTTCGCTGTTCGTCGCGAGCTTGATTGGCACTACGTAAAAGGGTATTTAGTTGATTGAGTTCTTTTTTAGTCTTTTCATCTTCGACTTGTTTAGTGATTTTTTCAAGCTCACTCACCACATTTTGTTTTTGATTTTCTTCCGCTTCTGAGCCTAATTCATTCCATTCTTTGTCTAATTCTTTGATAATATCGCTACTAGACATCACTTCAGTTGTATAGACCACTCGAAAACCGACATCCATACTTTTATAAGCACCTTTATCATCGTAATACGGTTTTTCAATACGAAAAGCAGTGGTGATTGACGATTCAGGTGTCAAATAACTGCCACCTCTAACCGTCATACCACCAGGTTGACCATGATAACGATCAAGTTTATTCATACGAAAAGAATCAAACATCATTTCGCTAGCATTGCCTAACATATCATAAAGATCAACAGGATTAGGCTGTAAGCGTCCAATAAGCTGTAATTTACCATTGGCTGATTTTGCACCAGAAAACCATGCATAATTTTCTAAATTTGCCGTCATTGGGAAACGCATTTCACGGAACTCAGAATCTGTCACTTTTGACCCTCCACGAGCTGCATATTCCCATTCGGTATTATTAGGTAGACGGATATAACCTTTCGGTAAGGTATTAGCGTTAATCTTCGACTGATTTTCAATCAACCAACGATTATATTTATCAGTAAAAGCAACAGCATCAAACCAACTAATGTTGGTAATAGGAAAGGTAAGTGCTAGTTTTGCTGTGGGGCAAGTATCACTCATGACAGCTTGATATTGCAAAGCGGTTATTTCATATTTGCCAATCAAATAATAACGCTCTTTTCCCTTTTCAGAAAAACTACCAGAAATATAATTGGGGGTTGCATATTCGGCAAAACCGAGCTCTTTTTGATTACTGCCTAAAATAACTTTAATATCATCTAAAGGCTTATTCGTTGGTGTATAGATTTTTTTCATTACCAAACTACCATCACATGGCATAGGCAAAATAACATCATCTTTTGCTGGTTTTGGATTGAAAAAATTACTATTCCAAGGTTCAGCATAGCAACTTAACGGAAATAAACTGATAGTTAATCCCCAAAAAGCAATTTGTTTTAAGTTACGCTTCGCGTAAACTTTCTGCTGGTTGGATCTTAATAGCACGTCGACCTCCTATGGCTACAACGACACCTGAAATAACTATACACAACAAAAATGCAATGATAAGGTGGTAAAATTGTAAGCGACTTACAATTGGTTGTGAAATCAAATTTTTACCTAACACAGCATTAAAGGCATAATTGCCTAATAAAAATAACACAAAGGAAACGAAAAACGCCAAACAACTCAAAATAACGGCTTGATTGATTAAATACCCCATTATCGCTTTGGATTGGAAACCAAGTAATCGCATAAAAGCAATATCTTTGCGCTTACGTTCAATATTTGATAGAAACGAACCCGCAAACGATAAAATACAACCTAGTCCTGCGGTTATTGCAATCACGCTAAAAATAAAATTGAGTACCCGATCAATCGCCTTAACATTTTCAATGACATTAGACTGCGTGCGTGTTTCGATGTTCTTTTCTCTTAATTTAAACGACAATGGTGCTACGTTATCTAACGAATTGGCATAAATGCGAGCCCTTGCAAATAATGAATGGGGTGGCGGATTATTTTTACCGGTATTAGTTGCAAATAATTCACTTTGATAGCCATCATAAAAATTTTCCATTGCAATGAGTAAATCTAAACTGACAAACGCAGCAGCACGACTATAGCGATTGTCAGGAATAATACCTTTGACCTCTAATTCAATTGATCCTTTCTCGAACTTGCCATCTAATTGACGGGTAATAAATAATTTTATATGACTACCCACAGTTACTTGCAATTTTTCCGCTGATAATGCACTTAATAAAATTTGAGTTTTATCATTAATAGAAGGCAAATCCTGTGTAAGCGGATCGCCACTCGCTGTAGGAATAATTTCAGCACTGCTCACAAAGTGGCTTGAATCTTTGACTAGATCGGCTTGAGTATTAAGCGAACGCGTTAAAGGAATCACAAAGCCAGTTTCAGGTTGTTTTTTTATCCAGTCAAACATGGCATCATCCAGATTTAAATTACCCACAATCTTTATCTCTAAATTTTGTGGATCATTAAGTAGTTGCTGCCGTAGCTGCGAAACTACGCCATATTTTAAGCTGAACAATAACAATAATGGTGTAATGACCGATATGACCGATGCGATAATACAAAATGAGACTTTTTTGTCGTACCATAAATCAGACAATGATAACCGTATGATTAGCAACCATTTTAATATCATTTTACTCATCGACGCATACCTTGCTTTGTAATGGTAAAAAAACTGATGATTGTGGAGAGTTTAATTTGGCCGATAAAGTAAATAAGCCTTTACTTGCAATACGTTGCCAATCATGCGTAACAATCATCGCGGCAATATTATCTTGTTTTGCCTGTTCAATAATCAAATCAAACAGTAAATTGGCGTTATATGGATCTAACGCTGAAGTCGGTTCATCAGCGAGTAATAGTGCTGGTTTATGAATAATCGAACGAATAAACGATGCTCGTTGCCTTTCACCAATTGATAACTGCTTAGGATATTTACTGAGTAAATGTGCAATGTTAAGCTTGTCGACTAAATAATCGAATCTTGACATATCAACGGGTAGCTGAAGTAATTTAAGCGGTAATACAATATTTTCCCAAATAGTCAAAAACGGCAGTAAACCACCAGTTTGTAACATAAATCCTAAATAACGAGCACGAATAATCGCTAACTCATCGATATCATTACGGTGAATTAATTTAGCTATATCAATATCGCTATTATCTAAAACTAATTTATAACAATCCAGCTCATCAGGTTTTAAAATCATGCCAATCATTTCAAGCAACGTACTTTTACCCGATCCGCTATCGCCTTGTATCACGACAACTTGCCCTGCGTTTAATGATAGCTCTGGCAGGCAAACGTTGAAAAAAGATTTGCCTGTAGAGCGAGAGATGGCTAATTGCTTTATTGTTAACATGAGCTTTACGGTAACATTTCTAATGGGATAGGATAAACATTATCACGAGGATCACTACCTTCAGCTAATGAAATCCAACGATCAACATCGGCATTACATTTCTGATAATAACGAATTTTGCTATTAAGATTACGAATAAATTTTTCTTGTTCAAGTCCACTCATGCTTTTCCAAGTATCTTGATCCAGTCCAGTAACATCACTTTTATAAGGAATATTATCCAAATATTCGCCAAGCAAACCTAAATCAGCAATTTTGGTAACTGAATCTGATTTTAGTTTACTTGGATCTTGCCCCATAGCTGCGGCAACAGAACGTAATTGTGAAAACATATCATCAGAAGAAATCAATCCATCATTAGCTGCATTAGCAATTTTACTAACCACATCACTTAAGTCACTCAATTGCGACTTAGTTAATAAAATCCGAGGCTCTGCTGTTGGTATTGTTGGTTTAACAAAATCTTTATCCGCAATCCACGCTTTAAAAACTGAAGGGGCTTTCGTTCCATTGGTATCACCTAAATAAGCAAGCTGCATTGCTTTACTCAATAATAATGCATCTTTTAGCATATCCGAATCATCATCTTTAGCATTAAGTGCATTACCTACAGATGCTTCACCTTTATATGCTAATTTCACTTGTTCAGACAACGCATCAGCTAATAAATCAACTTTCTTACCAAATTCTTGAACATCACCAGCATTAACAGGGTAATAAAGTGATTTATGAATAAAATCATTGTAGGTTAAATCAGAATATTGCGCGGCAGCGACTTGATGATCTTTTTCACCACTTGGTGTTTTTAAATGCAGTGCATAAATAGCAACACCTTTATGCTGAGCTTCAAGCCTTAATTGTGCAGCATCCATACCGGTGCTAGACAGTTTATCGTCACCAGGAATGGCACTAGCATCAGTAATTAAAATCATATATCGCGCGCCAAAACTATTCCAATTGATATCATTTAGCGCTTGTGCAACACCTGCATAAGAATCTTCTGCAAAATAAGAAGTTGAAACAGTCGCTTGCTTGAGTGAAGCACTTAATTTCATGAACTCTTCTTTATTTTGAACTTTATTAGGATCAACAAAAATTTTAGAAACAAACTCCAATTTATCAGACGCTTTTAAACTAGAACGGAACGATACTAAACCAAATTTAACCTGATTTTGTAAGTGTTCCTTTTCAATATGTTGATAAACACGTTCAACTGCCTCTTTGGTTCTTGAAATATAAGGATCCATTGATATGGTTGAATCAATGACAAAAACAATTGCAGCTTTAAATGGTACAACTTGATTGGCCGTATTATCATCCGAGCTTTGGTTATTAGTGGAGTTAGAATTAGTGTTATTTTTAACCAATTTATCTTGTTTACTCACTGAAGCGACTTCTAAAACTCGCTCATAAAAACCTTTACCATTCATCACCTCTTCACCTTGTAAAATAGGTAATAAATAAAAGTTTGTTTTAAAATCAATATACGCTTTCGGCTCTTGCGCCACAATTTCAGGCGTTGCTTTATCAGCGTTTAGTGAGTCTCGAATGGGTTTTAACAAAGCTTCGGGCTGATCTGAATCTACAATTTTGGTTAAAGCCGCTTTATCTTTAAAAAATAATAGAGGATCACGATCAACTGGATTGGTAAAAACCAATGTCATTTGCATATTCCATGCTATTGCACAGGAATTATTTATCCAACCTATTGTATTACCATATGAATCAGGTCCAATACTAAGCCACTCTTGATTATTATCTGTTTTTCGTTCATACACATAATACCGAGAAAAAGCAGGTAATGTAGCGCCTGTTGGATCCGTAATATTTTTTTTCAATTCACAAGTTGGTGTACTTAGCACTCGTTGATAAAGTGTTGTTTTACCCTCTTGTTTTAGTGGTTCAGCAGCTGAACTTATCAACGGCATACAGGCAAGCGTTAGACTGATAACTAATTTTGAAACGGCTATTTTTTTCATACCTGTGTTCCCCATTATTTTTGTAACTCGTCTAATCGTTCTTTAGCTAATGTATTATTCGGATCACGGTCTAACGCAGTTTCATACCAATAACTTGCTGTACCTTTATCTGCTTTAAAACAATTATTTGCTTGATAAAATTTTTCGTCATACTCTTTAGCATAAAGGAAAGCAATCTGACCATTTTGCTGGGCTTGATTTGCATATAGACGCTGAGCAATATTACATTTATCCGCCTTTTTTGCACCATTAATTAACTGGATAATTGCCTGAGTATCAGGCTTGGTTTGTAAACACTGTTGAATAAAAGCCAGATCGTCAGTTGTGGTATTATTTAAACTGCATTGCGCATTAACTTGAGCTGTAGGTTCGACAGGTTGTGTTTTTTGAAACACTAAAAAATACCATGCAGCTAGGCCAAGACCAGCTAAAATCAATAGAACAATGATAATGGTGATAACCAAGCCTAATTTACTTTTCGATTTTTTTAACTGAGGAGTCTGAGCAATCTCTGGTTCAATTACTGTTTCGACGTCAAGTTTAACCGGCTCAATAAGGTCATCATTTTGCGTCTCAATGTTGGGGGGTTGTTCAGGCTCTTCAGGTAGTTCAACAGGTTCGGTAAGTGATTTGGTTTCAACCGATGGATTATCTAATGGCGGTTGAACAACATTTAATGCTGTTGAAGCAAGTACATCTTCGGCAATACTAACAACACCACCATCAATATAACGTTGATTTTGTTTGTCGCGTAACTGTATTAGAAATCGTTTGGTATTGTCCTGAGATAATAACGAATCAACTAACCATTCACTCACATAACCACTAATTTGTTGGTTATCTACTGACAAATCGGCTATTGAATGCCAACACTTTTCGGGTCCCCATTGTTGCAAACCAGATAAATAATAACCATCTTGATTACGCTGTATAAGCATATCGATATCGGCACTACCATTCCACTTTTTTGCCGAAAACTTCGCAATTCCAGGTTTATAACCTTCTAATTCAATTCTTAATGCCATAGTACCCTCTATTTCGCCTCCTAATCACCAAGCTATTTTGTCATTCAGTAATCAATAACAAAACTTTCATTTAAAATCAGGAAGATCTAATATTATTTTTAGTTAATTTTTCAATCTTATTGTTATAACATTAATTTATATAAGCTTGCTTAAAACTAGCCAAAATCTCGCCCAGGCGACTATTTTGTTCTTGACTGATTTCACGCCCAGCATGATGTCCAATGTTTTCTTGAGCAAGCATCGCAAATGCAATAAACCAATCGAATATTGCATACTGAGAATAATTTTTAGTTTTCTCATCTAATATAGGCAATGGATGGGATTGCTGATGCGTAAATTCAGCTACCGGTGAAGAAAAAATAGGTTTACCTTGATTCACCCGGCTCATTGGTATATCAACAGCTTGCCCTTGAACAAAACCAAGCCAAGCAATAAAATCTGCTAATAAAGTATGAATGGTGCTCACTTGTCTTGACTCAAGATCATCACGTTTACTACCCGTATTTTCATTATTTAAAATGCGATCAGTTAAATTTGCCTCAAGCTTTAAACGATTTGCAGCTGTGATTAACTCTTCGACAATAAAAGATAACGATTTCTGATGTAAACCAAAGAACTGCAAAACATGTTTATCTAATACCATATTTCTTAAATAATCCAACCAAGCGGTAAAAACTGTTTTGGCTAATTTTGACTCGGTAGGTAACGAAGATGTAAGCGTCACTTCAGACGAAAAGGTTGCATCAGAAAATAACTCAAAATCAGTATTTAAGCCAAAATCAGTTGATAAATCATCACTATTTGCATGCACATTATGAGTATCTTGAGTTGTTTCAGTATCAATATTACTCGTATGATAAAGCGCACGGATAGTTTGATCTGGCAGTTCTAAAGTTTTGAGTAATTCGCCAAGTAATAATGCTTTCCCTAGTAGTTCTTTCACTACATCAGTAATAATCTGTTTTTTCTTACTTAGTTCTTCATCACTATCAGCATGATACCAAGTATCAAAACGCATATTTATAATATAATCAATTTTTTCATTAAGCTGTTCTAAAATACGCTGTTGCTTAACTTCAGTAATGGCAACTTGTTCTAAATATTGGCTAATGCGTTCAATCCCACCATCATTTAGCTGCAACATAGCATCCCACGCATTAGCCGGTTGATTAACATATTGCTCAATATCAGGATTTTCAATAAATGTTTTTCTCAATAGCAACATTTTTTGTTGATAACTTTCGTTATAAGATAATTCACGATTGGAAGTGGCATCAACGTTTAAAAACGGCACATCAAAACCGGGTTTTCGCACTAAAAAAACATTATTGAATTTATGACCATTTGACCAATTTGTTAACCAATCATAATTACCAAAGCGCTCTAAAATAGTTTGTTGTAGTAACCCACCTTTACCCCAGCTATTTTTGAGATTATCTTCTGAAAGTATTAATGAGCTACCAATACGTTTATCAAACATGGTAATCGCCCATAATAATCCTGCTTTTTTTGTTGCTCTTTTTTCAGCTGTCTCACCTTGGGTTTTATCAATCCAACGTTCAAGCACGGGGCCGACATCGTTAACATCAGACTGTTTGTCTGATGGCGTACAGACAACCAGTACGTTCATTTCTTGATTATCAGTATATTTTTCAAAAAGATAAGCCACTTTACCTCGCAATAAAAGCTGAGCAATCGGGTTACCTTCTTTAACATCAGAGACAGAAATCAAATTCAAACGGCCGCGATACCCAGGAAAATCAAGCAAATCAACTTTTTCAAAAGTAGTAACCCGTGTTGGATTGACTAAAGGAAAAATCAGCTCAGCAGTCAAAAATGCTAATTGAGCGATAGATATTGTAGTTGGCTCACCATTTAGTGGCGTAATAGTGACTTGAGTATCGCGATCGGTATTTAATCGTTCAAGAATATCGACATTCATAATGCTATCAATTTGCGATTTAACACCATCATTATCTTTCACTAATACTGATAGTGGAGCATAAACAGTATCAACATGGTTTAAGCTGCTTAACGTTGTGGCGAGTTGGGTATAAGCCACAGTCAATTCGTTTATGCCACCCCATAACACCGAAAAAAGTTCACCTCGATCAAGTATTGAAAGATAGGGGAGTAATTGCATCGCCTTTTCCCAATAGCCGCCTTTCAATCCTTCTAAAGCATTGCCAAAATTTTCGGAAAGATAATCATAAAGATCAACAATATCGTCTTCGGTTATCCCACTAGTGCGCTCAGTTTGCTTCTTGCCTTCAAGCTGTAGAAGCAGCTGTTTCAATGAAGAGAATTCGATTTTATTCGTGATTTTTTGTTGATCAAAATCTTTAAAATAAGCATTAATTAGAATTTTTACAATTTCAATCTCTTGAAATAATCTTAATTCTAATGGGTAGTTGGCTATTCCCCCTTTGGCTATACGACTAAAACGGGTAACCAGTCCAGTTGCTTCTTTACCACTTCCAACAGGATTAACATGTTCAATAAAGTCTAACACTTGATTGTCAACAACTGTTTCAAGTTTACCGTTTTCACCGGCAGCTAATGCCGAGATAAGATAAGATTTACCCGCTTGCGATAACCCAAAAAAACCGACCGCCACAGATTTACTTGAGACATCACCCAATCTTTTGGCTGTATTACGTAAACGACGAAGATCAAGAATTAAGTTATCAGCCTCGCTATTCAATCGTTTGGATGAATCACGAGTCTGTTTCACCCATTCAATCGCTTGTGCTGACGCTTGATACACTTGATCCCAAGATTTAGGAAGTTGTTCATTTAAATTATTCATCGTTTTATCATTCCACTATCAAGCCAATATTGTGTACTTATTAATCCAGAATTAACCATTGTATTTAGGTTCAATTTGATATCCTGATTTTTATTACAAGCACGCCCATCAGAGGCTTTAACATCTTTAATATAAAAATTCTCAATGGTTTTTTGTCGACTTTTTATGCCTAATGTCACTTCTAATACCACACCTTCAGTACTCAAGCGTTTAGCCACTTCACTGTTTTCTATAGTTAAAATATAAATTGGTGACGCCGGCCAACGTTCGATTTCTAATTGCTTGAAACCGAGCCGTGTGGTGCCACGGATCTCAAAAGAGGTATCGGGAAAGTCATAATCAGGATCATCTAAATCAATATCTCGGTAATAAACATTTTCCTTTTTTATCATATTAAGATTATCTAAAAGACCAATATATTTAACTGTAGAATATAAATCGATATTTGATGATCTAAAATAAAAATTAGGTAAACGTAAATTTTTACTTAAAAAGCATAACATAGCCCCAACAGCCGCTGTTGTTTTAGGATCGTCAATACGTTCTTGTTTATGGAATGGATACCAACCGCCAGTATAATAACCATGTAATGGTAAGATTCTTCCGGCTGGAATTGACAAGCGCGATCGAAAATAACTTTGTACACCAGGTAAACGTGACGGGCGACCGGTTAACAATAATACATCACATTGATAACAACTAATGATTTCAGACAGCGCGTCAAACGTTTTACAAATATTGTAATAATCACCACGTATAAATAAATAATGAATTCGTTTAAGATTAATCTCAATATTTAAGTCCAATACTGAAAAAGTAGGATTATTCAGTGCTCGCCGAATCGGTTCATTAATAAAATTAAGCACATGATCAGTCATGACATTATGCTGTAATAGCTCCCTAAAAGTAGCATTATACACATGTTGCTCGGCATGCAGCGGATCATAAAGCTCATACCTTTTTAGTACTTGCAAACCTAATGGCGTAAATAACTGTAAAGTTAATTGTTGACGTAATACCGCATCTTGAATAGAAAGCTGCTGAGAACCAATAATTGCTGATAAAATTGGATTAGGATCAGTAAGCCCAGCTTGTTTTAAGCCATTAGTCAAAGCTGTGAGTACAGTGTCTTGAATAATATCAAGTAAAATATCATCGCCCGCCACTTTAAAGCCATCACGAAAACGTTGAATTGGAACAATATAAGCATTACTGCTATTGATTTGCTTGCTGGTACCGTAATCAAGCTCATAATCATTTATGACTAAATCAGTAGTACCACCACCAATATCTACTGTTGCAATTGTGAGCTTTTGTTTATTGGTTTTATCTGGACGTACCATTGATGCAATAAATTCTTCACTGCGTCCATTGTAATTATTTTGTGTTTCGTTAAATAAATATACAACTTGTCCACAAGTTGCTTCATCCCATTGAATATAAACTTCAGGGATGTTTGGCCAAACACTTTTTAATTGTTCTGGATTATTAAAATCAATATTATCATCAGAACTATCCCAACCAAGACTTTTCCATACCAGTCCAATAGCTTGGTATACACAACTTTTAAAAATGGCTTGTTCTGGTTTTGGCATTGCAGGTGGAATAGTCAAAATAATAGAACGTAGGTTACGCGGCGTTTTAGCGTGTTCGAGTTTATTACGTTGCGCAACGCTATTCATCTGCATTAATGCATGCATCAAAACTTCACAGAGCATGAATGTCATTAACGAACTTCGCGAATATTTTGGATGAAAAACCGGCATTTTGCGATCAAACTCTTCCTCAATATCATTACTTAAAATATGTAGTGCTTCACCATATTCGTTAATTAAACTCGAAAATGGTTCAGCGGTAGCAAAGGGTTCATGATCACTTTTTACATAATGGGAATTAAAACGCCAACCTTGCTCATATTTATCTTGATCCCATAAATAGCGTTTAGGGCTAGAAAGGCCAGTAGCACCTTCATTGCCTTCTCGTTGACTTGCTAAACGGCTTGCCTCAGTCCCAACACGAACAATACTTGGCCAACGGAATGTGTCTCGTCTTCCACTTTGTAACGAAAAATGTTCCTTACCAAAAAAAGTTTGCGCAAATTCAACACGGCTTTCGAAAGGTTCATTATAGATATGCTCAGGCTGACCTAAATCACGAATCTCAAGCTCATAACGACGATTTAAGCTATCTTTATCTTGCACATGATCTTCAATCAATATTCCACAAGTACGTGAATTACCCACGTCAAGAATCATATCAACAGGTATTGATTTAATCACATCATCTTTAGCATTTGATACAATCTTAATAGTTGGTAATTGTAATGAATCAGCAAGTAAATTGATGATATTTAGATAGTGTCCATAATAAGCTTTATTATTAATTTCTGTATTAATATCATCTTTATGTATTTTTAAACGATCAGTTTGAGGCGCTAGCTCTTGAAACAAATCAATTAGCCAGCTTGTTACCCATTTAAGTTCTAAATACCATGAAACGTGATCTGAACGATGTGCCAAACTAAATACTGCTCCAGTTTTAACATCATTTTCGGTAGGCGCTAAATAGATCACATCTTGCATATTGGTGAAAATTTTAGTATCAAATGCAAAGGTGATGCGATGGGTATTGCCATCAGGATCTTCACCCTCAGGGATACTGACAATTCGCACGCGGCTCCAATTATGCGGTCCTTTATCAAAACGTTCTGGAGGAATCGATCTTAAGACAGGAATTGGCAACCAAATCCCATCATATAATTTTAGTGATTGCTCAACACTTATTTCTTGTGTTGGTTTAACCGCAAAAGATAAATCATCTGGCGCAAAAAATTTACCACTCTCGGCATTCTCAATCAGTCTTATTAATGCCCCGCTTTCAGATGGGTCAATAAAATAACCATTTAATTTACTGCGCCATTGATTATCTTTCCAATCTATCTTAAGTGCAAAATCAAGAAACTGAATACCACTATTCATAATAAGTGTGACTTCTTGACCATAATTGCGTAATTCTGGAAGCATATACTACCTTATTGTTTTTTCATAGTAATTGGGAATGTTTTCCCGTTATCATAAACCCCTTGGCAATCAGCTTGATTGTTTTTACCAGGCGTACATTGAATTTTTGGTAATTGATATTTACTATTGTCACTACATATTGCTTCAGTATTGCTGGCAATATTTAAATTCGACTTGTTAATACCGCTCTCTACTTTACCTACACACTTAACACCATCACTACGTGTTACGGTAACTTGACCATTACCTTCATTAAAGTCATAACTCAATTGTAATGGTTTGCCTGTAGCTTTATCTTGAATACCGCCTCCAACAGACCATTGACCATCTAAAAATTTAGTTGATCCTTGTTTAAGTTGATCTTGAGATAAAGCTAAATTATTAGTTTGATCTGGGTTAGTTCCTGTGCCTGTTTGCTTACCATCATCTAAATCGGGAGGAATTGATCCTTTGCTATTTTCATCTTTTTTATCAGGTTCATTAGTCGGCGACTTATCATCGTTATTATTTTGATTATCAACTTTATCTTTTTCTGAATGATTAACCTGCTCATCTTTATTTAACGTGTCTGAGTTTTGGTTAAGACTATTATCATCTTTAACATCATTAGGTAATGTAGCGGAATCAACAGGATTAACGGTGTTAGCTACAACATCACCATTCACTCGGGTACCATTGGCATCAATAATATCATGACCGTTGGTTGTTACTCCGTTAACCACTTTAATGTTTCTATCGATTACTTTATCAGTAGGTTCAGGATCTTTTTTATCTTGTTCCAGCTTTTCATCGGTAACAGTAGAAGAAGAAACATGATTATCTCTACCTAAATCAGCATTAATCGATACTACAGGGGATTGCCAACAGCCTCGAAGCCAAAAAATCGCCAATAAAAGTAATAATAGAGGCAGTAATGCAAGTAACCAGAGCCACCAGCGTTTCCACCATGGTTTGTTAATAGTGGCCGGCTCAGTAAATGTATGAGTGGCTGATGGAGTTGGTTGTTTGAATGATTCTAAACAATAAAATGGTGAATTGACTTGCGCAGTTTGCGGATAAACAAATCCCCAAAAAGTAATAACAGGTTTACCGTTAACAATATAGACAAATTGATTACTTGGAAATCGAATTGCCATCAAATTGGGTTCTAGGTCATCACTCTTATTGTTGGGATCATAAATCAAGCGACTAAAAAGCAGTTGATCGCCTTCTAAATTAGGGTTGCTTGCTAACTGTTTACCAAAATTCAATACTTTGTGTTCAAACTCTTTGAGTAAAATCAAAGCTGATTCTTGCTCTGATTCGCTCGCTGATGTCCAAGGTACAATATCATATTGCCCATCAGGTTGATCTGATTCAAAAGGAATGTACCAATCAATAATATTACCTTGATCATTACGTTGTGGTATAGCTAAACAATCGGCATATTGTTTACCTAATTTAATTCTAAACATTTCACGGATTTGCGCCGCAACAAGATAAGCGGCTTTCCCATCATGCCCAAGCATTTTGAAATCTTTAATATCACCACTTCGAAGTAATGTATTTACCATATATTCCTTTTTATCCCATTATTTTAATTATATTTATGTAACTCAATCAATTTCAACAAAAACCTAATTATAAACATAACCACACTACATGATAGTGTAAGTTTTTCATCGAATTTTTTTAGTCGACTAGGGTTAGTCAATAACAATGAGAACTTATTAAAAATAAATTAATCAAGTGATAGTCATTTACCTATCTAAAATATGTCTATTCTTGTTACATCTGGTATAACTATAACCTGAAAATTCTTTACAAAGAAATTATTTCATAAATTGCTCATCAGTTAATACACGTAGTGGTTGCATATCACTTTCACCTTTTATCACCAAAGTGGGATCTGAACGTAAACACGCGCCACCATAATGACCTCCAACAGTGAAAGTACAAACTTGTAAATATCGATCATCGACCTTAGGTAAACACCAAAGCTCTTGGTAAATATTTTCTTGCTTAGCAAATTGACCAACCGTTTTGCCTAGTGTTTGTTCTTGACTACTGACTAATTCAATATCACTACCGCGTCGACCGGCAATAGGTTTAATGGCATACCCTTTTTTGATAAGATCTGCATTAAGTTCAAACGTTGATTCTAATAAATAACGATGATTAGGAAACAATGACCATAGCACCGGTAAAATCGCTTTATTACTTGGTATTACTGTCCATAAAGGCTCAAAAACCGAGACTTCAGGTCTTAAAAGCACGTCAATTAATCGGACCGCATTTTCAGGATGCCAAGTACGAATCGGTAAGCCAGCAACTTGCGCCTCACTTTCTTGTCGCAGCTGCTCTAATACTGTTTCCCATGCCCATGTTTTCCATACACAAGTGACCTGCCTGTTTTCATCATCAACTAATTGCCCTTGCTTATCCCATTTTAAACCAGTTAAGCCACGTAATATTTTGCTTTTAAAACCAGCTAAAGTCAGGGCTTTTTGCATAAACAAAGCGTGATAATTTTCCTCACTATCATTGTCTTGCATGATGTGTACAAAAGCTTGAGCATCACTATGCTTCCAACAGTTAGCAAGCGAATTGAGTAACCCTGCACTTGGATTAGTACCAATATTGAGTTCAGCTTGTACCGCCCATTTTTCCAAAATTTGCCCGGCTTCTGTATGACAAGATGCAGAATCTGCATTGTATTCATAGACTTTTAAACCGCGCTCATCCATACAAAAATCTAAACGACCTGTTATCATTTGATAGCGGCGCTGTTGCCATGAAAGCCTTAATCTTGGCCAAAGTATTTCTGGAATATTAAAATTATTTAATAAATGATCGTCTTTTAGCACTTTATCCGTTGCATGCAAATACATCAAATGTAATTCATTCGTCGCACGGATTAATTCTTGTTCAGCACTTTCTGAAATAGTAAAGTAACGATAATGATCATCATGACTAATTGCATGGCCTGCGGCTAACACATAGGTGCTTTCTAAAGGATCTGACTCATCAAGCCATTTTTTTTCAAATTGTTCTTTATTCGTTATATGAGCACTATGAATTTGTAGTAAGGGTTTTGCTACTTCAGGTTGCGATAAACTATGTTCAGTTTTATCTGTTTGAATCATCCAACCTAAAATTTTCGTATCATCAAAGGTATCGTGTAATAAATAACCTTCATTTGTTACTGTCATCTTAAGTTCACGCGTCCATTGTTGACCAATAGGTAAACGCGTATGTATCACATTTTGTTCAGCTATTCTAATTTTGTCATCAAATACTTCGGTAATAACTGCAACATGCCCCGTTCTATCAAATACGCCACCATCATCCCAGATTAATAATGAGCCTGCTTCGGGTATTTTTTTACTACCATTAGCAAAAGCTTGTAAAGGTAAAATAGCTTCATTAACCACTTGCCTTAAAAAGCGTAGTGAAAATATTTCGTGAGCCATACCAACATCAGTGAAAACAATCCCATAATTCAAAAACAAAAAGCGCCTTGCAAATTCGACACATTGCCACTTATAGCCCATATATTCGTATCCTGAATAACTACGAAAGGATGCATCATCAGGGTATTGTTCGGGATCTAATGTTTCATAATCTGAAGAATAAATGGCAACGCCGCCCGGTGCATAACCTAATAATGTGCCAAAGGGTTCTTTATTGTTGGACTGAGATAACATGCTGTATGGCCTTATGATTGATAGTTAAGATATGTTTTATAAGTCATAATAGAATTTTATTATCATAGATCAAATTAGAGCCTTTAAAAAGCGATGTTTATTTTTTGTTACTTGAAGAATCATAAAATGCCTATATATAGGAAAAAGTAGATTACACTAGTAATTAAAAATACCGATTAACTGAGAAATCAAATTATGCAACAGAAAACAAAATTAAATGAATTATTAGAATTTCCATGCTCTTTCACGTATAAAGTAATGGGAGAAGCAAAACCTGAATTAGTTGACAAAGTGGTGACAGTCATTCAAAAACATGCACCGGGTGATTATACACCTTCAGTTAAACCAAGCAGCAAAGGTAATTATCATTCGGTTTCAATTACAATTAATGCAACGCACATTGATCAAATTGAGAATCTATATAAAGAGTTAGGTGATATTGATATCGTAAGAATGGTATTATAACACTTTACCTTTTCAGGATTTTTTGCGCAAAATAGAGCCTTGTTGTTATATTATTATAATTATGAGGCTCTAACATGAAACCAGAAACAATTGCTCTACACACAGGCTATAGTCCAGAACCAACCACCCATGCTGTTGCTGTCCCCATTTATCAAACAACATCATATGCTTTTGATGATACTCAACATGGCGCTGATCTTTTTGATTTAAAAGTCGCTGGCAATATTTACACACGTATTACTAACCCAACCAATGCTGTACTGGAAGCGCGCATAGCTGCTCTCGAAGGAGGAATAGGTGCATTAGCTGTCGCCTCAGGTATGGCCGCAATTACTTATGCAATTCAGGCTATTACATTTGCCGGTGAAAATATTGTTTCGGTTTCCAAATTATATGGCGGAACGTATAATTTATTTGCTCACACACTACCTAACTTCGGCATTACAACCAAGTTTGCACCGCATGATAACCTTCAAGCTATCGAACAACAAATTGATGATAAAACCAAAGCGTTATATTGTGAAAGTATTGGTAATCCAGCCGGAAATATTGTTGATTTATCGGCACTTGCAGAGATCGCTCATCGGCATGGCATTCCTTTAATTGTCGATAACACTGTAGCAAGTCCAGCACTTTGTCGTCCTTTTGAGTTTGGTGCCGACATTGTAGTGCATTCATTAACTAAATATATTGGCGGCCACGGCAATAGTTTAGGTGGCATGATTGTCGATTCCGGTAAATTTCCATGGAAAAAATATCCGGAAAAATATCCAATGTTAAATCAACCCGATCCCTCTTATCATGGTGTTTCATATACTGAAACTTTTGGCGATGCTGCTTATATTGCGCGCTGTCGAGTTATTCCATTGCGTAATATGGGAGCGGCACTTTCACCATTTAATACTTTTTTATTACTGCAAGGGCTTGAAACATTATCTTTACGTATTGAACGTCACTGTCAAAACACCTTAAAAGTCGCTCGATATTTAGCATCTCATCCACAAGTAAGTTGGGTAAACTATGCCGGTCTTGATACTCACCCTGAGCATCACTTAGCGGTTAAACAGATGGATAAGGGGTTGCCGGCTGGAATTTTATCTTTTGGTATAAAAGGCGGCATACAAGCTGGGGCTAAGTTTATTGATGCTTTAAAGCTAATTCTGCGTTTAGTTAATATTGGTGATACACGTTCACTTGCTTGTCATCCAGCGTCAACAACTCATCGTCAACTTAATGATGAAGAATTACAAAAAGCCGGAGTAAGTCAAGAAATGGTGAGATTATCTATCGGAATAGAACATATCGATGATATTATTGCCGATTTAGAACAAGCGCTTAACGCTGCAAAATAATGTCAAAAAGAGCAAGATAAAATTAACTTCTTGCTCTTTTAGTTAACCCGTAATTATCCTAAAATTTTAGCTAACTCTTTAGTGACCTCTGCCACAGGTTGCGTTCCATCAATACGGAAATATTGCGTATGACCTTGTTTAGCTTCATGCTGATAATAACTCACTAAAGGTTTAGTTAATTGATGATATTCAACAAGACGTTTACGCACGATATCTTCGTGATCATCTTTACGAATAGTTAATGGTTCACCAGTAACATCGTCAATATTCTCAACTTTTGGTGGATTATGGCGAACATGATAAACCCGTCCTGACGGTGCATGAATTCGTCTGCCACTCATACGGTCAATGATTACTGAATCAGGAACATCGAACTCAAGCACATAATCTATGTCAATATCTGCCGCTTTCATTGCATCAGCTTGCGGTACTGTGCGAGGAAAACCATCTAGTAAAAAACCATTAGCACAATCACTTTGCGCAATACGCTCTTTAACTAACGCAATCACCAGCTCATCAGTAACAAGCTTACCGGCATCCATTAGTTCTTTAGCCTGCAAACCAAGTGGACTACCCGATTTAACTGCTGCACGTAACATATCCCCTGTTGAAATTTGGGGAATACCATATTTTTGCATAATAAATTGTGCTTGAGTGCCTTTTCCAGCGCCTGGCGCACCTAATAAAATAATTCGCATAAAATAACCTCTTATGACTCTAATATAGATAAAGTCTTTTTACTCTGGTAAATAGTGAAATATCACCTTACTGCTAGCAATTAAACCATCAGTATGACAAATATAATTAATTGCACCACAACCTTTAATCATTTGAGCATTTTGCTGACAAATGGGACAAATGTATTGTTCAAGGTAGTGCTGCTTACAATGAGAACAGACATAGTGTTGAGGTGAAACAACTTGCATTTTACAATGGCATTTAGGACAAAAACCCTCTTTACCATCTATACTAACTTGCTCTGACATAAACTACTTTCGCCCCCTAACATGTTTCATCAATCGACGGCGTTTACGTTGTTGAGATGCGGTTAAACTATTTTTTCTGCCTTCAAATGGATTAGCACCTTCTTTGAATTGAATACGAATAGGTGATCCCATAATTTTCAATGAGCGTCTAAAATAATTCATCAAGTAGCGCTTATATGAATCAGGTAGCTCTTCAACTTGATTACCATGAATCACAACAATCGGTGGATTATATCCTCCCGCATGAGCATATTTTAATTTAACTCTGCGCCCTTTAACTAAAGGTGGTTGATGATCATCTTGAGCCATCTGCATAATTTTAGTTAATAATGCAGTGTTAACTCGTCGTGTTGCACAATCATAGGCTTCTTGAATTGAATCAAACAAGTTGCCAACACCACTGCCATGGAGAGCAGAAATAAAATGAACACGTGCAAAATCGATAAAATCCAGTCTATCATCTAGCGTAGTTTTCACTTGTTCTTTAATATCTTGCGATAAGCCATCCCATTTATTCACCGCAATAACAAGTGAGCGCCCACTATTAATAATAAAGCCAAGGAGTGATAAATCCTGATCAGATATACCCTCTCTAGCATCAATGACTAAAATCACAACATTGGCATCTTCAATAGCTTGTAGTGTTTTAATAACAGAAAATTTTTCAACGGTTTCTGTCACCTTGCCACGCTTACGAACACCAGCAGTATCTATCACAACATATTCGCGCTCATCACGGGTCATAGGGATATAAATACTATCACGAGTGGTGCCGGGCATGTCATACACGACAACGCGCTCTTCACCTAGAATACGATTTGTTAGTGTTGACTTACCAACATTTGGACGACCAACAATAGCTACTTTAATTGGCTGATTAATCAATGATTCGGTTTCATCACCTAAATCATCGTATGATTCAGGTAAATCATCTAGTTCATTGTGAACACTAACTTCAGTTGCTTCTTCTGATTCAAATTGAAAAATTGGATCTAAGACAGTTTCGATTAATGAGGTTACGCCACGACCATGACTAGCCGCGATAGGGTGAATTTCACCTAATCCTAAGCCATAAAAGTCAGAAACAGCAGTATCGACATCAATACCATCAATTTTGTTAGCAACTAAAAAAGTCGCTTTTTGACGTGAGCGTAAATGCTTGGCAATAGCATGATCAGCAGGCATAACACCCGATCTAGCATCGACCAGAAAAAGCACAATATCGGCTTCTTCAATTGCTTGTAGGGATTGTTCAGCCATAAAGCTTTCAACCCCTTCTTCTGTGCCATCGATACCGCCGGTATCAATCACGATATATTCATGACCTTTGATCTCAGCTCGGCCATATTTACGATCACGAGTTAATCCTGGAAAATCAGCGACTAAGGCGTCTCGAGTCCGAGTTAAGCGATTAAATAAAGTCGACTTTCCAACATTCGGACGACCAACTAGTGCTACTACAGGTATCATGTTTATCTAATTACCTTAATTTTTTGTAAATGCGTAAATATCACCATTTTTTGCTTGGACAATTAATTTATTGTCCACAACTAATGGTCGGGAGATTAATCCACTACTACTTACTTGTGTTTTAGCAACAATTTCACCATTGTCTTTATTTAGCCAATACAAATAACCCTCAAAATCACCCACAACAATATAATTTTGATACACAACAGGATCGGTTAATTGACGATGTAAAAGACTGGATTGAGTCCAATCGACAGCCCCACCATTTTTAGTGATAGCTTGGATATTGTCATCTTGATCAACAACAAATAGTTGATGAGAATCAACTGCAAAACTGTGCGTTGAGCCAATTTGTTTTTTCCATACAACTTGACCATTACTTAAATCTAATGCAGCAACATTACCATTATACCCTACAGCATAAACAAGATTGCCTTCAACAACTGGTGTGGAATCAACATCGTTCAATTTTGCAATTTCAGTTGAACCTGTTGGCTGCGAAATACGCTGCTGCCAAATAAGTTGTCCATCTTTAATAAAGTAAGCATCAACACGTCCATTATCATCACCGACAATTGCAGCACCATGAGCTATAGTTGGTGTTGAATTCCCCCTTAAAGATAAAGCAGGAACATCAAAAGACACATCCCATAATTCATCGCCAGTGTTACGATTAAGTCCTTGTAGTACACCGTTAGCAGTATGTATGATTAATTTATCTTCTGAAGATACAGGGCGCGCTAAGACTTCACCTTTCACCGGTTTTTCCCAAACCACTTTACCACTATTGCGTTCTAAAGCATAAACAACTGCTCGTTCACTGCCTACATATACATAATTATCATCTGCACTTACGCCACCAGAAAATAAAGCTGTTTTACTGCTAAATAAGGTACTTTGTGATAAATTGATATCCCAAATCGTATTACCGCTTGATAAATCAAGGGCTTTTACCTGACCACTACGACTCGCTACATAAATAGCATTATCATAATTAATCGGCCCTAATAAAGAGTAAATTTGCGTATTACCTGATGTACTATTTCGCCAAATTTGTTGAATAGGAAATTGATTGTTGACTGTCGGTGATGGTGAAATTTGAACCACATCTTCTTCACCACCAAATAACGAGCATCCAGCAAGTGAGAACATTAAAACACCGGTAAAAAAACATTTTGATAACTTCATTTTAAAGACCCTTATAGCAGGATAAATTAATTTTTATTTTGTTCTGTTGTTGCTTGTTGTGTCTGAGCTTTCTGCTCAGTTTTAGCTTGTTCTTCTTGTTCAACTTGTTGTTTAGCTTTTAAATATTCAGCTTGATTTAACTTCATTTTGATATTTGTTTCTAACTCTTTAGTTGGTCCCGAAGTTAAAGCGAGATTATATGCATCAACTGCATCACTGTAACGCTCTAATTTGACTAATATATCACCACGCAGATCGTTAACAATTGGCGCCCAACTTTTTTCAGTGATATTCGTTAACGAATTTAAGCTATCTTGATATTGACCTTGCTGATTTTGTAAGCGAGCAATACGAACATAAATGAGCGATTTTATCGGTTCTGCATCAGTCTTTTTCAGCGAATCAGTTAGCAATGTTTGCGCGCCAGCATAATCTTTTAATACATCAACATAAAACTTAGCTGCACGTAAATTAGCAAACACACTATAAACAGTATCATTATCTTTAGCAAAGGCAACTAATTCATTGACAGAATCGGATTTTGTCTCATCTAACTTTTTAATTAATTGCTCATATCGATCTGATGATTCTATCGATTGATTCACTTTATAAGATTGCCAGTAACGCCATCCATAAAAGCCTAATAATCCAATTACGATAACTGCTACAATAATTTTCCATGTCTTAGCAAGAAATTCTTTTATCATCGAAAATTGTTCTTCACTCGTTAATTGATGACTCACTTTTTTCTCCTATTTTCCTTATTCTATTGCTAAACAAGTTTGAACAATGTTGGCCTTTGCAACTTCAATTTGTTCACCTGTTTTCAAATTTTTAATCGTAACTGTTTGGTTTGCAATTTCATTTTCGCCAATAATGACGGCTATTTTAGCACCTAATTTATCTGCTTTCGCAAATTGTTTCTTAAAATTACTTGATCCATAATTAGTCACAATTCGTTTATTAGGTAATCCATCGCGTAATTGTTCTGCAATACATTGTGCCGCTGAAATCGTTTTTTCATCGCCTGATGAAATCATATAGATATCAATCGCGTTTTCTTGCGTAAATGATGGATTTACCGCCTGAACTAATAATACTAAACGTTCAAGCCCCATCGCAAATCCTACTGCTGGCGTAGGTTGCCCACCGAGTTGGCTAACCAGTCCATCATAACGACCGCCACCACAAACAGTCCCTTGCGCACCTAAACTACTTGTTACCCATTCAAAAACAGTACGATTATAGTAATCTAAGCCGCGAACTAATCTTTGATTAATATTGTATTTTATTCCTGCATTATCTAACAATCGACATAAGCCTTCAAAATGCTGCTTAGAATCGTCATCTAAATAATCAAATAATTTTGGCGCTTGGTTAAGCAACTCTTGTACTACTGGATTTTTTGAATCAAGGACTCTTAGTGGATTAGTATACATTCTACGTAAACAGTCTTCATCCAATTTATCTTTATGTTGCTCAAGAAAGTCAACTAAAGCTTTTCGATAATTCGCTCTTGCCTCAAGTGAACCGATTGAATTTAATTCTAAAGAAGTATGTTTTTCAATACCTAAGGCTTTCCAAAAGCGTGCAGTTAACAATATCAGTTCAGCGTCAATATTGGGACCTTCAAGTCCAAATACTTCAACACCAAATTGATGAAATTGACGATATCGTCCTTTTTGCGGTTTTTCATAGCGAAAAGCAGGACCTAAATACCAAAGGCGCTGTTCTTGGTTATAAAACAGCCCATGCTCAATACCTGCACGTACACAACCAGCCGTTATTTCTGGACGTAAGGTAATACTTTCATCATTACGATCGTTGAAAGTATACATCTCTTTTTCAACAATATCAGTTACTTCACCTACGGCTCTTTTGAAGAGTGCTGTATCTTCAACAATGGGGGTTCTTATTTCATTATAGCCATAGCTATTTAAAACACCTTTGACAATTTTTTCTATCTGTTGCCAACTTGCACTATCTGCTGGGAGTAAATCATTCATTCCCCGTATTGATTGGATTTTTTTCTCTGCCATTCGTTTATTCGCTATTAAATAAAATTATAATTCAGTTGCTACAATTCGGTTTTTCAAAATCGAGGCTTTGGCTCGAATTTTGGATTCTAATTCATCAATCATTTTTTCGTTATCAATTCGACCTATACGCACACCATCTTCATAAAAGCCACTTTTATTATGTCCACCAGCAACGCCCATTGTCGACGCAAGTGCCTCACCAGGACCATTGACAACACATCCAATAATAGAGACATCCATTGGAGTAATAATATCTTCTAATCGTTGCTCTAATATATTTACAGTGTTAATTACATCAAACTCTTGTCTTGAACAGGTAGGGCAAGCAATAAAATTGATGCCTCTTGCGCGTATACGTAACGATTTTAAAATATCAAATCCGACTTTAACTTCTTCAGTCGGGTCTGCTGCTAACGATACACGAAGCGTATCACCAATACCTTCAGACAGAAGTAAACCTAACCCTATTGCCGATTTTACCGCACCACTACGCACGCCCCCCGCTTCAGTTATACCTAAATGTAAGGGTTGCTTAATTTGCTTCGCTAATAATCGATAAGCATCTACCGCAGTAAAAACGTCTGATGCTTTAACACTCACTTTAAATTGTTCAAATCCAAGTCGATCAAGTATATCCACATGCCGCATCGCCGATTCAACAATTGCTTGAGGTGTCGGTTCGCCATATTTTTCTTGAATATCTTTTTCTAAAGAACCCGAGTTAACACCAATTCTTATCGGAATGTTTTTATCTTTTGCACAATCAACAACCGAGCGAATTCGGGTTTCATTACCAATATTACCTGGATTAATTCTTAAACAATCCACACCATATTCAGCAACTTTTAAAGCAATACGATAGTCAAAATGAATATCAGCTATGAGTGGAACTTTAGCCTGTTGTTTAATATATTTAAACGCTTCAGCTGCATCCATAGTTGGAACTGATACTCGCACAATATCAACACCTACGCGTTCAAGTGCTTGTATTTGAGCAACTGTTTTGGCAACATCAGTTGTACGAGTATTGGTCATCGATTGAACTGCTATAGGTGCACCACCACCTATAGGTACGTTGCCAACATAAATCCTTGTAGATTCTCGTCTAATAATCGGTGAATCTTGATGACTCATAACCTGCCTAATTATATTACAAAATAACTAGCCAGTAATCTTAACAAGATTTAAAGCAAAAGTCTGTATGAGAATAACAAAATTTGCTAACTATTAACATGGTTAGACGTCGATGGAGAAATATAATGGCTAACTTCAACAAAATTATTTTTATTTGCTTTATTAACACAATATAGAGTGATACCTAATGCACATAAAATGACAAAAATAATCATAAACCAGATTCCTTTTCCGCGTTTACGCTTATAATTACATTGATAATTACTCTTTTGTTGGGAAGGATATTGCTCAGATAGCTGATCAATATAAGGTTGATACTCTTGAGCGGATAAACCAACAAGCTCAGCATAAGAACGAATATACCCTTTAACAAATACGAGGGGGGTTGTAATTATCTGTCCGGTTTCAATATCTTCAATAATCGTTTTGCGGACATGGATTTTATTGGCGATATCATCTTGAGTTAACCCCATTTTTTCCCTTAAATCTGAAAGTTTTTCTCCTAATGATATAGTATCCATTATCCCCTCATTTATTTTGTTAAACGCAATTTAGTTTTATTTTTACATATTTTAATAATTAATCAATTTTTTTTGCACGAAACCAATGAGTTGGTTTTTCAATTTCATTTTGTGCTGCAACTAATTGTAATTCATATTCGTGTTGTTTTAAAGTTTCAAGCATCACTGCATATACCGCAGCAGTGGTATGTTCTAATGCCTCAACAAGCGATTTTCCAAGTAATATATTCGCCAAAAATAATCCACTTGTCATATCACCAACACCAACCGGTTGTTTAACACCAAAATCAACTAATGGACGGCTTATGTGCCAAGCTTCATGTTGTGTAACTAGTAACATTTCAAAATTATCTTTGTTATAGCCTGCTCGACTTAAATGTTTGACTAAAATAACTTTAGGACCTTTATTACAAATTTTTCGGCAAGCAATAACTGCTTCATCAACATTACTAATGTGTTGTTTATCATTTAGCTCTTCTAATTCGAGAATGTTAGGCGCCATCATGTCAGCAACAGATAAAGCGGTATTACATAAAAACTCAGCAACACCGGGCGCAACAATACAACCTTTTTCAGGATGTCCCATTACAGGATCGCAAAAATAAATCGCATTTGGGTTGACCGTTTTGACCTTTTTAACAACCTCAATAATTGCATTGCCCTGTTCTGGCGAACCCATATATCCACTTAAAACTGCATCACACCGCTTTAACTCATGAATTTGATTAATTCCATCAACAATTTCAGTTAAGTGCGATGCTGGCATTACCGTTCCAGTCCATTGTTGATATTGTGTATGATTAGAAAATTGTACGGTATTTAAAGGCCATACATTTACACCAATACGACGCATAGGAAATACAGCCGCACTATTACCAGCATGACCAAATACCACATGTGACTGGATCGATAAAATATTTTTCACTCGATTATCCCCAAATTAACAAACAGTAATATTTTTTACCACGACGCAGTAAAGTATAACGATTAAACAGTTTATCGCTATCAGTAAAACGGTAATCAATTGTTGAGTTACGTTCTCCATTTACCGAAATGGCATTTGATTCTATCATGGTTCTGGCCTGACCTCGAGAAGGTGCAAACTGTGCATTAACGATTGCTTGTTGTAAATCAGCATCACTTTCAATTGATAGTGTTGGCATACCATCTTGCGCTAACTGTTCAAAATCAGCTTGCGATAAATCACTTAATTTTCCTGAAAAAAGACTTTCGGTAATACGTTTCGCGGCAATTAGCCCCTCTTCACCATGCACTAATCGAGTCACTTCCTCTGCCAATACATATTGAGCCCTTGGTGCAACGCCACTATTTTTGTCTTCTTCTTCCAGTGCATCAATTTCACTTAATGGCATGAAAGTGAAGAATTTTAAGAAGCGATATACATCAGCATCAGCCGTATTAATCCAAAATTGATAGAATTTATATGGACTAGTCTTTTTCGGATCAAGCCAAACAGCACCACTTTCTGTTTTACCAAATTTAGTTCCGTCAGATTTTGTGATTAATGGCACAGTTAAGCCATATACCTGTTTTTGATGTAAACGGCGGGTTAAATCAATACCTGCGGTAATATTTCCCCATTGATCTGAACCACCAATTTGTAATACGACACTGTGAGATTTATTTAAGCACGCAAAATCATAAGATTGTAATAGACTATAAGAAAACTCAGTAAATGAAATGCCTTGCTCATCGCGGTCAATACGTTGCTTCACTGATTCTTTATTAATCATAGCATTGACTGAAAAATACTTACCAACATCACGTAAAAAAGTGAGCACATTCATACCACTAAACCAATCATAGTTGTTGGCAACAATGGCGGCATTTTCACCACAATTAAAATCTAAAAATGGTGATACTTGTTGTTTAATTTTTTCACTCCATTCAACAACTGTTTCTTCTGTATTGAGTTTACGTTCAACGGCTTTAAAACTCGGGTCACCAATTAAACCCGTTGCGCCACCGACCAAAGCTATCGGTTTATGGCCAGCTAATTGAAAGCGTTTTAAACAAAGTAAAGGAACTAAATGACCAAGATGCAAACTATCGGCAGTAGGATCAAAACCACAATAAAGCGCAATGGGATGTTGTTCTATGAGTTCTACCAGTGCTTTTTCATCAGTAAGCTGAGCAATCAGTCCACGCTCTTGCAGTTGTTTGATCACATTTTTTGTCATGATATTTACCTATTATATTTTGTTACGTTTAGAGTTTACTTTAAATAAAAATTTTATTCTGCTTTATTATGAAAACGTTTATACGCCTGTTTAAAATGGTCTGCCACAACTTCGTTAGGTCTGTTATCGCATAAACTAACAATCACAATGGCAATAGATGCAAATAAAAATCCAGGAATAAGTGAGTAAAGGTTAAACCAATTAAAATTGATCCAAAGCAACACGGTTATTGCACCAATCACCATTCCCGCTAATGCACCATTACGTGTCATTCTTGACCAAAATACAGAAAAAACAATAATTGGTCCAAAAGCTGCGCCAAATCCTGCCCAAGCATGACTAACTAAATCAAGTACACTGTTATTAGGGTTTATTGCTAATAAAATAGCGATAACCGAAACCAATAGCACCATAATACGCCCCACCCAAACAAGTTCGCGCTGTTTAGCGTTTGGTCTTAAAAAGGCACGGTAAAAATCTTCGGTTAAAGCACTTGAGCAAACAAGTAGCTGACAACTTAACGTGCTCATTACTGCAGCTAAGATTGCAGCAAGTAAAATACCAGCAATCCAAGGATTAAACAGTAATTTTGATAGCTCAATAAAAATACGTTCATGCTTACCATTATTAATTAAGTAAGCTAAACCTGGATTATTAGCAAAATAGGCGATTCCAAAAAAACCAACCGTAATGGCACCGACTAAACATAAAATCATCCATGTCATACTAATTCGACGAGCATTTTTCATTACCTCATGTGAATCAGCAGCCATAAACCTTGCTAAAATATGCGGTTGACCAAAATAACCTAATCCCCATCCTAATAAAGAGATAATAGAGATAAAGTCCATATGGGCAAAGATATTTATATAATCGGGATTAAGTGATTCAATATGAACAATAGCATCATTAAAACCACCTGCATTAGCTATAACCATAATTGGGGTTAAAATCAGGGCAAACATCATTAAACTAGCTTGAATCGTATCAGTCCAGCTCACCGCTAAAAAACCCCCAATAAAAGTATAGGCAATAGTCGCACCAGCGCCAGCTAACATTGCCCAACCATAGCTCATACCAAATGTACTTTCGAATAATTTTGCGCCAGCAACGACACCAGAAGCACAATAAATGGTAAAAAAGATCAGAATAATTACTGCCGAAATAATACGAAGTAAAGAGCTCTTATCATCAAATCGTCGAGCAAAATAGTCTGGTAATGTTAAAGAATTATGGTTAATTTCGGTAAAAACACGTAACCTGCCAGCAATGAGTAACCAATTTAGATAAGCACCGATTATCAAACCAATAGCAATCCAACTCTGAGATATACCGAATAAAAAAACGGCACCGGGAAGCCCCATTAACAACCAGCCACTCATATCAGAAGCACCGGCTGAAAGTGCTGTCACAACACTACCGATACGACGCCCACCGAGAATATAATCACCAAAGTTTTGCGTTGCACGAAACGCAAAAAAACCGATCGCAATCATCCCTAAAATGTACACACTAAAGGTGACAATCATTGGTAACGACATTTTTATAAAAAACCTTGTATTATGAAATTGAAATAGTGGGGTAGCTTATCATAAAAAGACGATGCTAAAAAGCAGGCTATTTAGGTATTTGAATCAATAAAAAATCAATAGCAAACCGTTATAAACATTATACTATTGGCTAATAGTCATATAGTATTGCTTATATTTATTTTAAATAACGCAATTTAACTTACCGATAAAGTCTAAATAAAGTATATAATATTAACCCAACATTCCACTATTTTTGATTATAATTAGTTTGTGAAACAATCAACTCGAATTCAGATTCTAGAAAGACTGAAAGAACATATTAAAGATCCTACAACAGAACTAGTATATCAAACACCCTTTGAATTACTTATTGCTGTTGTATTATCTGCTCAAGCAACTGACGTTAGTGTTAATAAAGCAACCAAACCGCTATTTGCTGTTGCTAACACGGCCGAGCAAATATTAGCACTGGGTGTTGATAAGTTGAAAAGTTATATCCGCACCATCGGTTTATATAATAGTAAAGCCGAAAATATCATTAAAACTTGCCAGATATTAGTCAATAAATATCAAGGTCAAGTGCCAGAAAATTTTGATTCATTAATTGAACTGCCAGGAGTTGGCAGGAAAACCGCTAATGTAGTACTTAACACAGCTTTTGGTTGGCCTACAATTGCTGTTGATACCCATATTTTTCGTGTATGTAACCGGACTGGTTTTGCACCCGGTAAAAACGTAGAGCAAGTCGAAGAAAAACTGTTAAAAGTTGTACCTAAAGCGTACAAACTAAACTGCCATCACTGGCTGATTTTACATGGTCGATATACTTGTATTGCTAGAAAACCAAGATGTGGCTCTTGTGTTATTGAAGATTTATGTGAATTTAAAGAAAAAATCTACCCTGAGTGATAATCAATGACAAATAAATATACATTGGATGACGAAGATATAAACTTATTTAAAAGTAGTATTGGTCATACTAAACAATTAAAACAAGATACTGTCATTCATCAACCGCAAAAACGGTCACAAAAAATAATGGAAACACAAAAACTTCAACATGAAAAAGGTCATGCTGAGTTCTATTTTTCTGACACCTATCAACCACTATTACAAGATGACCCAATTCGTTATATACGAGAAAATGCCGATCCATTTGAACTTAAGAAATTACGACGAGGTTTTTACGATCCCGAATTTTTTTTAGATTTGCATGGTTTAACCCAACAAGAGGCAAAAAAGGAAATAGCAGCCCTTATCGCAGCCTGCTTAAAAGAAGGGGCACACTGCGCTTGTATTATGTATGGTCATGGTAAGAATATTTTAAAAAAACAAACACCAATGTGGTTAGCCCAGCATCCGCATATAATCTGTTTTCATCAAGCCCCCAAAGAATTTGGCGGCAGTGCAGCATTATTGATTTTATTTGATATAATTAATCAATAGATATTGCTAATTCTATCCCAACAATCATTTGAATTGAGCATAATGATTGTATATCGTTGATTCAACGCTATTTTTATAAAACTAATAAAACTCATACCCTAAAAAGTCTATAGCCTTGGGTCTAATTAAAAATAGCATTATTCATTATTATATAGAATTTTTTGATCTCTATTTAACGATGTCACAACATTTATAGATGATATTTCTAAATAGTGTATTAGAATTTAATACATTATTTTAAAATTTGGCTTTGTTGGTTAATGGAGTAAATGCAATAGCGCACAATAATAAGTGGCTTATTAGTTATACAAAAAACGGATTTAGCTTAGTGCTAAATGAAAAAAGCCAGCTTAGTTAGTGCTAGGCTGGCAAACATTGGAAGCAATGTGAGCAATGTCATACTTTTTCAGAAGTCTTGCGACGCTCTAACAAAGCACAGATTAATGATAATAATTCTCATTACTAAAATCAAGCATTATTTTTGACTTTTTTCAAAAAAAGGGTAAAAAAACTTTCAAACTCAATGGTTTTTAATTTTGACAATGAAGAATATTTAGAAAAAACAGTTAAAAAAGCAGAGCATAACCCTGCTTTTTTGTAAGAGATTAAATTTTGTAAAGAATAAAAAATGCATATCAACATCTATTTTTGGTAAATAAATTCGACGCCTTCCTCATCACTTTCATCCCAGTCGTCAAAATCATCATCGTCATCAAAAGCATCGTCCATAGCTTGTTGATGATAATCATCCCACATAAATTCAACTTTTTCTGGTGAGTTTTCTTCTTGTTCAATTTCTCGTGGGTGAGCATTCATATATTCCATCAGATCCCAACACAAAGATTTTACACCTTCATGATTGACCGCAGAAATCAAATAATATTTATCATCCCAATTAAGTGCCTTCGCGATTTCGGCGGCTCGTTTAGCGCTTTCTTCTTCACCTAATACGTCCATTTTATTAAACACTAACCAGCGTGGTTTACTGGCGAGTTTTTCACTATATTGATGGAGTTCTTGAATGATCACTTTTGCATTTTCCACAGGAGCAGTACCATCAATCGGCGCAATATCAACTAAATGGACTAATACCCGGCATCGTTCAAGATGTTTTAAAAAGCGAATTCCAAGCCCTGCCCCTTCAGCAGCACCTTCAATCAATCCAGGGATATCAGCAACCACAAAGCTTTGTTCGTTATCCATTCTAACCACACCTAAACTCGGTACTAATGTTGTAAAAGGATAATCTGCAACTTTAGGCTTAGCTGCCGATACTGAACGAATAAACGTTGATTTACCCGCATTAGGTAAACCAAGCATCCCCACATCAGCAAGTAATAATAACTCTAATAAAACATCTCGCTTTTCACCCGGCGTACCATCGGTTTTCTGTCTTGGTGCGCGGTTAACTGACGATTTGAAACGAGCATTTCCCAAGCCATGAAAGCCACCTTTGGCAACTAAGACTTTTTGTTGATGATGAGTTAAATCACCAATGATTTCACCAGTATATTTATCGGTAATTCGTGTTCCAACAGGCACTTTAACGGTAATATCTTTACCACGTTTACCCGTACAATCAGAACCTTGCCCATTTTGTCCGCGCTCTGCGCGATAATTTTTTTCAAACTGAAAATCAACCAAGGTGTTCAAGTTTTCATCGGCAACAAAAAATACATCACCACCGTCACCACCATCACCACCATCTGGACCACCTTTAGGTATATATTTTTCCCGACGAAAACCTACACAACCATTGCCACCATCTCCGGCTTCAACTCGAATTGTAGCTTCATCAACAAATTTCATAAATTTTCCTCTTTTTTTCGGTTAATCAGCAAACCTTTTCTTGGTTGCCAAATATGGTGTCCAATTGTTGCAAACATCGCCCCTGCAACAACCGATATTGCGCCAATATAACCTAAAATATTTAAATATTGCATGGCAAACTTTTCTGGCCAAATTAATGCAAATAAATCAGAGAAGATCAATGAAAACAACGGTGTGAGTGTTGTTATAGCACTAACTTGAGCAGCTTGCCAACGCTCCATAGCCATTACTAATGCGCCATAAGCGATAATGGTATTTAAACCACAAAAAATAATGGCAAATAATTGTGTTGCATCGGCATGAGCAATTTTACTTGGCGAAGCAAGTGGCCATAAAAATACAGTACAAATTAGATAAATTAACCAAAGTAATTGTTCTGCGCGCAATTTACGTAATAATACCTTTTGCGCAAGAGCATAACTGGCCCACGAAACAGATGCAAGCAAGCCCAGCCAAACACCAATACCATAAGTAGACATATTAGAAAAAAGGTCAGCAATATTTTTATTAAAAAATAGTACTAAACCAGTTAACAATACCAAAATACCAATAATTTGGGTTGGTCTTAATCTTTCTTTAAAGATGAAAGCACTTGCTATCATAAATATCACAATACCGGTTTGGCCAACAACTTGCGCAGTTGTCGCCGACAGATATTGAACAGCGCTAGCAAATAACGCAAAATTACCGAGCAAACCAAACCCAGCAATCATTAATAAGATAAAACGGCGACGTTTTTTAAACATAATTAAATTAGGAAATTGCTTTTTATAAGCAAGCCATATCGTAATTCCAATCGCAGACATCCCTAGCCGAGACCACGCTAAAGTCAATGGATCAACAACGGCTAATGCATATTTCATTGCAATTGGCACTATACCCCACATAACTGCCGTTAACATGGCTAATGCAAAACCTAATTTTACATTTTGCTGTTTTATCATAATAGATAATATTATATAAAATTTAAGAAATGAAAAAAGCCCCACAATAACTGTGAGGCTTCTATAATTTTTTTTAAACCGTTTCTAATTAGCTGTTAGCAACGACACTAACATACCGACGGTTTTTAGGACCTTTAACTTCGAACTTTACTTGTCCGTCAATTAAAGCAAATAAGGTATGGTCACGACCACAACCTACATTAGTACCTGGGTGAAATTGCGTTCCACGCTGACGAACTAAAATATTACCAGCAAGAACTTCTTGACTACCATAACGTTTAACACCTAAACGTTTACTTTGGGAATCACGACCGTTACGTGATGAACCACCAGCCTTCTTATGTGCCATTGTTCGATACTCCTATTAAGCGATTGCAGTGATCTTCACATCAGTGAACCACTGACGGTGACCTTGTTGTTTACGATAGTGTTTACGACGACGGAATTTAACAATTTTTACCTTGTCACCACGACCGTGTTCAACAATTTCTGCTTTAATTGTTGCACCTTCAACAAACGGAGCACCAACTTTGATGTCTTCACCATTTGCTACCATTAAAACTTTATCGAAAACAACTTCTGCGCCGGTTTCGACTTCAATTTTTTCCAAGCGAACGACTTGTCCTTCGCTAACTCGGTGTTGCTTACCACCACTTTGGAAAACTGCGTACATACTTAACTCCGCAATAAAAAGCAGACGATTACTTGATTTAAAATATATGTCTGCATTGATTAATCTTATAGGGCGTGAATTTTACGCAAAATTTATCCTTGTTGCAAGCTCTGATTTCTAAAAGATCGCAAAAAGTTACAAAAAAGATCAGAGGCATACACTTTTCAACTTAGAATAACGATAAATGATTATTTCTTTTACGATATTTATTATCAAATACTATTGAGTCTTAACGCGGTAAAAATAAAGCTACGCTGTCATGTATCAATTATAACCGCTCTTGGTTTTCAAGTGAAATAGCTTAGTTTCACTTTTTTACTTACTCTAATCAGATAACAAGAATATGCAGTATATTTACCGATAAGCTTAATCCGTGATTAATTAAGCTGAAAACTATCAAATTTTAACCACAATGACATTAAATAAAATACCGTATCATCAATTAGATGATATCAAGATATTCGTTATTAAATTGTCAGTAAAATACGTAAAAAGTAGACATCAAAGGTCTCTAACAAAACTAAATTTTAAAGTCAGAAAAATAATAGCAGGTTGTTTATATTGTAAACAGTAAATTCAATAAAAAAGCCAAGTATGACTTAACCTCGTTGCATAAATAAAATGTTCCCTTTTATTAATTAATATAAATTAATTAATTAGTTGATAAAAAACTTATTTTTATTATGATAAATTTTATACTTCTATATACATGAAATTTAAGATAAGGTCAGTTTAAAATGTCTACATTAATTACTGCTTACTCAACCCTCACCAATCCACCTGCTATTGATTTTCCGTGTAAACTACTTAATCAACTAAGCTTAGAATCATCTGAACTTCCCGATCACCTTGATGATTTTATCGGTTTTGTGATGAACGCAGGAGACGGAGAAATGAATTCTCGTCGTTATGCTTTATATCGTCATATACAAAGAGTACGACATCTGTTTAGTATTGAAATTGACGAAGATAAATTTGATCAGTTCGCCGATTGGGGCTGGCGAGCTAACGTAATTATTTATCTATATGACAATACTATTCGTAACCCTGACGGCGATGTGTTGCAAGATCCTTATGGTAAGTTTGATAAAAATGCCACCATGCCTTATCCTTTAGATGCAAAACAACGTAAAGCAAAAACAGAACAATATTTAAAAGAACTTGGTATAAACGTTCCCACCAGTTTACCGCCTGTCGTTGCTGAATCTGAAGTAGTATTAAGATCGCCTGACGAGATAGCCCATCGAGCTTTAGCTTTGATGATATGTTGCATTCAAGCAGAAGGCTTTTATGAAAACGACCCCATCGATCCTGATGAGTTTAAACAGCGTTGCCCGATCGGTTATGCTGCTCTATCCGATAATGAACGAGCGTTTATCCACAGTAAGCAACCAGAACAAAAAGATGTAATCAATAAGTCTTGGCGATATGAAGCTTTATTAGCTTTACAATGGGCAATTGAGTGGCAATCTCAGTTACCTTTTGCGGATACTGTATGTGATTCATCTGATTTAGTTAATCAAGCAATGAACTATAACCAACAACCAAATCAGTCTGTCAATTTAAGACCAGTGAGTGAAATATTGGATGCTTTAGATTTACATTATCGTTTACATTGGTTAACAAGAGAATACGGGCGTGAGGATAAGGCGCTTCCTGCATCAATTAACGGCGGTGTGATTTACGAACGCCATTACGCATTAAACTGGCTAACCAATTTTGAAAATGCTGATTGGGATGATGTGGATACGCCAACTTGATTTATAAGCGCTATTTAAAACCATAAACCCTCTGAACAAATAGAGGGAATTGCCATCAATCGATACACAAACGAACACAATAATTTAGATTTTAACTGCAAGATGTTTTACTTAAAATCCACATAATACTAACTAAAGGATTATGTTAACTGAAGTAAGCACATACTTGCGGTGAGATCTTATCCGTAAAATCTAATTATTTAACAAAACTTGCTAATATTTGACACTAAAAAGCGTGTAAAAAATTAATTGATAATTGTAGTGAAATTTGTATAATTAGCCGACTAAATAAATTGAGTAATGATAATTGAATTACAATTCAAGAATGCTACCATCTCGTGAAACTTTAGCACGAGCGCAAAGATTTAATGATGATGTTGTTGACGTTTCGGGTGTGGATCTAGTATTAAGCTTGATCACCACAGCAGATTTAATTCGAGCAAATATTTATGCACAGTTAACCAAAGATTATGGTGTATCTGAAGGCAAGTTTGCTTTATTAATGTCGCTCTATTCTGAAGGCGAAACTAATGCCAGCGATTTAGCATTGCGAATAGGCGTAACACCGGCAACCGTTTCAATTATGGTCAAGCGAATGCTTGCAGCATCAAGCCCTTTAATATCAATGAGCAAAAGTGGAGAAGATGGCCGTACACGTCTGATCGCTTTAACTGATGCTGGCATTAAACTTATTCATAACGCATTACCCAATCATCTCAAAGCTATCCGGGCTTTTGCTCAAGTTTTAGATAGCCAAGAACAAGAATCTTTAATACAGATGTTACGTAAATTATTACGAAAATAAACGACTTTATTACCTTAAAGTCATATTACTTTATCTTAATACTTAGCTGACTAAATAAATGGAAAATAAGCTATAATGAATATGCCAAAAAATATTAAAATCCCCGTTATATTTTTACTACTGCTTTTATTAGGATCAACATTAATTTATTTTGGTTCTCGAAACGACGCTGTATCGGTTGCCAAAAGCATTAAATCAGGTGTACTCACTGCTGATGAAATTAATGTCGCTTTCCAAAATGTTAGTGGTAAATTGTTAAAACGTACCGTCCAAGAATCACAACATGTGAAAAAAGGTGATGTTTTAATGGTACTGGAAGATACCGATACACAGCTTGCTATTGATCAACTTAAAGCAGTAATAGCAGGTCAAGAAGCGGCAATTAATCAAGAACAGGCCGCAATAAAAATTGCTGAAGATGAAACTAATCTATCAGAAGTATCAACGTGGCGAAATATTGAATCAACACAAGCCAATATTGATGCGGCAATTTCAGCAAGAGATTTTGCAAATACAGAATATGATCGCCACACCCAACTTCGTAAAACGGGTGGTGCATCACAATCGCAATTAGATAGTACGCGTAATACTTATATTTCAACTAAGATGAGTGTTATCCAATTACAAAGTCAATTAGCTACATTAATGGTCGGTGCAACACCAGATCAAATAAAACAATTTGCTCAAACTAAAAATGCTACCGGCATGACTTTACAATCGATTATTAATGCGCGTCATAATATTGAAAATCGTCAAAATCAATTAGCACAATTGCGTGCACAATTAGCACAATCACAAGCAGAATTAAAACAACTTGAGATCAATTATCAACGATTAACCCTTACCGCGCCAGAAGATGGAAAAGTCTTAAAACTCATGTATGAAGAAGGGGAATTAGTTCCTACTGGCGCACCAGCAGTGCTGTTAGAAACTGATCGTCAATATGTTGATATTTATGTCAATGAAAAGATGGTTAACGATTTCCAACCAGGTACTAGCGTAAGTGCTAATGTAATTGCGCTTGATAAAACAGTTAAAGGCAAGGTTAGATTTGCGACTGCAGCGCCGTCTTTTGCTGATTTACGCATGACTCGAGAAAGAGGACAAGCCGACTTAACATCTTATCAAGTTAGAATTTATGTTGATCCTATCCCACACTTATTAACGGGTATGACATTAGAGGTCGATCGATAATGCAAAACATGATTAAATCTATGCTTGAAGAGCTTGATGCTATGCTGTCCGGTCACTTTATACCTTATTATAAAGTAGCGATCGGTTTAGCGGCAATTGTTGCACTCATTTTTTCGCTCGTTCTTAGTCATGGAGCCGTGTTTGAAGGTAAAATTGCGGTAATTGATCTTGATGGTTCTAAATATTCTACTGAATTAATTAGTAAAGTGAACACTTCACCTTATATCCAAGTTGCTGAAGTGATAAGATCACCGGTTAATCCGATTACCCTAGTGTCACACGATCGTAATTTGGGTGTGTTATATATTCCTAAAGGCTTAGAAAAAAGTTTAAAAAAAGGTGATCAGACCGTTCGTTTAGGTTATTTTGCCGATGACACCAATGACGCGCAAAATGCGAAAGTGTTACAAAGTCTGAATGAATATATACCTGAATCAGGTGCGGAGCTAAGTGTTAGTCGTGTTTCTGCGTTAGGATTAGGTCGTGAAGGCACCGAGGCAGCATTATCACCAATGCAAATCAAAACACGGTATATGTTTAACCCAGCAAGTTCTTCGACCATATCGACCATTATTTATTTTGTCTACTTTTTTTCTTCTTTAACTTATGGTTTAACATCGTTAATGATCATCGGTCGCCTAAAAGTAACAGGCATGTGGCAAACGGTGTTAGAACGAGGTTTTATGCCATTATTGGCAAGAACAATACCTTATGCACTATTTTATACAACAGGGCTAACCTTGATTACGGCTATATTAGTAATATTTGGACAATTACGCTTTGATGGTAATTATTTTGCTTTTGTACCGAGTATTTTTATGACAGGACTTGCTTTTGGCTGGTTAGGTTTATTGCTATCTTGGAACACCAACAACCCAGGTGAAGGAGCTAGTCGTATGATCTTTTTGGTACCACCTGGATTTATTATGGGGGGATCAACCATGGCCGTAGGTATCATGCCAATATGGGCTTATTATATCAGTCATGCCTTTCCTTTAGTGTGGCTTTTTCGCTTTTTCCGAGATTTTGCCATGCGAGGACGTTCATTAATTGATATGTTAGCAACATATGGCATGTTTATTATCTATCTGACCATTATTGCTTTTGTCGTCATGATGGTGATTAATCATGTTAGAAAGAAAACAGGTATTGAAAATGTAAACCAGATAAAAGATTATTAGTTAAAATACACTAAAATTTTATACTGAAACGCATTTATTTTCTTAACGTTTTTACAAAATTGGGTACTGTTTATTCTATGTGATTTAGATATTGTTAATTTTGGTGATAACGTGTTAACCCAAAGGGGGATGATCTGTCCCCCGCTTAAATCTCAATTCAAATACGACAATAATAACATGCTTTTTGTACTATATTCTGGTCAACAGATTAATATATAGTCGTTGGCAAGATATCTGTATTGCCATTTTGATCTATAAACAAACGGAACACTTTTTTTTCACCATTGTTAAGGGTAAATTCACGTTCACGACGAGGTGCATTGAAACTACACAATCCCTTTCCTTGTATTGATGCGCCAACTAAAATGTTTCCACTAGGTGCATACAATGAAACATACTCTTTTGTTTCTAGCTTTGCTGCCTCGTTACCATTAATGAATACATTAATATAACAGCCACTACCGACAAAGCCTTTATCTCTTATTAATACCAAATTGGCATAATTATCGACTCTATTGTCAAATCCTAAAATTCTCTCTTTTGGGGTATACTTAGCTTCACTCAATAAAGTCGGAGTAGTTGAGCAACCAGCAAGAAAGGTGACAATTAACAATGCAATAATTACTTTTTTCATCTTCTTTCCTAAATCACTTATTTTTCGTAATGTCATGTGATTTAATTGATAAAATTCAAACATAATCGCTTCAATAAAACGGTCAATGAACCAATTGCATCAAAAACGAGAAAATTGCAAAATAAGTTTCTGACAGAAATTTTAAGGAACCTTATGTGTTTAAGTATAAAAATATTTAGTACTACTCTCTAATTCGGGATAACACATAAAGGAGGATTAAAGACAACTTTGTCCTTGATGTTGCGTTAGAATGTTAGGGTATTTTGCAGCACATATCCCTATTTAAAATTATGACTAAAACAATAAAAACCTAAACATCAAGTGCTTACAATTTGAAATGAGAAAAAAGTCCCTAATAGATATAAAAAAATAAAGTCACCGCATTATCCTTTTAACCCAGATACAATATTTGTAATAACAAAATAGTTTTACATAAACCATCCACAATCTAAATAACCACAAATACCCGCTTTTAAAAATGTTCGTATTTATATAAAAAGATGAAACTTGTGATCAAGATCACTTCGCTAATCGAAATCGACTATTTTGTAAATTGGTCAAATTGTTTTCTTTTACTTCTTATCAAGAATTACCTAACAGACTAAATTTACTGATAATATTCTATTTTTTGTTTTCTCCTATTTCCCCACTTCTTTCGTTTAATTTAAAAAAGAAAGCAATATTTACCGTTATTTTCATAAAAGCATTTTGTGACTTATCTATCATTTTCATTGTCTTTCGTGTGTTTAAATTTAATAACTCAATGAAAGTAATGTGAATGAACGTGTTATGAATGATGAAATGATGACCACACTACAACGCCGAGAAAAAATAATTCATTTACTTGATAACCAAAATACAGTTTCGGTTAATAAGTTGAGTAAATTATTTAAAGTATCAACAGTGACTATTCGTAATGATTTACGTCATTTAGAAGATAAAGGCTGCGTATTACGCTGTTATGGTGGTGCTATATTAAATAAGGCCTTTGCCTTTGATAAACCATTGTTAGATAAAAGCCGCATCAATTCAAACATAAAAAATAAAATAGCCCAAAAAGCTGCTGAGCTAGTGCAAGATGGCGATCGTATTATCCTTGATTCTGGCTCGACAACAACAGCAATGGTGCCATATTTATATAAAAAACAAAACTTAATTGTTTTTACCAACGCTATCAATATTGCTTACGACTTATCAACCAATACCGATATTGATGTGATTATTGCTGGTGGCAATATTAGAAAAAAAGCCTACTCGATTTCAGGCCCTACTGTTGAAGAGCAACTAAAAATGTTTCACTTCAATAAGCTCTTTTTAGGCGTTGATGGATTTGACTTAAATGCTGGGATCACAACACCTAATTTTGCTGAAGCTGTTGTTAATCGAATCATGTGTCAAGTATCAAGCGACATTATTGCTATTACTGATTCGACCAAATTTGGACGTAAAAGTTTTTGTCTGATCGAAAAGATCAATTGTATTAATACGCTAATTACTGATTCAAAAATTCCAAAAGACTACTTAACGCAATTACATACATTAGGCATCAATGTCGTTATTGCAGATTCATAAACGACTTTATTTTTATCAAAACAAATTAATTACTAAACAGGGTTCTTATTATGCAACAATACTTTAATTATTCACTAGATTGGTTAACACAACGTAATGCACAACATACCGCTAAAGAAATTTGGCAACAACCACAAATTTGGCGCGAAGTTCTTGAACTAATCCAGCAAAAACAACCTGAACTACAACAATTTTTGCAACCTATACTCACTGATGCCAATTCAGATATCATTTTAACTGGCGCTGGTTCATCTGCTTTTGGTGGTGTTGCACTTGCCCCTTGGCTTCGTGAGCATACCCACCGCAACTTTTTTGCCTATGGCACAACCGAAATTGTCGCAGATCCACTACAATACCTACGTCCTAATAAAAAAACCTTAATCATATCCTTTGCGCGTTCAGGAAACAGTCCTGAAAGTGTGGCAACAGTTCAACTTGCTGACCAATTAGTGGCAGATTGTTATCACCTTTTTATAACTTGTAATCCGAATAGTGCTTTAACCCAATATGCAGCTAACGCCAACAATAGCAAACGAATTTTTGAGCTCATTATGCCAGAAGGTACCAATGATTTAAGCTTTGCTATGACATCGAGTATTAGCAGCATGATGCTAGCAACATTACTGATTTTTGGTCATTTTGATAACCAAACAACTCTCAATGCTGTTAATAAAATTGCTGATATAGCAGAGCAAAAATTGATAAGCTGGCAAGATATTACTAAACAATTAGCAGCAAAATCACATCAACGAGTGATCTATGTGGGTAGTAGCTGTTTTACCGGACTTGCTCAAGAATCAGCATTAAAAATTTTAGAACTAACAGCCGGCAAAATAGCCAGCCGTTTTGACTCAATACTAGGGCTTCGCCATGGTCCTAAATTTATGGTAGATAAACAAAGTCTAGTTATTTGTTTATGTTCGAATGATGCCTATATACACAAATATGATAACGATTTATTTAATGAATTAGTTCACGATCATATCGCTACCGATGTTCTAGCCCTTAGTGGCAAAAACAATAACACCCCAAATGTCTTATCGATTGATAGTGATCTGGCTGATTGTTGGCTACTCTTCCCTTATCTTGTTTTTGCCCAAATGCTCGCTTTTGAAAAATCATTAAGCTGTGGCTTAACGCCCGACAATCCATGTCCTACCGGTGAAGTAAATAGGGTTGTAAAAGGTGTGACTATTTATCCATTTAATCGAGTCTAAACGGTAATTATTTTATATCAAACCACTAGGGAGGGAATCAGTATGGGGACGCCAAATATTCTAATGACACGCATAGATAATCGTTTAGTCCATGGTCAAGTCGGAGTCACTTGGGTAAATGCACTTGGTGCTAATTTATTATTAGTTGCCAATGACAGTGCTGCACAAGATCCAGTCCAACAAAACCTTATGGATATGGTCATCGCTGAAGGTATTCAAACCCGTTATTTTACTTTGCAAAAAACGATCGACATCATCGGCAAAGCCGCCGATCGTCAAAAAATTTTTATTGTTTGTAAAACACCACAAGATGTTCTTACGCTAGTAAAAGGTGGCGTACCTATCAAATTTGTCAATGTCGGTAATATGCATTTTTCAGAAGGGAAAAAACAGATACATAAAACGGTATCGGTTGACGAAAGTGATATTGCCGCATTTAAAGAACTTCACCAATTGGGTGTCACTTGCGAAATTCGCCGAGTGCCCGATGAGTCCGGTGAAAAAATTTCAGATTTACTCAACTTTTGTTAATAACAGGGAGCACTATATGTTAATCGATGCGTTATTAATTGGGCTATTAGCAGGTATTGCTGGCGTTGATCTGTTTGATGGACTCACGCATTTACATAGACCGGTTGTTATTGGTCCTTTGGTCGGTCTAATTTTGGGCGATGTCACAACAGGTTTATATGTTGGCGGTTCATTGGAATTGGTCTGGATGGGGATGGTACCGTTAGCCGGTGCACAACCACCAAATGTGGTCATTGGTGGTGTAATTGGTACCACATTTGCCGTTTTAACTCATGCCGATCCTAAAGTAGCGATTGGAATTGCCGTACCATTTGCTATTGCAGTGCAAGGTTGCATTACTATTTTATTTACTATCTACTCACCAATGATGCATAAATGCGACAAATTTGTCGATCAACTCAACTTCAAAGGTATTGAATGGGTCAACTACTTAGGAATGATTATATTATTTTGTTTCTATTTTATTGTCGCATTTTTACCTATCTATTTTGGTGCAGATGCAGCTACTGAGTTAGTCAAAAAATCACCACAATGGTTACTTGATGGGTTAAGTATTGCCGGTGGTATGATGCCTGCAATTGGCTTTGCCATGTTAATGAAAATTATGATGAAAAAAACTTATATCGCTTATTTTATTCTCGGTTTTCTTGGCGTGACATTTCTAAAATTACCTATTTTGGCAATTGCATTAGGCGCACTTGCCATTGCAATGATCGATTTCTTTAATTATAGCCGTGATAACAATCAAAGTAACAAGCCAGCCGGCTCAATGGAGGTGGAAGATGGGATTTAATAACGATAGTGAAAGCCAAATGGCACAAAAAGCAGAAAAGCGTATGGAACAAGCGTTAGCTACCAGCAAAGTATCGACCGATACCTACAGTGATCAAAGCCAAAATATCACATTAACTAAGAGTGATATCAATCGTATGGCATTTCGATCACTTGCATTACAAGCTTCATTCAATTATGAACGTATGCAAGCGGGCGGTTGGCTATTTACAATTTTACCTGCATTACGAAAAATTCATCAAAATAAAGATGATTTAAAAAATTCAATGCATATGCATATGGAATTTATTAATGTCCACCCTTTTGATGCGACATTCTTGTCTGGACTGGTATTAGCCATGGAAAAAGGCAAAGAAAATATTTCAACCATCCGAGCAGTTAAAGTTGCATTAATGGGGCCTTTAGGCGGTATAGGTGACGCATTATTCTGGCTGACATTATTACCTATTTGTGCAGGAATTGGGGCATCATTGGCATTAGAAGGTAGCTTATTTGGACCAATTATCTTTCTATTAATGTTTAACGTGGTACACTTTGGATTACGTTTTGGCCTTGCTCACTACGGTTATCGGGCTGGTATCAGCACTTTACCATTATTAAAAACGCACACTAAACGTATTTCGCATGCTGCATCAATAGTTGGCATGACCGTTATTGGTGCTTTAGTTGCCTCGTATGTACATTTAGCCACACCACTAGAAATTAATGCAGGACAGGCACATATTGCACTACAAACCGATGTACTGGATAAATTAATGCCTAATCTATTACCGTTAGGCTTTACATTAATGGTTTATTCACTCATGAAACGTAACTTTTCACCGGTTAAATTAATTGGTTTAACTGTAGTAATTGGTGTTTTAGGTAAATTAGTTGGTTTTTTATAAAGGACAAATTATGATAGGTGTGATATTAACCGGTCACGGTAGCTTTGCTACCGGCCTTTTTCAGGCTGCAACACAAATTATTGGCGAGCAAATACAATTTAGCGCAGTTGATTTTCCTGATGGGATGAGTAGTGAACAACTTGAACAACAGCTCAAAGCATCATTAAAATCAAACGATACCGGTGAAGGCGTCATTTTTTTGACCGACATTGTTGGTGGATCTCCTTTTAAACTATCGGCTACGCTTAGCTTCGAATTTGAGAAAATCGAGGTGATTAGTGGTATTAATATGCCGCTATTATTAGAAATATTGTTACAACGCGATGAATTGGATTTGCAAACCTTACGTTTAAAAATTGTTGAAAATGCCGATAAAAGTATTAGTAGTTTATGGCATGAACAACAAAAAAAATCAACTTATGAGAAGGAATGTTCAGATGGCATCTAAGCAAATTCACGCAAAACAAGTTTTAACACCTATTGGTTGGTTAGAAAATGCCATTATCACTATTGAAAAAGATAGAATCACCAATATTGAACTTAGTGATAAACCCAGTGTCAATGAGATTAAAGTATTACCAGCACTAATTGATACCCATATTCATGGCGTAATGGGTGCAGATACGATGGATGCAACGCATACCGCTCTTGATACCATGAGTCGTTTTCTAGCACAGCGTGGTGTAGGTGCTTTTTTGGCAACAACAGTAACGGAAAGCCATGAAAAAATTGAAGCGGCTTTAATACAAGTAAAAAATAGTATTAAACAAGGGGTATCTGGTGCAACCTTACTTGGGTCATATCTAGAAGGACCTTTTTTTACCGCAACACACAAAGGTGCACACCCACAAGAACTACTACATGCCCCCAATCAATTACTCATTGAAAAATGGTTAAAACTTGCAGAAGGGACATTAAAGTGCATCGCTTTAGCGCCTGAATATCCTGAATCGATAGCGATAATCAAATGGCTATCTAGCCAAAAAATACGTGTCATGCTAGGACATACTGATGCAGACTATTCAACTACTAAAGCGGCACTGTTGGCCGGCGCAAGTGGCGTAGTACATTGTTATAATGGAATGTCAGGTTTACAGCATCGTAATCCCGGTGTTGTTGGCGCAGCACTCAGTATTGACAATTGCCAAGCAGAAATCATTGTTGATGGCCACCATGTTCATCCTGCAGCTGTTGCGATTGCTCACAAATGTTGTGGTAAAAATTTATTACTCATCACTGATGCTATGCGAGCAACCGGTATGTCTAATGGAGATTATCAATTAGGCAAATTAGTCGTACATATGCAAGATAATGTTGTACGCACCGATGAAGGAAGTCTTGCTGGAAGTGTATTAACGCTGGATCGTGCTGTTAACAATTTTGCTAAATTTACAGATATTTGTTTTGAACAAGCATGGCTACATGCTAGCTATTACCCAGCAAAAGCATTAGGTATTGATGAAGATTTAGGTAGTATTTCCATCAATAAATTAGCTAATTTAGTCTTACTTAATAAGCGAAATGAACTAGTTGCAACTATTGTTAATGGTAAAGTGGTATATAAATCAAAAGAATATGATGATCATTATTTTTGCTAAATGCTGAACAAAGCATAATTATGATCACTAAACCACGCCTAAAGAATATTTTTATGCTATAACCAAAAGAGTATAACAATGTTATAACTCACGTTTTTAAATGACATAAAAGGAGGTCATATGAAACAAATCCTATTTAAAGGAATATTAGGTTTAACAGCATTGTTGTCATTTTCAACATATGCAACAGATACGCTAGATGATTATACTTTAGAACAAGTGGTCGTATTTAGCCGTCATGGTTTACGTGCACCATTAGCAAGTCCAACAAGCACACTAGGGAAAGTCACGCCAAACCAATGGCCACAATGGGATACACCAGCGAGTTATTTGACCATACGCGGCGGTGTGTTAGAAACATATTTTGGTCACTATTTTAGCCAATGGCTTGTGGATAATAAATTATTAAATGCCGATAGTTGCCCAACTGAAAAAGATGTTTACATTTATACCAACAGCCTTCAACGAACAATTGCGACCGGACAATATTTTGCGGTTGGTGCTTTTCCTGGCTGCATAGTGCCTATTATTCATAAAGAAAAACTCGGTACGATGGATCCACTGTTTTTCCCTGTTATTCGAGATGATAGTCCTGAATTTAAACAAGCTGCGATTAATTCAATTAATCAAAATGCAGATTCTAATGGTATTGACGGGTTAAATAAAAAGCTAAATAAAGCCTATCGAGACATGGCTAATGTCATCAATTATCCAAAATCAAAAGATTGTTTAAACAACAAGCAATGTGACTTTATTGCTTTACCAACACAATTGATCATCGAAAAAGGTAAAGAACCTGGTATTACTGGACCACTACGAACAGGAACATCTATTGCCGATGCCTTTATATTACAATACTATGAAGGCGTACCTTTAGCAAAAGTAGCTTGGGGCAAAATAAAAAATGAGCAGCAATTTAAACAGCTTGTTGCCATTAAAGAAGATTATAATAAGGTTCTGTTTGGCTCACCTGTTGTGGCAAAACACGTCGCTGCAAATTTAGTTAATTACATTAATCAAGCATTCACTGAAAATGACTCAACTATAAAGTTTACTTTTTTAGTAGGGCATGACTCCAATGTAGCTTCTTTATTTTCAACAATGCAGATTCAACCTTATAACTTACCAAACCAGTTTGAAACAACACCTATTGGCGGCAAAGTGGTATTCGAAAAATGGCGAAACAACAGTAGTGGCGAAAAATTTATTAAAATTGAGTATTTTTATCAATCTACAGATCAAATTCGCAACTTATCACCATTGAATCGTGATAATCCACCACAAAAAGTCACCTTAAACATGACAAAATGCCCAACAAATGCAATGGGACTTTGCTCATTCACCACCTTCAAACAAGTGATGGATGATATCAGCAAATAGTGTTATTTATTAATAGTAAGCAAAAACTGTTAAATACGTTTTATGCTTACTATCCATTATGTTTATCTAAGGTTATTCAGCATTAATTTTTGAAATCACAATATCCGTTGGCATAACTTTTTTAATGATTAATTCATCAAAACTATTAATGTTCAATGCAACGTTTGCCTGAGCACAGTTAAGTAAATTAACACCAATAACTTGGCATTTAGCATTAAAAGCAGATTGTATTCCCGCAATCGAATCCTCAAAAACAATACATTGCTCAGCAAGTAATCCAAGTGCTTTTGCGCCTTGCAAGTAACCGTCCGGAGCAGGTTTAGTCTTTGCTACCATTTCACCCGTGATAAAAACGGGTGGTTTCGCTACGCCAAGCAGGTTGAATCGAGATTCAGCAACTATTTTAGTGCCAGAAGTCACAATGCCCCAAGGTATATTTTGCGATGATAACAATTGTAAAAATTTACTCGCGCCGGGTATTTCACCTATGCCATCTAAGTCTTGTGATTCTAATTGCTCCATCCAGTTAAACTCTTGTTTTATCTCTTCATTAGGTTTATCCGGTAAAAAAAGCTTTATATTGTCAATCGCTTTACGCCCATGAATTGAAGTCAACACATAATCATGATCTAGATGATGACGCTTGGCAAATTTTAACCAACAACGCTCAACTGCTGATAATGAGTTGACTAATGTCCCATCTAAATCAAAAAGAAGTCCTTTAGCTTGCATATTATAATTTTCCTGTACGACTACATTGAATTTACTGTTCTATCGATTTTTGCATTAACTGATTTCCATTTAATGCAAATAACGTCAATCAATCACTTTTGCCATACCTGTATAGAGACTCATTAAACATTCAATCTCAACACAACAATACGCTGCTGATATTGTCACAAGTATCACAACAGGCTGCGACTGCATAGCCACATGAACTCACCGTTGAAATAGTTAACAAGTGATAAATAGTAAAAGTCGTTATCTGCTAACTTTATTATTGTGCTTTTTAGTATTTATTAAGATGAAATAAGTTAAATAGCCCCGCCTTTTCAAGCGTTATTTATCCATTACTTGTTGGACAACAACTTGCTGGAAATAGCCATCATAGTTTTGCATATTGACAAAACCAGTTTGTGACTCCATCGTATTTAACATGCCCATCGTCATAGCTCGTTTAAGCATCACCTCTACCGGTTCATGTTGGTGAATACCAACAGCCAGCCCAGCTAAAGTTACATCTCCAGAACCGACAGGATTAACCACATTAATTTTAGGAATTGTTACTCGATAATATTGTCCATGACAACGAGCAAAGGCGCCATTTTTACCCAATGATACAATGACAAAAGCGATGTTATCCAACAAAGGATGATTAACCGCTGAAATCAGTGAATCAATATTTTGTTCATCAATATTAACTTGTAGAATTTGTTGTAGTTCACTCTTATTGGGTTTTATCAAATATGGTTTATTTTGGGAGATTAACACCTCATGCAGCATGTTGCCAGATGAATCAAGTAAAACGGGAATATTGTTTTTATTCGCTTTTTCAATAAGTTGAGCATAAAAATTAACAGGAAAACCTTGGGGCAACGATCCAGAAATTGTGATTACTTTGGCCTGACTTAATAGTGTTTGATAATGATTGAAAAAATGAATCACATCTTGTTCAGTAAGTATAGGTCCTGATTCAAGAATTTCAGTTTGATTCCCCTCATGTAAAATCGCTATACAATTTCTTGATTCCTGCTTTGTAATATAAAAATCATATTTAATATCATCTTCAGTCAATTTTTTTTGAATATATTCACCCGTAGTGCCACCAACAATACCCGAAGCTAATACATCTATCCCCGAATATTTAATCCCCCGAGTTACATTCAGTCCCTTCCCTCCGGCTGTTTTTCTGACGTCTTTTACTCGATTAATATCATTAATGTTAAATTTTGCCAGTGGATAAGAGATATCCACCGAAGGGTTCATTGTAATGGTTAATATCATGTTTTTTTCCTACACAAATGATGCTCTACTATTGTTTATGAGAAATATTCAACTTACTTAATTTGGTTAATATGATGTAAGAAAAAAGTTTGTAACAGTATTAGTCTTTGCTTAAATTCGATAAGCTGAAATTGATGATTTTTTTATAAACGACATTCCATCGAAATCCCATCATCCTTGTATTTTATACAGCTATAAAACCAACACCTTTTGCTTCAAATTCTTGTTTACATCGACTATTAACATCAACATCTGTAATAATTACATCAAGCTGGCTCATAGGTAACACAACATTGATACCATTACGCCCAAACTTTGATGAATCTAAAACCGCAATCACATGTTTTGCAGCTTTAGCCATAACGCTACTTATAGTATAACCTTCATTAAACGTTGTTATTCCTCTTTCAGCATCAATCCCGTCTGCGCCAACAAACAAAATATCTGCTGAAATGCCGGCTAATGATTGCTCAGCAATTTTTCCATGAAAAGAACGTGTTTTGTGTCTGAGCGTACCTCCACACATAAACAACATGATGTCACTATTGTCTGATAAGATAAATGCTGACGTCAGACTATTGGTAATCACTGTAATATGTTTTAGTTTTACCAGCTCTTCAGCTATTAGCATAGTTGTACTACCGCTATCTAAAATAATAGTATCACCTTCTTTAACATGTTTAACTGCTTCAATTGCAATACGCTTTTTTGCTTCTATAAATCGCTGATAGCGATCTTCTAATTGCAACTCTTTAAACGATTTCATTTCTCCATTATCAACGATTTTAGTTGCGCCACCATGAAAACGTATTAATACGCCTTGTTTTTCTAGCAATCTGAGATCAGTTCGAATCGTGACTTCTGAAACATCATATTGCTGAGATAAATCACTCACCAATAAAGTACCTTTCATATTAATAAGCGCTAATATCTGTTGACGTCTTTCACTTGCATTCATATTATTTCCTTTTTCGAAAATTTTTCAGCAGTGTATAACAAACAAAATCAAAAGATAAGCGCTCTTTTTCATGGTGGAATTAATTTAAAATTCTAACGGCAATTCAATAAAATTTTGCCATTCATGGGTTGTCCATTCAAACTACTCACTTCATGAACAAAAGCGTCAAAATCACCAATCACAGCAATGAGATCATCAAGCTTAATTTTGCCGTCTACAAAAAATTGGCTCACCAGTTGCCACTCTTTACCAGGCCAAGGATCGGAATAGTTCATCCAACTACCTAAGATTGCAAGCTCCTTCCTTAAAATCAAACCAAATGTTTTTTCTGGCAAGGTAAGATCATTATGCAGTGTGCCAATCAAACAGACCTTGGCCCTAGGACCGGCAATCTCGATAGCTAATTTAACCGTAATAGGCGATCCTGCAGTTTCTAAAACAATTTGCTCAAAACGGCATGATGACAAAGCTTGATGAATATCTTGAGCGGTTAAATCTTTAGAATTATAGACAGCATCAGCGCCTAATTTTTGAGCTAGTTTTAAACGCTCATCATTGATATCAACAACCGTAATCGATTTAGCCCCCATCGCTTTGGCACATAACAGGGTAAGTAACCCTATTGTGCCACCACCAACAATCACTAAATTTTTATCTTGGCATCCTTTAGCCAATAATAGTGCATGCATACCCACTGTCATTGGCTCAAAAAAAGCGCCTTCCAATGCATTTACTCCTTCGGGTAATTTAAATGCGTTTTTTTGATCTAATACTATATATTGAGCAAATCCACCTGCCATTCTTGATCCGACAAAGGTATAGTTTTTACACAGTGAATAATAGTGTTTTTGGCATTCATCACATTTAAAACAAGGCAATAAAGGCACACAAGAGATCAAATCACCAATCGCAAAGCCCGTGACTGCCTCGCCTTTTTCAACCACGGTACCACTAAACTCATGACCCAGTGTAATTGGATAAAAATGTGCAGCATGATGAAAGATTCTTGGGATATCAGAACCACATAAACCACAATAAGCCACTTTTACTAAAATTTGATTTTGCGAGGTTATTTTAGGTACTTCAACATGTTGTACAGCTAAAGTTCCGCCTTCATTGACAATAACTGTTTTCATTTTCATTTCCTTACGTTAGTCATCACATTTTGTTAATGTATTGCTTTGACTTATTACGCATAGTCAAAGCCAGTTAATTTTTTTTAAAGTGCAACTTCGAATTTATTGATTTATCTGGTCTTTTGCTATTATTTGCTGTTGCAATAATTTATGTTTTTGTGCTCGTTTCCAGGTTAAATACAGGCAGAACAAATAAAAGATACCAATAACTGCAAAACCAATAGGTTGATTTAAATTAACTAACTGAACCATGATATAGGTAATAGGCGAACCACCTTGATCCATCGCACCAACCGAGATGCCATTACCAGCAGTAATAGTACCGGCATTGACGGCAAGCTGAGTGGTTAGTGGCACCATTTGAGTTGCAATCCAAAGCGTAATAGCAATAATGATTGAACCGGAAATAATAATCCTAAACAGATTGCCTTGATGAATCGCCACACCCATTGCGATAAAAAAGCCAATTGTTGCTAAATCACCAAAAGGTAATACCTCATTACCGGGAAGAACGATTGCAATAAAAATACTTAATGGAATAAAAATTAAACTGGCAGATACGACTGTTGAGTGACCGAGTAATAAGGCAGGATCTAAACCAATTAAAAAATCTTGCCCGCCAAATTTTGATTGTAAATGTTTACGTGCTTGTTTAGAAATGGGAGTTAATCCATCCATGATGGGTTTAATCACTCTAGGCATTAATAACATGACTGCCGCGGTTTGAATCGCCAGTTGTAATGTTTGTTTGACGCCATAACCTGCAAGTAATCCTAACAATATCCCCATAAATAAACCAACTGTAACCGGTTCGCCAAATGCGCCAAACCGTTTTTGCATATCAACAGCATTAAAATTAATTTTGTTAATGAAAGGAATTTTTTCAATTACTGTATCAACAAACACAGCTATCGGACCACAATATGCTGAGGTACCATGAGGCACGGCAATTCCATCTAACTCAAAAAAATCTTTTGTATCGTTAGCAAACCAATCACCTAATTTATAAGCAATAATGGCATGAACAATAACACCTAAAATACCTAACCAATAAGAACCAGTCGCGATATAAACAAGTGCACCTGTAAATGTCATGTGCCAGATATTCCAAATATCAACATTCACCACACGCGTCAATTTTAAAATTAACATAACTATATTGACGACAATGGCGATAGGAATGGCAACTAAGGCAATTTGTGAGGCCCAAGTCATTGGCGCTGCACCAGGCCATCCAACATCAACAATACTAAGACTAATATCAAACCGTTCCGCCATTGCTTGCGCCGCAGGTCCGACCGAACTAGTTAATAAACCAACAACCAATCCAATACCGACAAAACCAATACCTATATGGATTCCAGCTTTTAATGAATCACCCAGTTTCATTCTTAATGCTAACGAAAATAGGATAATGACAATAGGTAACATTACTGATGGACCTAGATCCAAAATGTACTGCATAATTTCTGTAAACATAGATTTATCCTTTTAAAATAGATAAGATTTTTTGTTTAAGTTGATCGATACCTACACCAGACACAAAAGGCATGCCATGTACAATAGGAATATCACCAAACTGTTGATCCATCTTTGCTGTAGTACAAATTAAGTCGACATCATCAATAAACGTGTTTATTTCGTTTATACGACATTGAATAAGATCAAGTTGAATATTATTTTCATTGCATAGTTCTTTTATTTCTTCCGCGGCTAATGTCGAAGTTGCAACAGCACCACCACAGGCAACAATAATCTTTTTTTTCATAAAAACTCCTGTAACTCATTGATGAAATATTACTTTTTCAAAATGCGTCGTAATTTGTTCTTGCGATGCATTTAGAAGAAACTGATAAAATTCTTCATGTTGCAAATTAGTAAATAAGGCTTTTAAAAGCGCTAATTGATCTGCAGGCGAGGTAACAACTAACGAAATAATTAGCGAGACATCAACTAAACTATCATCATCAGCCCGATTGAAAGCAACCGGTGAACCTGTTCGCAAAATAAAAATAGCAGGGGTATTGGCATGTTCAGCTTCACAGTGAGGAATCGCAACAGCATAATTATCAAATGCAATGCCGGTTGGAAAGGCATTTTCTCTTGCGATAAGTGCTTGCAAATGACTTTTTTTAACAATTGTTTTTTGCTGCAATTGCTGACTGATATAGGTTAATGCTTCTAATTGATTTTTAAAAACAAGGTTGTCTTCGAAAAGAAGCCGGCATTTTTTCATAATTAATCTCCATACTTGATTTATGTTATTTCGAAAACAAAAGCTATATTCGAAAGATTATTTTCTTTCGAATATAAAAGCAAACAGCAATAATAAGTTTTGTGATCGAAATCTATTTTTTTCAAATAAAGAGAAATAAATCATCTCCATCTAATTGAGATAGCAAAAGATAAAATCTGATCACGATCACAAAAAAATGTTTTATCTATTGCAAAAAAAGATTAATGTGACAAAATGTTACCCGTAACAAAGGAATAATAAGGATAAACAATGACTAAAAAAAATAAACAAGTTTTTGTTTTTATGGGAGTATCTGGTTGCGGAAAATCAGCAGTCGCAAAGCAAGTGGCTTATGACTTTGATGCTGCTTTTCTTGATGGTGATTTTTTACACTCTAAAGCAAATATCATAAAAATGCGTAATGGTATCCCATTAAATGATGATGATCGTATGCCTTGGCTCCATTTAATCAGTAATGCAGCATTTGCAATGAGTAATGTTAATAATATTTCGATTATAATTTGTTCATCGTTAAAAAAACGCTATCGAGATATTATTCGGGGTGAAAATGAAAATGTTCACTTTATATACTTAAAAGGCAGCTTTGATGTTATTGCTGAACGGTTAGCAAAACGTGAAGGGCATTATCAAAAAGCCAATATGTTGCAATCACAATTTGATACCTTAGAAGAGCCGACGCCTGATGAAAAAGAGGTTTATACCATCAATATCGAACAGCCATTAGCAGGGGTTATCAACGATACTGAAAACGTCATCCGTTCAATTTGCCACTGCTTTTAACATATAAAAATTAAAAGAATATAACAATAAAAATTACGAGGTTAATGTGAATCCAACAGTTCAAGCAGTTACACAGCGTATTATAGCGCGCTCAAAAGCTTCGCGTGAAGCTTATTTACAGAAAATAGAACATGCCATGTCTAACAGAGTCAATCGAGCCAATCTGCCTTGCAGTAATTTAGCACATGGTTTTGCCGCTTGTTGTATTGATGATAAAAATGACTTAAAAAATATATTAAAAAGTAATATTGGCATTATTAGTGCTTATAACGATATGTTATCAGCACATAAACCTTATGAGTTTTATCCAGAACAGATACGAAAAGTGCTGCATAAACTAGGTGCTGTTGGCCAAATGGCTGGCGGTGTACCGGCCATGTGTGATGGCGTTACGCAAGGTGAGCCGGGGATGGAACTTTCGTTAATGAGTCGAGATATCATTGCTATGTCAGTTGCTATTGGTTTGTCACACAATATGTTTGATGGCGCTTTATATCTTGGTATATGTGATAAAATTGTACCAGGATTATTTATCGGCGCGCTCACTTTTGGGCACTTACCTGCTATTTTTATACCAGCCGGCCCAATGCCTTCAGGTTTGCCAAATAAAGAAAAAGTTCGTATACGCCAGCTCTATTCAGAAGGAAAAGCCTCTCGCGAAGATTTATTAGAATCTGAATCAGCGTCATACCATACCAGTGGAACGTGTACTTTTTATGGCACCGCAAATAGTAATCAAATGGTCATTGAACTTATGGGATTACATTTACCCGGAGCCGCATTTGTCCATCCAGAAACAGCATTACGTTTTGAGTTAACTAATGCAGCCGCGCAGCAAATTACCCGCCTCACAAATCAATCAGGTAATTATATGCCTGTTGGTAAAATGGTTGATGAAAAAGTAATTGTAAATGGTCTAGTTGCATTACTCGCGACAGGTGGCTCAACCAATCTAACAATGCATATTGTTGCTATGGCTAAGGCTGCTGGGATTATCGTTAATTGGGATGATATTTCGGATCTTTCAACAGTTGTTCCACTCTTATGTCGAATTTATCCAAATGGCCCAGCTGATATTAATTATTTTCAAGCTGCCGGAGGAACATCACTACTTGTCAGAGAATTGCTTGAAGGTGGTCTATTACACGAAGATGTTGAAACTGTTGTTGGGCGAGGTCTTAGCCACTATACCAAAGAGCCTATTTTAGAAAATGGTAAATTAATTTTCCGCGAAGGTCCAAACAAATCACTCGACGAAAATGTTATCGCATCAATTAAAAAGCCATTTGATTCACATGGCGGCTTAAAAGTCATGTCTGGCAATTTAGGGCGAGCTATTATGAAAACGTCTGCCATCGCTAAAGAGCATCAAATAATTGAAGCACCAGCAGTAATATTTAATAGTCAATATGATTTAGATGCAGATTATAAAGCAGGTAAGTTAGATAAAGATTGTGTTGTTGTTGTTCGTTATCAAGGACCAAAAGCAATTGGTATGCCTGAATTACATAAACTGATTACACCACTCGGTGTTTTACAAGATCGTGGGTACAAAGTTGCGTTATTAACGGATGGTCGATTATCTGGTGCATCAGGCAAAGTACCAGCAGCAATTCATGTGACGCCAGAAGCTTACGAAGGGGGATTGTTAAGTAAAGTGCAAGAGGGTGATATTATTCGAGTTAATGGTCAAACGGGTGAAATCACTTTACTTGTAGATGAAGCTGAACTCGCTAAGCGTCAACCTTATGCGTTTGATTTACATGATTCTCATTATGGCTATGGCCGTGAGCTTTTTTCGGTTATTCGGGAAAATTTAACTTCAGCAGAACAAGGGGCGGTGAGCTTTTAATTCGATTTTCTGCCGCATGTTGCGGCAGAAATCTTAATATATCATGTAATTAGCCTTTATCTTAAACTTCATGATACATCATTAGGCGACTTAGCATGAATTATTTTTTAATGAAATTATCCACTAACAAATCAACTACATCTCCCATTTTGCCGTGCAATGAGGCTTTTACACTATAAAGTGCCATGCCCATCACTTGTGACGCTTGGATTTCAGGTGGCATAACAAGCTCATTTGAGCTGGTTTTCACATCCAACAATGCAGGGCCTGGGTGTGATAAAAATGATTGCATTGCTGCTTCAAGCAGATCAGAGTCTTCTACACTTATTGCAAACAATCCCATAGATTCAGCAACTTTAGCAAAATTAGGGTTTTGTAGGTCGGTATAATGATCAACTAATCCTTCTACTTTCTGCTCTAATTCAACAAAATTAAGTGAACCATTGTTAAGTACGATAATTTTTATTGGTAATTTTTCTTGGATGGTGGTTAATAAATCCCCCATCAACATACTAATACCACCGTCACCAGATAAAGTTATGACTTGGCGATTAGGAAATGCCTTTTGTACACCTAACGCTTGAGGCATCGCATTTGCCATTGTGCCATGTTTTAAACTAATTACGGTGCGTCTTTTACCATTAGTATTAAAATGTCTACATGCCCAAACCATAGCAGATCCAACATCAGCACAAAGAACCGCATCATCTGTTGCATATTTATCCACTAATTCAGTTAAATATTGAGGATGAATGGTTGCTTTTGAAGGCATTGATTTTTTATTTAATTTATTCATTGACTTGGTGTATAGCTCACGACATTTCACTAAGAAAGCTGTCTCTTGCTTTTCGTTAATTAATGGCAATAAAGCTGTAATTGTTGGTTTAGTACTACCAACAACGCCCACACTCACAGGATGACGTCGTCCAAGATGCGTAGCATCAATGTCAACTTGGATAATGATTGCTTTATTTGGGTAAAATTGTGACCAAGCAAAATCAGCACCTAACATCAGTAGTACGTCACAATCTTTGATTGCGGTCGAACCTGATTCAACCCCAAACATACCAGTCATACCCACATTATATGGGTTATCATATTCAACAAAATCTTTGGCTCTTGATGTATGCACAATTGGCGCTTTTAGTTTTTCTGCAAGACCAATTAATTCATCATGAGCCTCATGAGCGCCTTGTCCGGCAAAGATTGCTATCTTATGATTTTTATTTAATATATCAGCAATTTGATTAAGTTCTTCGTTAGAAGGATGAATAATTGGTTTAGGATGGTAAATTTTATGACCACTATTATCTTCTACTTTTTCTAAACTAATATTATAAGGAATGACTAAAACAGCAACGCCTCGTTGATTAATCGCAGCTTGAACTGCCGCTGTGGTTATTTGTCTTGCTTGTGTTGGATCATTTATTTCCTGACAAAATACCGAACAATTTTTATAAACAGATGGAAAATCAACTTCTTGTGGAAAATCAGTTCCTCTTTGTGAAGTAACCAATTGGCTTGCTAATAAAATAACCGGCACTTTATTACGTTGCGCTTCGTAAATACCATTAATAAAGTGTAAGCTTCCTGGTCCACATGAACCTGCACATGCAGTTATTTGATCAGTTAGATAAGCTTCAGCGCCTGCAGCAAAAGCCCCCACTTCCTCATGACGAACGTGCACCCACTCAATATCACTTTTTTTAATGGCAGATGTAATTTGGTTTAATGTATCGCCCACAATCCCATAACAATGTTTAACTCCGGCTTCACCTAAAACATCGACTATAATTTGTGCTACTGATTTTTTTGATGACATAGTTTCTCCTAAAAACTTTTATTGTTTTATTCCACTTTTAGATGCATAAATTACACCTACTTTGCCATAATGCGAATAGGTTATAAAAAAAACAGCAGAAAATGTTAAAAATGTAATAATAAAGTGGTCAATTTTAAGATAACTTGATTGGATAATATTCCCTATTACAATAAATCAATGTATTATGTTTAACATAGTATTTACTTCATAGAGTTGCTTTTGTGAAACAATTGTCATCTGAGCATGGGTTAATATCATCAATTTCTGCTCTGTTACCTGATTATTTATCCCAATATTTTCCATTATTAATTATTTGTATATTGTTATTGATCGCAATTTTACTATTTTCGTTTAGTAAATTGAGAATGGACATAATAGCGATACTGACAATTACCGCTATTACCATTACAGGTATATTAACACCATCTGAAGCATTAGCCGGATTTAGCGATCCCAATATCGTTCTTATTGCATTATTATTTATCATTGGTGAAAGCCTAGTTAGAACCGGTATATCGTTTAAAATGAGTGAATATATCCTAAAAATAGCGGGTAAGAACGATATTCGTATCATCATTTATATTATGCTGGGCTCTGCTCTACTTGGTTCAATAATGAGTTCTACTGGCGTAGTTGCGATTTTTATTCCGGTTGCTATCAGTATTGCCAACCATACGGGTATTCATGTCAAAAAATTGATGATGCCACTTTGTATTGCCGCTCTTATTAGCGGTATGATGACTTTAGTTGCAACTGCACCAAATTTAGTCGTAAATAGTGAACTTAGCCATTTTAAATTAACTGAGTTTGGTTTTTTCTCAATTACGCCAATAGGTTTAGGCGTATTGTTTGTTGGTCTTATTTACTGTGTATTAACTCGTAACTGGTTGCTTACCGCAGATCAACTTGCGCCAACAACAATTCAACCGCAAAGACGACGAATTACGGATTTGATTCGTGACTATAAATTAATTGGTCGAGCACATCGTGCGCAAATTTTAGCGGGTTCACCTTTTGTTGGTCGAACCATCGATGGCCTACACTTGCGTAGTGAACATGGCGTAAATGTTATTGGTATTGAACGTTGGCGTAAATTCCAAAAGGTTCTTATTCCCGTCAATGGTTCAACGGAATTTAGAGAAAACGATATATTACTGCTTGATATGTCACACTCCGAAGCTGACTATCGTACTTTTCTAAATACCAATAATCTTGAACCTAAGGTATTGCGTGGTGAATATTTTTCAGAACAAGTTAAAGAGGTCGGTATGGCTGAAGTTGCCTTATTACCGGAATCAAGCTTATGTGGTAAAACACTTAATGAAATCGATTTTCGTAGTAAATATTTTTTGACCGTAATCGGTATTTGGCGCAATCATGCTCCTGTTGAAACTAATAACTTATTCCAAGAACGATTAGAAATGAGTGATACCCTGTTAGTCTGTGGAGATTGGGGATCAATTCAAAAACTACAAACCCGTACCAGTGATTTTGTAGTACTCGATTATCCTTCCGATATCGATGACATTGCTCCAGCAAGCTCACAAGCTTATGCTGCCTTAATTAATTTAGCTATCATGATTATATTAATGGTAACCGGTATTGTGCCAAATGTTGTTGCAGCACTTATTGCCTGTTTATTAATGGGCGCAACAAAATGCATTGATATGACTAATGCCTACAAGTCAATACACTGGCCAACATTAATTTTAATTATAGGGATGATGCCTTTTGCATTAGCACTAAATAAAACTGGTGGTATATCACTCATTTCGGCTTGGCTTGAAGTCCATTTACGATCTTTTGGTCCATATATGGTACTTACCTTTGTTTTTTTATTATGTTCAATTGTCGGATTATTTATTTCTAATACAGCGACCGCCATATTAATCGCGCCAATTGCGATTGATTTAGCCTTAAAATTTGGTTATTCCCCTTATCCATTCGCTATGACTGTTGCCATCGCAACCTCGGCGTCGTTTATCACACCCGTTTCTTCGCCAGTTAAAACGATGGTAGTTGCGCCTGGGGGGTATAGTTTTAGTGATTTTGTTAAAGTTGGCGTACCATTAACCTTTTTAGTGATGGCGGTTGATATTGCTTTAGTGCCAATATTCTTCCCGTTTTAATTTTATAATAAAGTAAATTTTTGATGACTATACTAGAATAAAAAGTACTAAAACTTCTAGTTATAAAAATAAATTTTTATAAATAAGGATATAAAAAATGAGTGAATTTTTACAAACAATAATGGGGACTTGTGTCGCAGCAGCGGTTATAATTGGCATATTTGCAGTCCTTAGTTTGATAATTCAAATACAAATGGTCTGGTCTTTAAGGATGATTAAATCAGGGAAAATAAGTAATTTTAGACTGAATGGACAATATAGAATGTTAAAAAGCTTCAAAGACGATTGGTTCTGGATTATATTAAATCATGGTATTTATTACGAAAAAGGCATACAAAAACAAAATAAACTTTTTGAAATATTTCGTGAATGTATGATTAAACGAAATCTACCTTTATAAAATTTTTACTTATTCTCTATCTTGAAGCAAAGGCGCTAATTATCAATTAAGCGCCTTTCTGTTTAAAGATTCTCAAGAAAATTTCAGTTATAATGCCACTCATTATTTTCTGATTATGGATAAAGATACATGCCACAAAATATCAAGCCATTAAACATTATTTTTGCAGGTACCCCTGATTTTGCAGCCAAACACCTACAAGCTTTAATCGAAGCGAAACATAATGTGATAGCTGTTTTTACTCAGCCCGATCGTCCTGCTGGGCGTGGTAATAAGTTAACGGCAAGTCCGGTTAAACAATTAGCTATCGAAAATCATCTTCCGGTTTATCAACCAGCTACACTCAAAACTGAAGAAAATCAAAAAATCATTGCTGAGCTCAATGCCGACATTATGATTGTGGTGGCATATGGTCTTATTTTACCGCAAGCTGTGCTTAATATGCCTAAACTAGGTTGTTTAAATGTGCATGGTTCATTATTACCAAGATGGCGCGGCGCAGCTCCTATTCAACGCGCTTGTTGGGCAGGTGATACTTTAACCGGTATTACGATTATGCAAATGGATGCCGGGCTTGATACGGGTGATATGTTATATAAGCTCACCTGTCCAATTGAACCTTCTGATACCAGTGCAACGTTATATAACAAACTGGCACAATTAGGTCCACAAGGACTACTTGATACCTTAACACTAATTACCGAAGGAAAAATCCAACCCGAAAAACAAGATCCATCACAGGTTACTTACGCTGAAAAATTATCTAAACAAGAAGCTAAACTTGATTGGAACCTATCGGCACAGCAACTTGAACGTTGCATTCGCGCCTTTAATCCTTGGCCTGTGAGTTATTTTGACGTTAATGGCGAGCCAGTAAAGGTATGGCAAGCAGAAGTGATAAAAACATCCAACAATCAACCTGTTGGTACTATTTTACAAGCGGATAAAAAAGGGATATGTATTGCAACAAGTGATGGCGCATTAAATATGACACTTTTACAACCCGCAGGTAAAAAACCGATGTCAGCTCAAGATCTATTGAACTCTCGCAAAGCATGGTTTGAAGTAGGTAAGATACTGGAGAAATAATTAAAAAGATATTGCAGGATAAATTCCTGTAATATTATCGTTTTTTGGCTAACAGCGTCGCAAAGCGGAGCTTTATTCGGTTGCCATGGATATCCGTTTTATGCAGTTCGCCAACATCTTCATTGTATTTTAGGATGTCCCAATTTTGATAATAATTAAGTAACTCATTCTCTTTAAACGTAAACGAAAATCCTACAGTGCAAGGAAAATCATCAGTTGACATAGCGCAAACAATTAAATTATAACCATCCGTTTTAGTTATGTTTTGCATATTATGAATGATATCGGGAATTCTATCTGGTTGTAAAAACATCATTACAACAGTTGAAATAATTAAATCGTAGTTACCTTTTAAATTAGCCTGGTTAATATCATAAATAGATGCATTGATATGCGATAAATGATCGTTTGCAATAATTTCTTGTAAATTACTAATACTCATTTCTGACTTATCAACGGCATCAACATCAAAACCAAGTAGCTGTAGATAGAGTGAATTACGACCTGAACCACAACCTAAATCTAGCGCTTTTCCGGCCTGAATGATTTGACAGACTTCCAACACGTCAGAATGGGTTTTAGTCATCTGATATTTTTTCTGGCTATAATCCTCAGGTTGACAATAAAAAGCCAACTGGCACTGCAAATCATCTGAAACTTGAGCTATTCGATGCCATTGCTGAGGCTCAATAAATGGAGGCTGATGCTCAACATCAAAAACATATTGAGAAACGATATCGCCTTGCTCGGTTAACATATCAAAATTGATATGACCTTTTATAATGTTTAATTTTGCCCAAGTGCCTAGTTGTGTATTATGTTTTTCACGAAACAAATCGGGTAACGTTTTTGCATCCCAAACAGGAAACGTTTTGTAGCAAACTAAATCTTTATCTTTCATCACGAAGTACCAACAATGCTATCTAATAGTTGATTATTATAGTCAAGTATTAACCCAATAAACAACTTACTTTTTATAAATAAAATGATGTTTAAATCAGGAAAAATAAATTTATAGTAGCGAAGTTAACTATATCAACATATAATCATCAGCATTCTAAAATATAGAGTAATAAATATTAGAGGAACAATTTATGGGATTTTTAACAGGTAAACGCATACTGGTTACCGGCGTTGCAAGTAATCGTTCTATTGCTTACGGTATTGCAAAAGCGATGCACCGTGAAGGCGCAGAATTAGCTTTTACTTATCAAAGCGAAAAATTAAAAGGCCGTGTTGAAGAGTTTGCTGCTGATTTTAATTCTAAAATCGTTTTACCTTGTGATGTCGCGCATGATGAAAGCATCACAACATTATTTACAGAGCTAGCTAAAACTTGGGATAAATTCGATGGTTTTGTTCATGCAATCGCCTTCGCACCAGGTGATCAATTAGATGGTGATTATGTTAATGCGGTAACGCGTGAAGGTTTTGCCATTGCGCATGATATTAGCTCTTATAGCTTTGTTGCGATGGCTAAAGCTTGTCGTTCAATGCTAAATCCTAACTCAGCATTAGTCACGCTTTCTTATTTAGGCGCTGAACGTGCAATTCCTAATTATAATGTTATGGGTCTTGCTAAAGCATCTTTAGAAGCAAATGTACGTTATATGGCAAATGCAATGGGACCTGAAGGTATTCGTGTCAATGCCATTTCTGCTGGCCCTATTCGTACTTTAGCCGCATCAGGCATTAAAGACTTTAAAAAGATGTTATCACATTGTGAATCAGTAACGCCTATTCGTCGTACAGTAACGATTGAAGATGTCGGTAATTCAGCAGCATTCTTATGTTCAAATTTATCGTCAGGCATTACGGGTGAAGTCATCCATGTTGATGGTGGCTTTAGCATCGCGGCGATGAATGAGTTAGAACTTAAATAAGTTATCGATTCAGTTATAAAAACGCTAAAATACTCCCACCCCATTGGTGGGAGTATCGTTTTAGGCATTAATTAATGTTTAATTATCTTAAAGCCATAATAAATTAAAATAGCCTTATTAATTTGCTAAATAACGACAAAGATAAGCTGTCGCTTCAACAACCTGAACATCAAATTTGCTTTCACCAGCAACATGAAAAACTTGTCCTGCTTGGAAAACTTGCCAATCATCGGCTGTAGGTAGTAACACCTTAAGCGAACCCGTTATAACTGTCATTTCTTCAGGATTGATAGTACTAAAAATATATTCGCCCGGTAACATTACACCAACAGAAGCAGAACCAGCCGAAGCATTTTCAAAACTAATTGATTTAACTTTACCATCAAAATATTCATTAACATTTAACATTGTGATACCTACCCGTTATTTTCTATATCGTAAATTTAACTGATTGCAAACTTCTGATTTAAGTCTACAAATTCGAATCATCATTTCCTAATACACTATAATTTACTGTCATATACAGTTAAGGTAAATAAGATTTTTACAAGGCCATATAAAATAACCAATTTAGCAATAACGTAAATTTTGATAAATTAATTTTTTATAAAAACCTTATTTAGTTTCATCTTAAACATAGTGATTTGTAATAAACTTAAGAAAATAGCATACAGATGGAGTTTTTTCCGTTAAAATCTATGCCAATTTGTGCAATACAAGTTTGTTGGAGAAAATATGAAAATAGCAAAAAACACGGTGGTTAGTTTAGCTTATCAAGTTAGAACAAAAGATGGGGTTTTAGTTGATGAAGCAACAGCGGCTGCACCACTTGAATATTTACAAGGTGCAGGAAACTTATTACAAGACCTTGAAAATGCCTTAGAAGGCCATCAAGTTGGTGATAAATTTGATGTTGAAATCATCAATGCCTATGGAGATTTTAACGATGCTTTAGTACAAAACGTTCCTCGTGATGTTTTTGTAGGCGTTGATGAATTAGAAGTTGGTATGCGTTTTTTTGCTGATACCGACCATGGCTCATTACCGGTTGAAATCACAGCTATTGATGGCGATACAGTGACTATTGATGGTAATCATATGTTAGCAGGACAAGATCTACAATTTAATGTTGAAGTATTAGCGGTTCGTGAAGCAACAGAAGAAGAGATAGCACATGGACACATTCACGGTGCACACGGGCACGACCATGGACATGGTGGTTGCGGTTGTGGTGGCCACGATGATGAAGATGAAGATACAGGTTGCTGTGGCGGTGGTCATGGTGGCTGTGGTTGTCATTAATTCACCGAACAAAATTCATTACAAAAGCGCCTGTCGGCGCTTTTTTTTCGTAAAGAATTCATGTAGTTTGTGATTAATTTCCCAAAATTTTAAATTGGGTCTTTATACTTCCTTCTTTTTATCAATAATTTATTCTTATTTTGGAATAAATTACTAATTATGTCCTCACCCTCGCCAACATTAATGCCTCGTGAAAAACTCTTACGTTTTGGGGTTGAAACATTAAGTGATGCTGAATTGCTCGCATTATTTTTACGTACAGGTACGCGAAATATACCTGTTTTAGAATTATCACAAAAATTATTAAATGAATTTGGTTCTTTTTATAATTTAATTAATGCAAGTCACAGTGATTTTTGTAAAAAACATGGTTTAGGTACCGCCAAATACACACAACTAAAGGCGGTTGTCGAACTTTCACATCGCTATCTTAAAGTGAAAATAATGAAAGAAAATTCCCTTACTTCACCTTCTTTAACTCATCATTATTTAGCAAGTCGATTAGCAAACAAAGATCGTGAAATTTTTATGGTGATTTTTTTAGATAACCAAAATCATGTAATTACTGCAGAAGAAATGTTTACTGGTACCTATAACTGTGTAGAAGTTCATCCACGCGAAATTGCTAGACAGGCATTACAGTATAATGCAGCTGCATTAATTCTAGCGCATAATCACCCTTCTGGTATTGCAGAGCCCAGTCAAGCCGATCGCGTCCTGACACAAAAGATTGAACAAGTTTGTGAATTAATTGATATTCGGATTCTTGATCATCTTGTGATAGGTAAAGGACAATATGTGTCATTTGCTGAACGAGGATGGATTTAATAGCCATTTTTACTTACAATGTATCTTTACCTACATACTCTTATTAAAGATCTTATGAAACAACGATTAGAATTATTAGAAACCAAAGTAGCATTTCAAGATATGACCATTGAAGAACTCAATCAGATGGTTATGCACCTACAAGCTGATATTAGCAAATTAAAAGAACAATTAATGCTTTTATCACAAAAAATACAAGCAAATCAGTCATCTAATATTGCCAGCTTAGCAGAAGAAACACCACCCCCACATTATTAAACGACCTTGAAATTAACCTATTTTTATTTAAGAACAATTAAAATTAATCAACAAAACAGACAGTAAGCTTAATATATTTTAATTACGTGAAATTAATTGAAGTATTAAAACGACTTTAGTATAGCTAACAATATAACAACTGTATGTCAGATAAAATATCGAAAACTATAAACAATTTATTCCAATTATTTGTTTAGGAAACTTATCAAAGCAACCATTACGATAGTGGTTGTCTAAAATCATCAAGTTTGTTTATTAAAGATGAAGGTATAAAAGTTAAATTCAGCTCAATAAAAAACCGGCTTAATTGCCGGTTTTAGTTCTCAATGAGTTAAATTTTTTATTCAGCTGCTGCTTCTGCTTCTACTGCAGGGCGATCAACTAATTCAATATAAGCCATTGGTGCATTATCTCCATCGCGGAAACCACATTTTAAAATACGTACATAACCACCAGGACGGGTAGCAAAACGTGGACCTAAATCTGAAAATAATTTTTTCACTGTATCTTTATCACGGATACGAGCAAAAGCCAAACGGCGATTAGCTACGCTATCGCTTTTGGCTAGCGTAATTAACGGTTCAACAACACGACGCAACTCTTTTGCTTTAGGCAATGTAGTTTTGATGATTTCATGTTCAACAAGTGAACTAGTCATGTTACGAAACATTGCTTGACGATGGCTGCTATTTCGGTTCAGTTGACGACCACTTTTACGATGGCGCATAACTTTATCCTTCTTATATAAATTTTATCTTAGTCTTCAACAATACTTGCTGGTGGCCAGTTCTCAAGACGCATGCCTAAAGATAAACCACGAGAAGCGAGCACATCCTTAATTTCAGTAAGCGATTTCTTACCAAGATTAGGGGTTTTAAGTAGCTCAACTTCGGTACGTTGTACTAAATCACCAATATAATGAACTGCTTCTGCTTTTAAGCAATTAGCAGACCGAACAGTTAATTCGAGATCATCTACTGGACGTAGAAGAATCGGATCAAATTCCGGTTTATCTTCTTTAACTTCAGGTTGACGTACATCACGTAAATCAACGAAAGCTTCAAGTTGTTCAGCCAAAATAGTTGATGCGCGACGAATAGATTCTTCTGGATCAATGGTACCATTGGTTTCCATATCGATAACCAGTTTATCTAAATCGGTACGTTGTTCCACACGAGCCGCATCGACAGAATATGCAATGCGCTCAACTGGGCTATAACAAGCATCAACTAATAGACGACCAATTGGTCGCTCTTCATCTTCTGACTTAACGCGAGCAGAAGCAGGGACATAACCACGTCCTCGTTGTACACGAATACGCATACTAATTGAAGCATTGGCATCAGTAAGATGACAAATTACTAAATCAGGATTAACAATTTCAACATCACCATCATGAGTGATATCCGATGCAGTAACTGCACCAATACCTGATTTATTTAAAGTCAGCATAACATCATCTTTAGTATGCACACGTACTGCTAATTTTTTCAAATTAAGCAGAATATCAAGTACATCTTCTTGAACGCCTTCTTTAGTACTATACTCATGCAGAACACCGTCAATTTCAACTTCGGTTACTGCATATCCCGGCATAGATGATAATAAAATGCGGCGTAGTGCATTACCTAAAGTATGTCCAAAACCACGCTCAAGTGGCTCTAAAGTCACTTTTGCATGAGTTGGGCTGTATTGAACAACATCAACTAGGTGAGGTTTTAAAAACTCTGTTACAGAACCCTGCATTATGTCCTCTCTTAAGTGCTAAACTTTACTTAGAGTAAAGTTCGACGATCAAATGTTCGTTGATGTCAGCAGATAAATCTGAACGTTCTGGTAAGCGTTTGAATACACCTTCCATTTTGCTAGCATCAACTTCTAACCATGTTGGTTTTTCACGTTGTTCAGCTAACTCTAAAGCGGCTTTAATACGTGCTTGTTTTTTTGATTTTTCACGAACACTAATCACATCTTCAGGCGAAACTTGATAAGACGCAATGTTCACAACGTGACCATTAACAAGAACAGCTTTATGACTAACTAACTGACGAGCTTCAGCACGAGTTGCACCAAATCCCATACGATAAACAACGTTATCTAAACGACGTTCTAAAAGACCAAGTAGGTTTTCACCAGTATTGCCTTTAATACGCGCAGCATTTTTATAGTAATTACGGAATTGACGTTCTAAAATTCCATAAATACGTCTAACTTTTTGTTTTTCACGTAACTGAACACCATAATCGGATAAACGCGGTTTACGCGCACCATGTTGTCCAGGCGCTTGTTCTAACTTACATTTACTGTCAACCGCTCGGACACCAGATTTAAGGAATAAATCAGTACCTTCACGACGACTTAATTTGAGCTTTGGTCCCAAATATCTTGCCATTTTATTTCTCCAATAATCCTATAAACATTCGATGTTTAATAAATAATTAAACACGACGTTTCTTTGGTGGACGACAACCGTTATGAGGGATCGGAGTAACATCAGTAATGTTAGTGATACGATAACCCGCAGCATTTAATGCACGAATTGTTGACTCACGACCAGGACCAGGTCCTTTTACCATAACTTCTAGATTCTTAATTCCGTAGTCTTTTACGGCTTCTGCACAACGCTCTGCGGCCACTTGAGCTGCGAACGGAGTTGACTTACGAGAGCCACGGAAACCAGAACCACCAGCGGTTGCCCAACCCAACGCATTACCTTGACGATCGGTAATAGTTACGATTGTATTGTTAAATGATGCATGAATATGAGCTACACCATCAGAAACTTGCTTTTTAACACGTTTACGTGTACGAACAGGTGTCTTTGCCATTTATTATCACCTCAATTATTTCTTGATTGGCTTACGCGGTCCCTTACGGGTACGAGCGTTAGTCTTAGTGCGTTGACCACGAACAGGAAGTCCACGACGGTGACGCATGCCACGATAACAACCAAGGTCTAATAAACGCTTGATACTCATAGTTACTTCACGACGTAAATCACCTTCAACAGTAAATTTAGCGACTTGTTCACGTAACTTTTCAATCTGATCTTCAGATAGTTCTCTGATCTTTACATGTTCAGGAATACCGGCTTCAGCACAAATTGTCTTAGCGCGAGTATTACCAATTCCATAAATTGCTTGTAACGCAATTACAGCATGTTGTTGATCAGGAATGTTAATGCCTGCTATACGGGCCACTATGCACTCCTTTATTGTTAATGTTAGTAAACTTACTATACTGAAAAGCCCGTTTTCAGGATACTCAAACAGCAAGTTTACAAATAAATTTAGGCTGGCTATTCTAGCCAGCTTTACTATACTTTGGCAAGTAAAATATGCAAAAGTTCAACTTTACAGTTAAATAAAATTAACCTTGACGTTGTTTATGCTTACCTTCAATGCAAATAACACGAACGATGCCATTGCGTTTGATGATTTTACAATTTCTGCATAATTTCTTGACTGAAGCACGAACTTTCATTTTTTTCTCCGTAACTTCTGGCTAACTTATCGGCCATAGCCTTTAAGGTTCGCTTTCTTTAACACTGACTCATAACGATTTGGCATCATTAAAGTCTGTACTTGTGCCATAAAATCCATGATTACAACAACCACAATTAATAAAGAGGTCCCACCAAATTGGACAGGAACTTTCATTGCACTTGTCATAAACATTGGTACCAAACATACAAAAGTAATGTAGATAGCGCCAATTAGCGTTAACCGTGTCATTACCTTGTCAATATACTTCGATGTTTGTTCACCTGGACGGATACCTGGAATAAATGCCCCAGATTTTTTTAACTGATCTGCTGTCTCTCTTGGGTTGAAAACCAATGCGGTATAGAAGAAACAGAAGAAAATAATCGCAGCTGCAAAAAAGATTATGTATAACGGTTGATCATGAGAAAAATATTGACCTATAAGAACAATAATGTATCTCCAACCTTCACCATCTCCTTGAAACCAAGAAGCCATCATAGATGGTAACATAACGATTGTTGAAGCAAATATAGCCGGAATTACACCTGCCATATTAATTTTCAATGGTAGATGTGTACTTTGTGCGGCATACACACGACGACCTTGCTGACGCTGCGCATAGTTGACGACAATACGTCGTTGACCACGTTCAACAAACACAACAAAATAAGTCACACCAACTACTAATGCGGCGACTACTAGTAATAAAATTGGATGCAATGAACCAGAACGAGCTTGTTCAATTGTTTCATATATTGCATGGGGAAGACCTGCCACAATACCCGCAAAGATAATGATTGAAATACCATTACCTACACCGCGTTCCGTGATCTGTTCACCCAACCACATAAGAAACATAGTGCCAGTAACTAAGCTAACCGATGCAATAAAATAGAAAGAAAATCCTGGATTAATCACAACATGACCATAACCAGGAATATTCGGTAGACCAGTCGCAATACCAACTGCCTGTACAATCGCTAAAGCAAGAGTGCCATAACGAGTGTATTGGCTAATTTTCTTACGACCTGATTCACCTTCTTTCTTCAATTCTGCGAGTTTAGGGCTAATAGCTGTTAATAACTGTACGATAATCGATGCAGAAATATATGGCATTATCCCTAATGCGAAAATTGAAGCACGGCTTAAAGCACCACCAGAGAACATATTGAACATACCGACAATACCATTAGATGATGCTTGTGCTAGTAAGTCCGATAACGCTTTAGTATCAATACCAGGAACCGGAATATAAGAACCTAGACGAAAAACAATAAGCGCTAAAAGCACAAATATTAAACGTCTTTTAAGCTCACCACTACCGCCTCGAGTACTTTGAAAATCTAATCCTGGTTGCTTTGCCATCTTTCTAATTATTCCTCAATTTTTCCGCCAGCAGCTTCAATTGCAGCTTTAGCACCTTTCGTTACTCGAATACCACGAACGGTAACTGGTTTAGTTACTTCACCAGATAACATGATTTTAGCATATTCGATTTGTGAATTAATCACATTAGCAACTTTTAAGCTATTTAAGTCAACAACATCACCTTCAACTTTCATTAAATCTGAAAGACGAACTTGTGCTGTTACCATAGCTTTACGTGAGGTAAAACCAAATTTTGGTAAACGACGATATAAAGGCATTTGACCACCTTCAAAGCCACGACGAACGCCGCCACCTGAACGAGATTTTTGACCTTTGATACCACGAGTACCCGTTTTACCTAATCCAGAACCGATTCCTCGACCTAGACGTTTTGGTGCATGCTTTGAACCTTCAGCAGGAGATAAAGTATTTAAACGCATTACTATTACTCCTCTACTTTAACCATGTAATAAACTTGGTTTACCATACCGCGAATCGCAGGTGTATCCTCGCGCTCAACAGTATGACCAATACGACGTAATCCTAAACCTACTAACGTTGCTTTATGCTTCGGTAGACGACCAATAGAACTACGAGTTTGTGTAATTTTAATTGTCTTTGCCATGGCTAATTACCCCAAAATTTCTTCGACGGTTTTACCACGCTTAGCAGCAACCATTTCAGGTGATTTCATGTTTTCTAAGCCATCAATTGTTGCACGAACCACGTTAATTGGGTTTGTAGAACCATATGCTTTAGCTAGAACGTTACGAACACCAGCAACTTCTAATACCGCACGCATCGCACCACCGGCGATAATACCAGTACCTTCTGATGCAGGTTGCATATAAACACGAGAACCTGTATGAGCACCTTTAACCGGATGCTGTAAAGTATCGTTGTTTAACGCAACATTAATCATATTACGACGTGCTTTTTCCATTGCTTTTTGGATTGCTGCTGGCACTTCACGTGCTTTACCATATCCAAAACCTACGCGGCCATTACCGTCACCAACAACAGTTAGTGCAGAAAAACTAAAAATACGACCACCTTTTACGGTTTTAGAAACTCGGTTAACTGCGATTAATTTTTCCTGCAGTTCACCAGCTTGTTTTTCGATGTTTGACATCTTTAACTCCTACCTTAGAACTGTAGGCCAGCTTCGCGAGCAGCATCTGCTAGCGCCTGAACTCGACCATGATATTGGAAACCTGAACGATCAAAAGAAACTTCTTTGATATCTTTCGCTAATGCACGCTCTGCGATTGCTTTACCAACTGCTGCTGCTGCATCTTTGTTTCCAGTGTATTTTAAACTTTCACTGATAGCTTTTTCTAATGTAGAAGCGGCTGCCAGTACTTCTGATCCGTTTGGTGCGATAATCTGCGCATAAATATGACGCGGAGTACGGTGAACTACTAAGCGAGTTGCAAGTAGTTCATGCATCTTACGACGCGCTTTAGTTGCACGACGGATACGAGCTGATTTCTTATCCATAGTGTTACCTTACTTTTTCTTAGCTTCTTTAGTACGCACAACTTCATCTGCGTAACGAACACCTTTACCTTTATAAGGTTCAGGACGACGATAAGCACGGATATCTGCTGCTACTTGTCCAATTAACTGTTTATCAGCACTTTTTAGTACGATTTCAGTTTGAGAAGGACATTCAGCTGTTACACCTTTAGGTAATTGATGTTCAATTGGATGTGAATATCCAAGAGATAGACCAATTGCATTACCTTTAACTTGTGCACGATAACCGACACCAACTAGCTGAAGTTTTTTAGTAAAACCTTCAGTAACACCAATAACCATTGAGTTAATCAATGCGCGCGCTGTACCTGCTTGAGCCCAAGCATTCGCAAAGCCGTCACGAGGGGCAAATTTAATTTGACCTTCTTCTTGATTAATAACAACAGCATTATTAATTGTACGAGATAACTCGCCATTTTTACCTTTAATCGTAATTACCTGACCATTGAGTTTTACCTCTACGCCAGCAGGAACAACGACAGGTGCTTTTGCAACACGAGACATTTTTTTCTCCCTTACGCTACGTAGCAGATAATTTCACCACCAAGACCTGCTTGGCGTGCTGCTCGATCAGTCATAACACCTTTAGAAGTAGAAATAACTGCGATACCTAATCCTGCCATTACTTTTGGCAATTCGTCTTTACGTTTATAAATACGTAGACCTGGACGGCTAACACGTTTAATACTTTCTACAACAGCCTTACCTTGGAAATATTTTAAAGTGATTTCCAATTCTGGTTTAGTGTCACCAACTACTTTATAGTCCCCGATATAACCTTCTTCTTTTAGCACATTGGCAATTGCCACTTTTAGCTTAGAGGAAGGCATGGTGACTGCAACTTTATTCGCAGCTTGACCGTTACGAATGCGGGTCAACATATCTGCTATAGGATCTTGCATGCTCATCTATAACACTCCCCTGATTACCAACTTGCCTTTTTAAGACCTGGAATCTCACCACGCATGGCTGACTCACGGACCTTAATACGGCTTAAACCAAACTTACGAAGGACGCCATGAGGACGACCGGTTTGACGACAACGACGACGTTGACGTGATGGACTAGAATCACGAGGAAGCGTTTGCAATTTAAGCACTGCATTCCAACGATCTTCATCTGATGCATTAAGATCAGAGATAATCGCTTTTAATTCTTGACGCTTCGCAAAATATCTTTCTGCTAGCTTTACGCGTTTCTTATCGCGTTCAATCATTGATTGTTTAGCCATTATGCCCTACCTTACTTACGAAATGGGAAGTTAAAGGCAGATAATAAAGCTCGGCCTTCTTCATCTGATTGTGCACTTGTTGTGATAGTAATATCTAAACCACGAACACGATCAACTTTATCATAATCGATTTCAGGGAAAACGATTTGTTCTCGAATACCCATGCTATAATTGCCACGACCATCAAAAGATTTTGCGCTTAAACCACGAAAATCTCGAGTACGAGGAAGAGCAATATAAACTAGACGTTCAAAAAATTCCCACATACGTTCGCCACGTAAAGTGACTTTACAACCAATAGGATACCCTTGACGGATTTTAAAACCAGCAACTGATTTGCGTGCTTTAGTGACAAGTGGTTTTTGACCACTGATTGCTGCTAAGTCAGCAACTGCATTATCTAATAATTTCTTATCAGTAATTGCTTCACCCACACCCATATTCAAGGTGATCTTTTCGATCCGAGGGACTTGCATGACAGATTTGTAGCCAAACTGGTCTTGCAGTTTATTTACTACCTGTGCTTTGTAGTAATCATGCAGTTTCGCCATCGTACACTCCAAATTACTTAATTGATTAATTCATTAGTAGACTTATAAAAACGGACTTTTTTTCCGTCTTCAAAACGAAAGCCTACGCGATCTGCTTTGCCTGTAGCTGGGTTAAAAATTGCTACGTTAGAAACATTAATAGCTGCTTCTTTCTCAACAATTCCACCATCTTGATTTAATGCAGGTACTGGTTTTTGGTGTTTTTTCACCAAATTGATACCTTCAACAATCACTTTGCCTGTAGACAAAACACTTTTTACTTTACCGCGTTTACCTTTATCTTTACCGGTTAACACGATAACTTCATCTTCTCGACGGATTTTCGCTGCCATTACCCGCTCCTTACAGTACTTCTGGTGCTAATGAAATGATCTTCATAAACTTCTCAGAACGAAGTTCACGAGTGACCGGTCCAAAAATACGCGTACCAATCGGTTGCTCACTGTTATTATTTAAAATAACACACGCATTGCGATCGAAACGAATGACAGATCCATCAGGACGACGAACACCTTTTCTAGTGCGCACAACCACAGCTTTAAGTACATCACCTTTCTTTACTTTACCACGTGGAATTGCTTCTTTAATGGTAACTTTGATGATATCACCAACCGCTGCATAACGACGGTGCGATCCACCGAGAACCTTGATACACATTACACTACGTGCGCCAGAGTTATCGGCAACATCTAGCCTAGTCTGTTCTTGGATCATTTTAATGCTCCGTATAAATAAATTATTGTCTAATCTACCTTCATCCACCTCAACTACCATGGATAAGAATAGACAACCAAAAACCCACATATGTGAGGGCGCATAGTATAACACCACTCAAATAAAATGGATAGCATAAAATAAACGGCCGATGAGCCGTTTATTATATTATGTACAGTTTTTAATCAAAAAGATTAACTAACTGCTTTTTCTACGATTCGAACAAGAGTCCAAGATTTGGTTTTTGATAATGGACGACACTCTTTAATTTCTACAGTATCACCAATACCACACTCGTTGTTTTCATCATGTACATGCAATTTAGTCGTACGTTTAATGAACTTACCATATAACGGATGCTTCACTTTACGTTCAATAGCTACAGTAATAGATTTATCCATTTTGTCGCTAATAACACGACCTTGCTGAGTACGAATTTTTACTTCAGTAGTCATATTACGCACCCGCCTTCTCAGTTAATAATGTTTTAACTCGTGCAATATTACGACGCACTTGTTTTAACACATGAGTTTGTGTTAACTGACCCCCAGCTAATTGCATACGTAAGTTAAATTGCTCACGTAATAAATTAAGAAGTTCAGTATTTAACTCTTCAACGCTTTTTTCGCGTAGCTCTTTTGCTTTCATTTACATCACCGTCTTAATCACAAAGGTGGTTTTAATTGGCAGTTTTGCAGCTGCCAACGCAAATGCTTCACGAGCAACTTCTTCCGGTACTCCGTCCATTTCATAAAGGACTTTACCTGGTTGAATCTGAGCAACCCAGTATTCAACGTTACCCTTACCTTTACCCATACGCACTTCAAGTGGTTTTTCAGTAATTGGTTTATCAGGGAAAACTCGAATCCAGATTTTACCTTGACGCTTAACTGCACGAGTCATAGCACGACGTGCTGCTTCGATCTGGCGCGCAGTCAAACGACCACGACCCACAGCCTTAAGACCGAATGTACCGAAACTAACGTCAGTACTTACAGCAAGACCACGATTGCGGCCCTTGTGCACTTTACGGAATTTTGTACGCTTTGGTTGTAACATCAGCGACGCTCCTTATTGTTTTCGGCCTTTGCGCTGCTTTTTCGGTTGAGCAGCAGGTTGTTTTTCTGCTTGTTCAACGGCAGCCATACCACCAAGGATCTCACCTTTGAAGATCCACACTTTAACACCAATAATACCATAGGTAGTTAATGCTTCAGATGTACCATAATCGATATCAGCACGTAGAGTATGTAGAGGCACACGACCTTCACGATACCATTCACTACGTGCGATTTCAGCGCCGCCTAAACGACCACTTACTTCAACTTTGATACCTTTAGCACCCGCTTTCATTGCATTTTGTACCGCACGTTTCATTGCACGACGGAACATAACACGGCGTTCTAACTGAGAAGTAATACTGTCAGCAACTAATTTAGCGTCAAGTTCAGGTTTACGAACTTCAGCTATATTAATTTGTACTGCAACATCACGTTTCTCTTTCTTGTCTTTATATTTATTGACAATAGAAGCTACGGCATTACGTAATTTTTCAACGTCCTCGCCTTTTTTACCAATCACAATACCCGGACGAGCAGTGTGAATAGTAATGCGAACGTTAGTTTCTGCTGAACGGTCGATTACAATCTTAGAGATTGATGCTTGTGCTAATTCTTTGTTTAAGAATTCACGCACTCTAAAATCACTTTCTAAATTATCAGCGAATGTCTTTGTACCCGAATACCATGTAGATGTCCAAGGCTTGACGATGCCTAGTCGGATACCATTTGGATTTACTTTTTGACCCATTGCTATTCTCCAGCCTAGCGATCAGAGACGATCACGGTGATGTGACTCGTACGCTTCAAAATTCGATCTGCACGACCTTTTGCACGAGGCATAATACGCTTCATGGTTGGGCCTTCGTCTACGAAAATTTTCGCAACTTTTAGATCATCAATATCAGCACCATCGTTATGCTCTGCATTAGCAATAGCAGACTCTAATACTTTTTTAACTAGTACAGCCGCTTTTTTATTGGTGTACGTTAAAATATCAAGTGCCTGAGACACTTTCTTACCGCGAACAAGATCTGCAACTAAGCGAACTTTTTGTGCAGAAGAACGAGCGTGGCGGTACTTTGCAATTGTTTCCATCTCTTTCTCCTACTTATTTCTTCTTAGCTTTCTTATCCGCAGCGTGGCCGCGATAAGTACGAGTCGGCGCGAATTCACCCAATTTATGACCAACCATTTCGTCGGAAACATAAACTGGAACGTGCTGACGACCATTATGGACAGCGATGGTCAAACCGATCATGTTAGGAAAGATCGTTGAACGACGGGACCAAGTACGAATTGGTTTCTTGTCCCCGCTTTCCACCGCTTTCTCTACCTTCTTCAGCAAGTGTAGGTCAATAAAAGGACCCTTCTTGAGAGAACGTGGCATAGCTAATCCTCTATATTAATTATTTCTTATTGCGACGGCGAACAATATACTTATCAGTACGTTTGTTGCTACGCGTTTTCAATCCTTTGGCTTTTTGACCCCATGGAGACACAGGATGTTTACCAAAGTTACGACCTTCACCACCACCATGTGGATGGTCTACCGGGTTCATTGCTGTACCACGAACAGTAGGACGAACACCGCGCCAACGCGAAGCACCCGCTTTACCTAGTACGCGAAGCATATGTTCTGAGTTACCCACTTCACCAATAGTGGCGCGGCAATCAGATAACACTTTACGCATTTCACCTGAACGTAGACGTAATGTTACATAAGCACCATCACGCGCAACGATTTGAACATAACTACCAGCAGAGCGAGCAAGTTGTCCGCCTTTGCCTGGTTTCATTTCAATATTATGCACGGTAGAACCGACTGGAATATTGCGCATTGGTAAACAGTTACCTGTTTTAATTGATGCATCAACACCAGATTGGATCTGATCACCTGCTTTTAAGCCTTTAGGCGCTAAAATATAACGACGTTCACCGTCTTTATATAGAACCAATGCAATATTTGCACTACGGTTCGGATCATATTCCAAACGTTCAACAACTGCTGGAATACCATCTTTATTACGCTTAAAGTCGACAATACGATAATGTTGTTTATGACCACCACCGATATGACGGGTAGTGATACGACCATTATTATTGCGACCACCAGTTTTGCTTTTTGAATCAAGCAACGGTGCATAAGGCTTACCTTTATGCAACTCTGGGTTAACCACTTTAACAACGTGGCGACGACCCGGAGATGTAGGTTTACACTTAACAACTGCCATTGTTCTTACTCCTCCGAATTACTCAGCGACGCCAGCAAGGTCTAAGTTTTGACCTTCTGCTAAAGTAACGTAAGCTTTTTTCCAGTCGCTACGGCGACCGATTTGTTGACCACGACGTTTTACTTTGCCTTTAACAACAAGCGTATTTACGTCATCTACTTTAACTTCAAATAGTTGTTCAACTGCGGCTTTAATCTCTCTCTTAGTAGCATCTTTAGCAACTTTCAATACTAATGTATTTGTTTTTTCCATTGAAATAGATGCTTTTTCAGAAACATGTGGTGCTCGCAGGACTTTAAGCAGACGCTCTTCACGAATCATGCTAACATCTCCTCTACTTGTTTAACGGCATCAACAGTGATAACCACTTTGTCAAATGCAATCAAACTAACTGGATCAATACCTGCCACATCACGCACATCAACTTTATGCAAGTTACGTGCTGCTAAGAAAAGATTTTCATCAACGTCAGAGGTAATGATTAGAACATCATTAAGATTCATATCATTTAATTTCTGAGTTAATAATTTAGTCTTAGGTGCTTCAACAGTAAATGTTTCAACCACAACTAAACGTTCTTGACGCACTAATTCAGAGAAAATACTCTTTAATGCACCACGATACATTTTACGGTTAACTTTTTGGCTATGATCTTGTGGTTTTGCTGCAAATGTTACACCACCACTACGCCAGATTGGGCTCTTAATAGAACCTGAACGAGCACGACCTGTGCCTTTTTGACGCCATGGTTTTTTGCCTGAACCAGCGATTTCTGCACGAGTTTTTTGTGCGCGAGAGCCTTGACGAGCAGCAGATGCATAAGCAACAACTACTTGGTGAACTAACGCTTCATTAAACTCACGTCCGAAGGTAGTTTCGGAAACAGAAAGCGCTTGCGCGTCTTTTACTACTAATTCCATCTCTATCTCCTCGACGTTAAGCCTTGATTGCTGGTTTAACAATTACGTCACTATTGATTGCGCCAGGAACCGCACCTTTAATTAATAAAAGGTTACGCTCTGCATCAACACGTACAATATCTAAGTTTTGAACAGTTACACGTTCATTACCTAGGTGACCTGCCATTTTACGACCTTTGAACACTTTACCTGGAGTTTGGTTTTGACCAATTGAGCCATGACCACGGTGTGCCAAAGAGTTACCATGGGTTGCATCTTGAGTACGGAAATTCCAACGTTTAGTTACGCCAGCAAAACCTTTACCTTTAGATGTACCAGTAACATCAACTTTTTTAACGTCTGTAAAAATATCAACGTTAATGCTTTGACCTACAGTAAATTCACCTTTTTCAAAACGGAATTCCCATAGACCACGACCAGCTTCAACGCCAGCCTTAGCGAAATGACCTGCTTCAGGTTTGTTTACGCGGCTTGCTTTTTTGCTGCCAGTAGTAACCTGAATAGCTTGATAACCATCATTTTCAAGCGTTTTTACTTGAGTAATGCGGTTACTTTGAACTTCAACTACGGTGACAGGAATAGAAACACCCTCTTCGGTGAAGATTCGTGTCATTCCTACTTTACGACCGATTAAACCAATCATTGTTTCGACCTCTCAATCATTCAGCCTAGGATTAACCTAAACTGATCTGCACATCAACACCGGCAGCAAGATCTAGACGCATTAAAGCATCAACTGTTTTTTCAGTTGGCTCAACAATATCAACTAGACGTTTGTGAGTGCGAATTTCATATTGATCACGCGCGTCTTTATTAACGTGCGGAGAAATCAATACGGTAAAACGCTCTTTGCGTGTCGGTAATGGAATAGGACCACGAACTTGTGCGCCTGTGCGCTTCGCAGTTTCTACAATTTCAGCAGTTGATTGATCTATCAAACGATGATCAAACGCTTTTAACCGGATACGGATTCTTTGGTTCGACATGAGACCAGAGCTCCACTATTTAAAAGTTATAACAAAAGACTACTCCTCTTACCCTGTTTCGATTGACAGGAGAGTGTAATCCGTTCTTTTTCGTAACCCCCAAATCGGGAGTATTGTTGATATAATTCAATATTATTAAATAAGGATTATATCTTCATACGCATTTGCTTATCAAAAATTCAACAAACAAAGTGCGTCAATTATACGTAAATAATTAACTAATGCAAGGAGTAATTCATAAAGAGTAACGATAATGACTTTAACAAATCAAACAAATATTTTTAGGATTACAGGTACTAAAGCGATAATACCTAAAGGAAGTGCATTAAATAAATATAGCTATTCTTCCTTTAGACTAAAAATTTAATAGTAATTATTTAATATGGCAATAATTTATTGCTATTTCTGATGCTAATTTAGCATTATTAAAGACGAGATTGATATTAGCTTCTAAACTATCACCACCCGTTATTTCTACCACTTTTGCTAACAAGAATGGCGTGGTTTCTTTACCTTTAATCCCTTTCTCAACCGACTCTTGTAACGCTTTTTCAATCGCAACGGAAATAATTTGCTCATCCATTGCATATTGTTCAGGAATAGGATTTGCAACCACAACGCCACCCTTTAAACCCAAATCCCATTTTACGTTAATCATGTCGGCAATCTGTTTAGCGCTATCTAGTTTTACGCTAACATCAAACGGACTAGTTCGGCTAAAGAACGACGGCAGTTTTTCGGTTTGATAACCAACCACAGGTACCCCATATGTTTCAAGGTATTCCATCGTTAGACCTAAATCTAAAATTGATTTGGCACCAGCACAAACTACAGCGACACTTGTATTAGCGAGTTCTTGAAGATCGGCTGAAATATCAAAGGTATGCTCAGCGCCACGATGAACGCCACCAAGCCCGCCGGTTGCAAAAACTCGAATACCCGCTAATTCAGCAATAATCATTGTAGCTGCAACGGTTGTCGCACCATTTTGTTTATTGGCTACAACAACTGGTAAATCACGACGGCTTACTTTTGTTACATTTAATCCTTCTTTACCAAGAATGGTGATCTCTTCTTTTGATAACCCAGCTTTTAATCGACCGTTAATTACCGCAATCGTTGCAGGAATTGCGCCATTTTTTCTGACAATTTCTTCCACTTTTAATGCGGTTTCCACATTTTGCGGATAAGGCATGCCATGTGAAATAATGGTCGATTCTAAAGCAACGACAGGTTGATTATTGTCAAGCGCTTGTTTAACTTCTGGCGAGATATCGAGATATTGATTATAGGTAGATACATTATTCATGAAACAGACTCCAATATATTTTGAACACAATTAATAGATAGATTTGGATTATTGGTAAATTCAGATGATAACGTTAAAGATGAGCACGCTTGAGCAAATCTCACACTTTGATAAAAACTCATATTATCCAAATAGCCATGAGCAAGGCCAGCAAGCATCGCATCACCTGCACCTGTAACGCTAATAATTGTTGTAGGAATAGAAGCGGACCAACCTTGCTCACCATTGATTTCGCTGTAATAAACACCTTCAGCACCGGTACTGATCGCTATACGCTGCACGCCTTGTTTATGAAACCAATCAATAACAGCTGGTATGTCTTTATCGCTATTAATTTTTATGCCACTTAACATTTCAGCTTCAAGGCGGTTAGGTTTTAAAGTATGAATATGTGATAACCAATCTTTTATTTTATGCGATTTAAAGGCTGAAACGGTATCAACAAAAATAGGGACTGAGCCTGCGTTACTGAATAACCAAGCCAAAGCCTCTGATTGTAAATTACAATCAATAATTAATAATTTTGCATGTTGAATCAATTGTTTTGACTCATTTAATAAACTTGGTGTTAACTTATCAATAATGTCCATATCGTTGATAGCTAGAATCATTTCACCAGCTTCATCTAATAGAGAAAGATAAGTTGAAGTACTATCCCCTTTTACAACGTGGCAATGATCCATATTAACGCCAGCTTTTCGCGTGTGCTCAATCAATTGCATGCCATAAAAATCATCACCGATCATAGAAACCAGATGAGTATCTTGTCCCAATAATGCTAAATTTTCAGCAATATTACGACCGACACCACCAGGTGTACAAGCAATTTTGCCTGGGTTTGAATCACCATAAACTAATTTCTTATTTGAATATCCAGTCACATCCATATTGCTCGAACCAACCACCACAATATGATTATTTTCTGATAAAATATAACCCTTTCCTTTTATATAGCCTTTTTGAGTCAGTGTCATAATATAACCTGCAACACTCGAGCGAGTGATACCTAACATGTCAGCTATTGTATGTTGTTGGATAAGCGGATTATTACGGATAATTGTTAAGATTTGCTTTTCTCTATGATTCATAAACACCTGTTTATTTTTCAGCACATGTCTATAAATCAACTATACCAAAACGATAATCAAGTTAATAGTAAAGTATTATTTTTGATAAGAAAAATGTGACAAAAATCACAACGATATCAAAATCAAAGAAAAATAGAAAAAATTAAAATCTCAAATGATAAGTAAATTAGGCGCCGCCATAAAGGCGACTGATTAATGATCTTCTTTAGCGTGGTTAAGACTATATCTTGGGATTTCAACCTCAAGATCTTCATCGGTCACTCGAGCTTGGCAACTTAAGCGACTATGCGGTTCAACACCCCACGCTTTATCCAGCATATCGTCTTCTTGTTCATCACTCTCTTCGAGTGAATCAAATCCTTTTCGAACAATACAGTGGCAAGTCGAACAGGCACAAGACATTTCACAAGCATGCTCAATTTCAATGTCATTGCGCAAAGCAACTTCTAAAATAGATTCGCCTTCTTCTGCTTCGACAGTTAATCCATCAGGACAAAGATCGGCATTAGGTAAAAAAGTAATTTTTGGCATAATAATCTCGTTAGTTAAATATCATCAACTTTATGACCAGTTAAAGCATGACGAATTGACCTATCCATTCGCTTAGCAGCAAACTCCTGTGTCACTTTATCAACAACTTTGATTTGTTTTTCAATGGTATAACTGTCATCTAATTTACTTACGGCTTGTAATTGATGTTTAGCTGCTAAAATCTGATCCAGTTCATTTTCACTTAATAAATCGGCGTCTTTATCTAAGGCGCTTTGCAAACTCTCAAGAACTCGTGCGGCTTCAACTTTTTGTTCAGCGAGCATCCTAGCTTGTTTATCTTGCTGTGCATAGCTAATAGAATCTTGAATCATGGACGCGATTTCTTTATCTGTTAACCCATAAGATGGCTTGACTTGGATCGCTGCTTCAACGCCTGTTGATTTCTCTTTTGCGGTGACACTTAACAAACCATCAGCATCAACTTGAAAAGTGACACGAATATGTGCACCGCCTGCAGGCATAGGAGGAATACCCCTTAACGTAAATCTTGCAAGTGATCGGCAATCAGCAACAGTTTCACGTTCACCTTGTAAAACATGAATCATCATCGCCGTTTGTCCGTCTTTAAAGGTTGTGAATTCTTGCGCCCTCGCACAAGGAATGGTGCTATTACGTGGAATAATTTTTTCAACCAATTCGCCCATCGTTTCTATCCCTAAAGACAAGGGAATAACATCAAGCAATAGCATGTCGGAATCTGGCTTATTGCCAACGAGTATATCCGCCTGTATTGCTGCACCAATAGCAACAACTTTATCCGGATCAATCGACGTTAAAGGCTCAGTTTTAAAATAATCGCCGACAAGTTTACGAACTAACGGTACGCGAGTAGAACCACCGACCATCACAACTTCAACGATATCACTCATATCAGTTTGAGCATCTTTTAATGCCCGGCGACAAACCGCCAATGTGCGTTTGACTAACGGTTCAATTAACGCTTCAAATTGTTTACGTGTTATAGTTAAAGATTGACCTTCTATGTTGACTAAAACAGAATCTTTCTGGCTTAGTGCAATTTTGATTTGAACCGCTTCATCAATAATTGTTTGGTTGATATGGGGATCAGTGTTAGTTTCTAAACCGACTTGTTTTTTTAGATAATCTGCAAGTAGTCGGTCAAAATCATCACCACCAAGTGCAGAATCGCCCCCCGTTGCTAATACTTCAAACACCCCTTTATGTAAGCGCAAGATAGAAATATCAAACGTACCGCCACCTAAATCATAAACGGCAATCACCCCTTCTTTGCCGGAATCTAAACCATAAGCAATCGCGGCGGCGGTTGGTTCATTTAAAAGACGAAGTACATGCAATCCAGCTAACTTTGCAGCATCTTTGGTTGCTTGCCGCTGAGCATCATCAAAATAGGCAGGAACAGTAATCACCGCGCCATCAATTTCACTTTGTAATGTCTGTTTTGCTCTGTTGGCTAAAGCAACTAAGATTTCGGCTGAAACCTGAATCGGATTAACTTGGCCATTAGGTAAATTTAATAAGGGTACGCCATTTTCAGTTTGTGAAAATGCGTAGGGAAAATGCGAAAATTGAATATCGGATAAACTTCTGCCCATTAACCTTTTAACAGAACTTACTGTATTTTTGGGATCGTTGGCAGCATTATCTTTAGCATTCTTTCCAACGGTAATAACCGGATTATCATCATGATCGATGCCATAATGAACAACTGATGGCAATAAAGCATTACCGTCTAAATCAGGTAAAACCTCGGATTGTCCACTACGAACTGTTGCGACGAGTGAATTTGTTGTACCAAGATCAATGCCTACCGCCACACGACGTTGATGGGGTTCTGGTGTTTGTCCTGGTTCACTGATCTGTAATAATACCATTTAATCTATCTCTGTTGACGTGCGACTAATCTTAAAATTATAAAGCAAATTGCTTTTCTTGTAACTTCTCGATTTGTTCAATCAATCTAGTGAGATAACGGATTTTATAGAGTTGATTAAGTGCAGTTTGCCAATCTTGTTTAGCAATGAGCGCTAGTAATTGATTATAAACTGTTTTTTCACGTTCAATAATTTCTGCATGAAAATCATCTAACAAGGTAAAATTAGTTTGATTTTCAATGTCATCAAGCCTTTCACGCAAAGAAAATTGCTCCATTAAAAAATCGGCATCATGAATAATGCTCTGTTCTGCTGCAATATCAAAACCTTGTAACGATAAAAAATATTCAGCCGCTTTGATCGGATTTTTTAATGTTTGATAACCATCATTAATTTTAGCCGATTTTTGTACAACAGCGGATTTTTCGCTGTCATTTGCAGTCGCAAAATTATCTGGGTGATATTGTCTTTGTAGCTGTTGATAATGAAGCGCTAACTGTTTTGAATCAACCGGCAACTGTACAGGTAGCTGAAATAACTCAAAGTAATTATCCATAATGATAGCTCCAACTAAACATTAAAGCTTTCGCCACAACCGCATTCATTCTTAGAATTAGGATTATTGAATTTAAAGCCTTCGTTTAAACCCTCTTTGACAAAATCAAGTTCTGTTCCATCAATATAAACTAAACTTTTTTTATCTACGATCACTTTGACATTTTTATCTTCAAAAACGCTATCATCGTCATTAATCACATCAGCAAATTCCAAGACATAAGCCATACCTGAACAACCGGATGTTTTTACACCTAACCTAAGCCCAACACCTTTTCCGCGATTAGCCAAAAAGGATTGAACTCGATTTGCTGCACTTGTTGTTAATGTGATTGCCATTAACCTTGCCCTTTCTTAGTTTTATAATCATCAATTGCGGCTTTAATTGCATCTTCGGCTAAAATTGAACAGTGAATTTTAACAGGTGGCAATGCAAGTTCTTTTGCGATATCAGTATTTTTAATCGCTTGCGCTTCATCTAACGATTTACCTTTAATCCATTCGGTGACTAAAGAGCTGGATGCTATTGCACTACCACAACCATAAGTTTTGAATTTAGCATCTTCAATAATACCCGCATCATTCACTTTGATTTGTAATCGCATTACATCGCCACACGCTGGCGCACCAACCATACCACTACCAACATTAGGATCATTTTGATCGAAAGAGCCAACATTGCGTGGGTTTTCATAATGATCAACGACTTTTTCACTATATGCCATAATTTGCTCCTAATTTTAATGGGCTGACCACTTAATTTTTGTTAGATCAACGCCATCTTTAAACATTTCCCAAAGTGGCGATAAATCTCTCAATTTGCCAATAGAATTTTTGATTAGTTTAATTACATAATCCACTTCTTCTTCAGTGCTAAAACGGCCTAATGAAAAACGGATTGAACTGTGAGCCAGTTCATCATTTAATCCTAATGCACGCAAAACATATGAAGGTTCTAAACTAGCTGAAGTACAAGCAGAGCCAGATGAAACAGCTAAATCTTTTAAAGCCATCATCAATGATTCGCCTTCAATATAAGCAAAGCTAACATTTAAGATATTGGGTGCACTGTGCTCTAACGAACCATTTAAGTAAACCTCTTCAATATCTTTTAAACCATTCCATAGGCGATTTTTAAGTGCTAATAGTCGCGGCATTTCAGTAGCCATTTCTTCTTTAGCTATGTGATAGGCTTCGCCCATCCCAACAATTTGATGTACAGGTAACGTGCCTGAGCGCATACCACGTTCATGACCACCACCATGCATTTGTGCTTCGATACGAACACGAGGTTTACGTCTTACATAAAGCCCACCAATGCCTTTAGGACCGTAAATTTTATGTCCAGAAAACGACATAAGATCGACTTTTAACTTTGTTAAATCAATCGGTAATTTACCAACACTTTGCGTTGCATCAACATGAAAAACAATACCTCGTTCTCGGCACATCTCACCGATTTTTTCAATATCTTGAACCACGCCTGTTTCATTATTAACGTGCATAATAGATACAACAGTTGTATCACTACGCATTGCAGCTGCAAGCTTATCTAAATCCAATATTCCATTAGATTCAGGGGCCAAATAAGTCACTTCATAGCCTTCTCGTTCTAATTGACGACAAGTATCAAGTACCGCTTTATGTTCCGTTTTACAGGTAATAATGTGTTTACCTTTTGCTTGATTAAAATGGGCAGCCCCTTTAATGGCTAAATTATCGGCTTCTGTAGCGCCAGAGGTAAACACAATTTCTCGTGAATCTGCACCAATTAGATCAGCAATTTGGTTTCTTGCTATATCTACCGCTTCTTCGGCCTGCCATCCAAATTTATGAGATCGAGATGCCGGATTACCAAATATACCGTCGAGTGTTAAATATTGCATCATTTTTTCAGCTACTCTAGGATCAACCGGCGTTGTCGCTGCATAATCCATATAAATAGGTAGTTTCATTTATTACTCCCAATTACAAATTCTGTATTATATATTTATTAGTTAATCCTAACTTGCTGTATGTGACTTTGACGGTCTGCTACCGCTTTAACTTCCTTATTATTCACTAATTCACTTAGTGTAATGCTTGTTAAAAAGTCATCAATGCGTTCACTTAAATCATTCCATAAACTATGTGTTAAACATCTAACACCACCTTGACAGCCATTTTGACCATGGCATTTTGTGGCGTGAACTGTTTCATCTACAGCTTTAACAATCGAACTAATTGCAATTTGATCCATACTTCGACTTAGCACGTAACCACCACCTGGCCCTCTAACACTTAGTACTAAGCCATTTTTACGTAAACGCGCAAACAATTGTTCAAGATAAGATAATGAGATTTCCTGACGTTCTGAAATATCGGCAAGTGAAACCGGACCAGAGCTTGAATGTAGTGCTACATCCAACATTGCTGTTACCGCATATCGCCCCTTTGAAGTCAATTTCATTGATCATCTCCTCTTTATATTTTGGATGTATTGTATATATCCTTTTAGTTTAGTCAAGTATTTAGTTGACTATTTTACTAGGAATTAAATATACGTTGCTTATCGACGAATAACGCTAAAATATGCTAATCTAATAAGCTAATATGCTACCGGAGTTAAAGGATGAGTTTAGTATTGCGTTCTTTTTTATTGATAACTTTACTAATAGCCAATAGTAGTTTTGCAAGCAATGCTCAGACTAACTTGCGAGCTAGCTATCAAAAATGGACCAATTCTTATCAATCATTAAGTTTTGAAGAACAACAAGCTTTGCTAAACGAGTTAACAACTTATCCTCTTTATCCTTATGCTGCTGTACAATTTTTGCAAAGTAATATTAAAGTTGTTTCACCCGAATTAGTCAGAAATTTCATCACGCAATATAATGACTTTCCGTTAACTTCATCATTGATACAAGCTTACCTGGCAGAATTGACTAATCGTCAAGATTGGAACACGATTGTCAATTTTCCACAAGATGGGTCACCTGCAGCAAATTGCCGAAATCTCTATGCCCAATTACAACAAAATAGTAATAATGAGTCGATTTACAATGAAGTTGAATCATTATGGATGACAGGCAAAGAACTGCCTTCAGCCTGTGACTCGCTAATTAATGCATGGTCACAAACCGGTAAACAGACCGGAAATATGATATTATTACGCATTGAACTCGCCCTTGAGTCCAACAACATAAAACTGGCACGATATTTAGCGAACACACTGGATAATAGTTATCAAACCACAAAAAGTCATTTACTTGCTCTATTTGATAATCCACAAAAATTAAGTGAATTTTCAAAAAATATCACAGCGAGTAAATTTACTAAAAAAATTGTTCTTGCTTCCTTTGCACGTTTAGCGAAAGCTGATATGAATTTGGCCGAAGCAATTTTACCAAAACTTATTGAGCAACAAGCATTAACTGAAGAAGAGCAAATTGTTCTACAAAAAAGCTTGGCTGATCGTTTCTTTAATGATTCAGCAACGCAGCAACAAATTGAGTGGCGTGATAATTTTATTGCCAAAACACATGACACGCCATTAGTTGAAAAACGTATCCGTGTCGCGATTGATAACAACGATTTTAAAGATATTGCTTATTGGTTAACACAGCTTGATCCAAAAGATCAATTGAAAGACGATTGGCAATATTGGCAAGCACGCGTGCTACTTAACAATAATCAACGTGAACAAGCCCATACCATTTTACAAACATTAAGCAATAATCGAGGCTTTTACGGTATGATTAGTGCACAAACACTTAATCAACCTTATATACTTGTCAATTTATCACAAGACCTTTCAGCTGCAGAACGTAGCAAATTAAATACTCAATATGACACTCAAGCATTTATCAAAAGAATTAATGAATTACGTTTTTTAGGCATGATATCAGAGTCAAACCGTGAATGGCGATATGCATTAAGGAATCTACCCAATAATGATTATTTACAGTTAGCTAGATACGCTTACCAAAAAGGATGGGGCGATCTCAGTATCCAAGCAACAATCTCGGGAAAATTATGGGATAATTGGACAGAAAGGCTCCCAATTATGTATCAAAACTTATATAACAATGCATTAAAAGACAAAGTTATACCGCTTTCTTACGCATTAGCTATCTCGCGCCAAGAAAGCGCACTTGATACCACAATACAATCTCCCGTCGGTGCAAGTGGTTTAATGCAACTTATGCCGGCAACAGCTAAAGATACAGCTAAAAAAATGGGTTATGTAACCTATAACTCTCCTGCTCAATTATTTGATCCTGAAATCAATATACAACTTGGAACTTACTATCTAAATAGTGTCTATTTACAAAATAATAATAATCGTATTTTATCCTCTAGTGCTTATAATGCCGGCCCTAATCGTGTAAAAAAATGGCTTAATAAAAGTGGCGGCAAACTTGATGCTGTCTCATTTATTGATAGTATCCCTTTTACCGAAACCCGTAATTACGTGAAAAATGTATTAACTTATGATTACATTTACAAAACCATTTTAAAGCAAGAAAACGTAGGGATTTTAACCACAATTGAATTTAACCAACAATATTAATGACGAACAAGATGAAAAATAAAGAATGGCAACAAACCGTTGAAATATTACATCAAGCATTTAATGATGGCTATTCGCTTGATATATTAAAACTCCTATTAACTGCCGATGAACGAGATGCATTAATTACCCGAGTAAAAATTGTCCATGCTTTGTTAGATGGTTCAATTAATCAGCGTCAATTAAAAGAACAGCTTGGCATTGGTATTGCCACTGTCACTCGTGGTTCAAATAGTCTAAAAGAAGCATCGCCTGAATTTAAATATTGGTTAGAACAAAACTTATTAAATGACTAGTAAAAAAGGGAATGAAACAATTTTATCCACCATTTTTTTGGCGAATTTCATTTTCAGTAATGACGGGCACACAATAATCACACTCAATGCGTTGAAGATTTTTGACTGATTTAACCGAATCATCATGCAAATTATGATGAATTTCAATTAAACACCCTGAACGTAAACGAACTTTTAATGCAGGCATAGCAGCCAAGTGGACTTGCGAAATAAAATCTTTGAAATTTTCTGGTGGTCCGAAATATTTAAAACAAAGATACAATCCACCTTCACTTACAAATTGTTCAATATGTTCAAGGTTATTATTGTGTTCTAATGCAATAGTATAAAAAAGTTCTTGCTCATTGGCATTATCTTTACTTTTTAGTATTCGATTAAATGCATAAATTCTTTCTGGCAACGCTTCATTTTTATTAGCATAACGCGTTAAATAATTATGAAAAAATTGCACTCTTAATTTAATCTCTTCATCTAATAATTTACTTAGATTACAGTTATTTTTATAAGTAATTCCCCAAAAAGTCTGTTTAGGCATAGTGACAAATGTGGGTTCAGGCAGCGACAATCGCGTCTTATTGAGTTCAATGGCTGGCGTTAATCCTGTTGGATCCCAATATTCACTACGCCTATAACTTGCCGGTGTTTCATTAAATTGTTTTTTAAATGAACGGGTAAAAGTTTGTTGGGAATCAAAACGATATTGCATTGCAATATCTAATATAGGTTTACTGGTCATTCGTAAAGAAAGTGCAGCGTAAGTTAACCTTCGATGACGAATATAAGTACCAAGCACTTGACCGGTTACTTCTTTAAACATTCGTTGTAAATGCCATTTAGAATAACCTGATTTTTGCGAAACATTATCTATAGATAATGGCTGCTCCAGATTTTTCTCAATCCAAACGATAAGATCTGAAATAATACTAACTTGATTCATAAAACCCCATCATAAAGTGAATTGGCAAACAGCATTTGATTATGACTTAATCTTAGCAATAAGCAAGATTAAATTAGAAATTATTTTAACAATAAGAGTGGCTTCCGGCTTGATGTTCAGTAATATCTTTCACCCCTGCTAATTCTGGAAATTCGGCCAGTAACTGCTTCTCGATTCCTTCTTTTAAGGTATAATCCACCATCGAACAACCATTACAACCTCCACCAAATTGTAATATGGCATAATTATCTTCTGTCAACTCAACCAAGCTCACATGACCACCATGGCTAGCAAGTTGCGGATTAACTTGAGCTTGAATCAGATAATTAACGCGCTCGATTAACGGTGCATCATCTGCAACTTTCTTCATTTTTGAGTTTGGTGCTTTTAATGTTAATTGTGAGCCAAGTTCGTCGGTTACATAATCAATCACTGTCTCTTCCAAAAATGGAGCACTGATCTCATCAATATAAACAGAAAAACCATCTTGCTTTTCTTCAATATCACTCTCTTCAACAGTATCAGCGGGACAATATGACACGCCACATTCCGCTGTTGCGGTACCAGGATTGATAACAAACACCCGAATTTGTGTTCCATCCGCTTGATTAGCAAGCAATTTTTTAAAATGCTGTTGAGCTGCTTGAGAAATGGTAATAATAGACATAAACCCCTCACTTTGATGCCGGTTATTCAATGAATAATTATGAGCATCACTGATTATAATAGTTGACTAACTCTGTTGGTTATTATAGGGATTGTTTATGATTTTACAATACTGTGCGACATAAACAAATGACTTGAACACTTATTGCACCGCAGTTTTTCAATTGTTGACTAATAACATTTATAGTATTGGCGGTAGTGACTATATCATCTATCAGCATAACAGATTGATTAGTGAGATCTTCCCGACAAAAATAGAGGGTATCAACATTATCAATTCGTTGTTGCAATGAAAGTGTTTTTTGATCTAAAGCTCGCTGTTTACGATATAATAAATGCGGATAAAAATCACGACCTAACCACTTAGCAATGGGGTTAGCCAATAATTCGGCTTGATTATAACCACGAGACCAATATCGTAAATGATGTAACGGGACACATGTCACTAAATCGGGTTTCATTAACCCGTCTGCTTCTCGTTGTTGATACCACGCTAAAAACATCAATCTAGCTAATGCTAAAGCAAATTCAGTTTTATGATAAAACTTTAACTGGTGAATAAGTTTTTTCAATGGATTAATATAATCACTCACTGCTATAAGCTTGTCATACTTTGGTTTATTGTCTCGACAACGGTAACAGATCTCAGTAAATAAAGAGTGTGGTAAGCAACATTGCTGACACACTTTATTTAACTTAGGTAAATTGTTCACACATTGACAACAAATGCCATGATGGCTTAAAGCTAATGGCATATTACATAAAATACAACGCATGAGTTCTCATTCTATTTCAAAATACAATTCAGCAAAATAAATGTGGCATTTAAATGTTTCTATTTAATTAAAGCTATGTGAGGAATGCTAATAGTTAATTAAAGATAACAACTTTAAATAAGTCATACGATATAGAACAGTATTATTGTGAACTAAAACTCAAATTTTTATCTTATTTTACATATTTGTCATTTAAAATAGTTTAATATTCGGTATAATCTGCCAACTAAATTGGATAAGGAATTTAATATATGAATAAAATCAAAATGTTATTTGCTTCATTGTTGTTAACAATGGCTACTACTTTTGCTTATGCTGATACAAAAGTACTATTACAAACCAGTATGGGTGATATCGAAATTGAATTAGACAGCGAACATGCGCCTATTTCTAGCAAAAATTTTATTGATTATGTCAAAAGCGGATTTTATGAAAATTTAACTTTCCACCGTGTTATCCCTGGTTTTATGATCCAAGGTGGTGGCGCAGATGATCAATTAAAATTCAAAGATAATACTACTCCAATTAAAAATGAAGCAAATAACGGTCTAAAAAATGATCGCGGCACTATTGCCATGGCAAGAACCAGTGAAATCAACAGTGCAACTAGCCAATTTTTTATTAACCTAGTAAATAATGATTTTCTTAATTATCAATCACCAGAAAAATATGGTTATGCAGTATTTGGTAAAGTAATTAAAGGAATGGATGTGGTTGATAAAATTGCCGCGGTACCAACTAAACGTATGGGACCTCACCAAAATGTTCCTGTTGAACCCATTTATATTAAAAAAGCAATAGTGGTTGAAGACAAATAATTTATCCCACTTTAAATATCTAAAATATAAAAAAACCACTCTTACAGTGGTTTTTTTCAATCCTAGTTAAGTTCACTTAATAAATGTGCTATGGCGCGAACACCTACTCCGGTTGCCCCTGTTGCCCATAAGGAAGTAGCACTTTTACGAAATGTGGCTGAGCAGTCAATATGTAACCAGTTTTGTTTATAATTTTTTATAAAATGCGATAAAAATGCCGCTGCGGTGCTAGCACCTGCGGTATTAGGTAAGCCAGAGTTAGCCATATCGGCAAAAGATGAAGGAAATTGCGAACGATGAAACTCAGCTAACGGTAATCGCCAAAATGCTTCGTGTTCGGTAGTCGCACTTTCAATTAGCCGATTAGCAAATGAATCATCGAATGATAACAAGGATTGATAATCGTTACCTACAGCAATTTTTGCAGCGCCGGTTAGCGTGGCACAATCAATAATATAGTGTGGTTTATCATTATCTGCGCAAATTAATCCATCAGCTAACACTAAGCGTCCTTCCGCATCTGTGTTATCAACCTCAACAGTTTTGCCATTACGATAATGAATAATATCGCCTAATTTAAACGCATTACCACTGACTAAATTATCCGCACAACATAAATAAAGCTTAATACGGTGTTGTACACCACGAGCTATCGCTAATGCTAACGCGCCACTCACCAATGCAGCTCCGCCCATATCAGCACGCATTGATTCCATAAAACTGCTTGGTTTTAAGCTATAGCCACCAGAATCAAAGGTAATACCTTTACCCACTAAACAAGCAATAATCGGTGCTTTAGGATCTTTGCTCGGATTATAATCAAGTTCAAGCAATGCAGCTGGTCTATCCGAGCCTTTGCCAACAGTATAAATTCCCATATAACCTTGTTCTTTTAAGGCTTCGCCTGAAATAATTTTATAAGTTACATCAGATGAATACGCACTAATTAATTTTGCACTTTGTGTTGCTAATTCAAGAGGACTTAAGGTTTCGGCTTGCTGATTAACAATATCGCGACACCAATCAATAATATCCAAACGATATTTAAGTTCTGTTTTTTCTTTGCTATTGAGTTTTGCCCACGTCACTTTATTGTTTTTTTTGGCATTACGGTAACCTAACCAAAAATGCCAAGACGCTTCTAAATCCCAACCCTCTCCTGTCAGTTTCACCGCTTTAATGCCTTGATTATCCAATTTACGCCCTGCTCGCTGAATTGCACCTAAGCGATGTTCCGACTTATAGTGTATTGTTATAGCATCATCAGAAAAGCTGAGTAAGGCATCTTTGCCCCACTGCGCTTGAGCCGGTTCATTTGAAAGAAAAATAGATAACATCGACATATTAAAAACCTCATTGATTATCAAACAACAAAACATTGACTTAATTCTAATCAGAAACATGTTAATATAGCAAGCGAAGTTAAGAATAAATAAGGAGCGGTAATGACATCAGTTATCCCTATCAAAAACAGTATCAATTTTCGTGATTTAGGTGGAATCAAGACAACTGACGGCCGTCAAATTCGATCGGGGTTGTTATACCGTGCTGGTGACTTTTCTCGCTTAACTGAAGATGAAAAAAACATTTTATCTAACCAATTAAAGCTTCATCATATTTTAGATTATCGTGATCAGCATGAAATCGATCGCTGTCCCGATAATTTATGGGCTAATACTCAATATATTAATGTCCCGGCTAATCCATTAAGTAACGAAATTACTGCAAGTTTAACTAGTGATTATGATGATATCTTTATTTTAAAAAAATATTCACCATTTGATTTTATGGTAAAACTTTATCAGTTACTTCCATTTAATAATCAGGCTTATCAACAATTAATCTCACTTTTACTTAACGCTAATGGTAAACCATTAGTTCAGCACTGTGCAGTTGGTAAAGATAGGACCGGCATTGGTGTCGCGCTAACACTTTTTGCATTAGGCGTGAGTGAAGAAGATGTCATGCAAGACTATCTATTTACTGAACAATGCTTACAAACTTTTCGTGAAGAAACACTTAATCAATATAAAAATAAATTTACGCAGGAAGAATTAGACAAGTATAAAATCATATTTTCTGCCAAAAAAGAGTTCTTAACTGCTGCTATAAATGAAATTAAACAGCGTTATCAAACCATCGACAATTGGTTAGCCAAAGAGTACCAATTAGATGAAAAGCACAAAAAAAACCTACAACAAATTTATTTAGTTTAATCAATTTAAACCAATTAGCTAAATCGCTAAGGTTTATATAATAACCACGTTTAAAAAGTGGAATAATAAAATAGCAATGAGAGGAAAGTCAGATGTTAACAACACAAATGGTCAAAAAACTTAATGACCAACTGAATCTAGAATTTTATTCTTCAAATCTTTATTTACAAATGAGTGCATGGTGTGATGACCAAAATTTTCCCTCTTTTGGAAAATTTTTACGAGATCATGCCGGTGAAGAGCGCAAACATATGGAACGTTTGTTTGATTATGTTCTAGATTGTGGTTCACTTGCATTAATTGGAAAAATTGATGCACCAGAAGCAAAATATAAATCGTTACTCGATGTATTTAAAGCAGCCTATCAACATGAATTGACCATTACCAAAGCAATTAACTCACTGGTCGATTATGCCCTTACTCAAAAAGATTTTTCAACTTTCAATTTTTTACAATGGTATGTATCAGAACAGCATGAAGAAGAAAAGCTATTTAAAACCATTGTTGATAAACTAGAATTAGTAGGCGAAAATAAACGTGATTTATTCTTTATGGACAAAGACTTTAATAAAACCTTAAGTGAGTCAGGATTACTCACCACAAACGAATAATAAAATATTTGTAATAACTGTTACCCTAAAAGGGTAACAGATTATAATAATTAGGATTTTACAACAATATTGGTAATAGGATTATCACAATTAACCGCAAGATGAACGCCTGACAGCTGTTGATAATGAAAATAGAAATGCTGTCCAAAAGGGGCACAAATAGAGTGACGTTCTAAATTAACATTGACTGATTTTATTTGCCAAACGCCTTTAGCATAAAGTTTTAATGCCGATTCTTTCAATGTCCAAAGCTGCCAAAAAGCTAATAATGTATCTTCTTGGTTAATCATCCATTGGTACTCTTCATCAGCAAAACAATGTTTAGCGACATTTAGGTAATTTTTTCGCGGCCTGTCTACCTCAATATCGACGCCCACCTTTCCTGACAATGCAACCGCTACAGCAACCCAATCCCCACTATGACTAATATTAAAATCAGGAAACGAGCAATCTAAAAAACGAGGTCGACTATTATCGCCAATGACCATTTCGGGTAAAATATCGACACTATAATGTTGTTTGAGTAACTGCGCTAAGATTGAACGACAAACTAAAAATTGCCTTTTACGTTGGCCATGCAATTTATTTGCATAATCAACAATTTGCTTAGGTAATAACGAAAAATCGATGATTGCATGATTTAGGTTAGCCAGTTGAGTTATTAGCATTATCAGAAAACAACTATTCATAAAAATTATTTTTTACTATTTTAACAGCATGCTATGCTAACTGTTATTAAAATTTATCCCTAACCTAGGATTGATCATGTCATTACCAACAAAATTAGTTCATGCAGGACGAAAACAACGCTATACCCAAGGTGCAGTAAATACCGTTATTCAACGAGCCTCTTCATTGGTGTTTGATACTCTTGCAGCCAAAAAAGAAGCGGCAGAAAATCGTACAAATGGTGCACTATTTTATGGACGACGTGGCACATTAACCCACTTTGCTCTGCAAGATGCCATGATTGAAATTGAAGGTGGAGCTGGTTGCTATCTTTACCCTTGCGGTGCTGCTGCCATTGCTAATACGATTCTAGCTTTTGTCAAAACTGGGGATCATATCTTAGTATCCGAGGCAAGTTATGAGCCAACCCAAGAATTTTGTGAACATATTTTAAAAGATATGGGGGTTGAAACTGATTACTTTTCCCCTTTAATTGGCCGTTATATTACCAACCATATCAAACCTAATACCAAAGTGGTATTTTTAGAGTCACCAAGTTCAATCACTATGGAAGTTCAAGACATACCGGCAATTGTTAAGGCCATTCGAAGTGTTAATCCTGAAATCACCATTATGATCGATAATACATGGGGGGCTGGGATATTATTCAAAGCATTAGAACATGGTATTGATATCTCAATTCAATCAGGCACTAAATATCTTATTGGGCACTCAGATGGCATGTTAGGGACTGCTGTTGCCAATGAGAGATGTTGGGATAGATTACGAGAACGTTCTTATTTAATGGGACAAATGTGCGATGCCGATACGGCCTATATGGCGGCGCGTGGATTACGTACCTTAGCGGTGAGACTTAAACAACATCATGAAAATGGCTTAAAAGTTGCTAAATGGCTTGCTGGTCACCCGAAAGTGGCAACCGTTAATCACCCTGCACTTGAAAGTTGCAAAGGACATGAATTTTTCAAACGTGATTTTAGTGGTGCAAGTGGTTTATTTTCGTTTGTTCTCAAAGACCGCTTAACCGACATACAATTAGCTGATTTTTTAGATCATTTAAACCATTTTACCATGGCGTATTCATGGGGAGGATTTGAATCATTAATTTTAGCAAACCAACCTGAAGAATTAGCAAAAATTAGACCGGTATCAGGTGTCGACTTTACTGGCACATTAATTCGTCTGCATATTGGTCTTGAAGATCCTAACGATTTAATTGCCGATTTAGCTGCTGGTTTAGATAGAATAACACTTGATAAAATCAAAACTACTGCGCTAACAAGCTTAATATAATTCACTGTAATATGAACAATACACACAACCCAATGCTTGATGACGTAATAAAACAAACCGTTTTACATCATTTAAAAGGCAGTAATGCACTACTGGTAGCTTTCAGTGGTGGCGTCGATTCGACGGTATTACTGCATGTATTGGTAATGTTGAAAAAACAGCTTTTACCCAATTTACAAATTAGGGCTATTTATATTCATCATGGTTTAAGTCAAAATGCCGATAACTGGGCAAACCATTGTGTACAACAATGCCAAACATGGCAAGTACCTATAATTATTGAAAAAGTGAAGCTTGATGATATGAACAAGAATATCGAAGAACAAGCTAGAGAAGCCCGCTATCAAGCAATTCATCATCACTTAAAAAGTGATGAAATGCTCTGCACAGCCCAACATCTTGATGATCAGTGCGAAACCTTTTTATTAGCCTTAAAGCGAGGTAGTGGTCCTGCTGGACTTTCTGCTATGCCCATCGAAAATGGACAACATCTTCGCCCATTATTATCGATATCACGCAAACAGATAGAAACTTATGCGAATCAAAATCAACTAACTTGGATAGAAGATGAAAGTAATCAAGATGACCATTACGATCGCAATTTTTTACGTTTAAATGTTTTACCAATTATCAATCAACGTTGGCCACATTTTCCGCAAATGGTCGCTCGAAGTGCCGAGTTATGCCAACAACAAGAAGCCTTAATTAACGAGCTATTACTGTCCGAGTATCAACAAGTGATCACCGTTCAAGGTCAGCTACGCTTAAAACCCTTGTTTGATTATAGCGAATATAAACGCAATGCTATTTTACGAATGTGGATTCGGCAACAACAAGTTATCATGCCAAGCCAAAAACAGCTCACGCTAATTTGGCAAACTGTTGCGCAAGCGAAAGACGATGCCAATCCACAATTTATTTTGCATAATAAACAAATCCGCCGTTACCAAAACCAACTCTACCTGTTGCCACTATATCAAAATATTGAACAACACGTGCTTAAATGGGATTTATCATCATCGTTAGTCTTACCTGATCATATTGGTGAATTACACGCCAATAATAAGCACAACTTAAATTGCCGCTTACCTCGTGCCGACGAAGATGTAACTGTACGCTTTCATGCACAAGGACAGCTAAAAATTGTCAATCGTCAGGGTTCAAGAGCAATCAAAAAATTATGGCAAGAGCACCATATTCCACCTTGGATGCGAACCCGCATTCCTTTAGTTTATTATAATGAACAGATAATTTGTGCCGTCGGCGTATTTATTACTGAACAAGGAAAAGGATCGCAAATCCATTTTAGTTTGACGTAAATGGTCAATATGCAGACAAACAAACCTATTGCCAGAAAATGACCCGATTAGGCGGCATAAACGACCGCCTTAATTCAACGACCGTTATTGGTTATCGGCTCTCGCTTTCCAACGTTTAAGCAGTAATGCATTTGTTACCACACTAACGCTACTTAAAGCCATGGCAGCACCTGCAATCATTGGATTTAAAAATCCTAAAGCAGCTAATGGAATGCCAATTAAATTATAGAAAAACGCCCAAAACAGGTTTTGTTTTATCTTATTATATGTTCGACGCGAAATATCAATGGCATCAGCAATAAGGTACAAATTACCACGCATTAATGTAATACTCGCCGTATGCATAGCAACATCGGTGCCCGTTCCCATAGCAATGCCAATATCTGCGGCTGCCAATGCAGGGGCATCATTAATACCATCGCCGACCATGGCAACTAAATTATTATGCTCACTATGGCTCTCTTTTTGTAATTGATAAATATAGTTTGCTTTATCTTGCGGTAAAACTTCAGCAATCACTTTATCTAAACGCAACTGCTGCCCGACATAATTAGCCGCTTGCTGATTATCGCCAGTTAACATAACACTGGTAACATGCAATTGATGTAATGCTTCAATTGCATTTTTGGCTTCAGGTTTAATGACATCAGAAAAACCAAATAAAGCCAAAATTACGACCTGATTTTCTGATTGTTGTTTAGCCAAAAATGAAATAGTGTAACCTTTACCGGTAAGCTCATTGATTTTATCATCCATATTCACAAAATAGGCATTTAACGATTTCATCCAGCGTAAACTACCTAAATAGTATTCGGTATTATCAATCATTGCCATAATCCCTGAACCAGCTACTGAGGTAATATTCTGTGCATAATTATAGTGCTTAGCTTTAGATAACATCGCTTTAGCTAAAGGATGTTCACTCCCCGCTTGCATTGATGCCGCAATTGATAAAATCTGCTCGGGTGTTTCAGTACCGACGACGTCAATTTCCACTAATTCAGGTTTACCTACTGTTAACGTACCGGTTTTATCAAATGCGATCGTATTAATATTGTGCAGCGTTTCTAACGCTTCGGCATCTTTAATTAAAATCCCCTGACGAGCCGCTGCTCCCGTTCCCACCATAATCGCAGTAGGTGTTGCCAATCCTAAAGCACATGGACACGCAATAACCAATACGGCAACGGCATGAAGCAAGGCTTGTTGCCAATCATGATAAATTACTCCCCAAAACAGCAAGGTTACCAACGCAATAACCAAAATCACCGGTACAAAAATCGCACTGATACGATCTACAATTCGCTGGATTGGTGCTTTCTTAGCTTGGGCTGATTCAACCATATTTATAATTTTTGAAAGCATTGAGTCAGCTTGAATTGCGGTAGTTTTCACTATCAGCAACCCTTCACCATTAATTGTCCCCCCAGTAACAATATCATTAATGGATTTAGTTACAGGAAAGCTTTCCCCTGTTAACATCGACTCATCACTACTGGATGAACCTTCAATAACAATACCATCAACAGCAATACGTTCACCGGGTTTAATCACCACAATATCATTTACTTTTACCTGGTCGATAGGTACATTCACTTCTTGGTTACCTTGCCTGACTAATGCCATCTCTGGTCGTAACGCTGAAAGAGCTTCAATTGCTTGGGTTGTTTGATGCTTCGCTCTTAACTCTAACCACTTACCAATCAAAATTAAGGTAATAATCACCACTGATGATTCAAAGTAGAGGTGATCATAATGACCACTAATAAGCTGATATAACGACAAGCCATAAGCGGCACTGGTACCAATTGCGACTAATAAATCCATATTACCGGTTAATGCTTTTAACGCATTAAACCCACTACGATAAAACTTACCACCTAGTCCAAATTGCACAATCGAAGCAAGAATAAATTGCAACCAAGCAGGTAGCATCAAATTAATGTCAAACGGTTCAAGTAACATAGGGATGACAAAAGGTACAGACAAGATAATAGACAAAACAATAGGCCAAAGTGAAGCTTGCTTATCAACATCTTTATGGTGCATTTGTTGATCAGTAATTTTTACCGCATGATATCCGGCATTGTCCACAGCTGACATGAGTGTGTCTAACTTAACATTCGAATTTGCATTAACGGTTGCTTTTTCAGTCGCAAGATTCACACTAACATCAATGACACCATCAATCTTTCTCAGCGCCTTTTCAACTCGACTAACACATGATGCACAGCTCATATCCTCAACAAAAAAATGGTATTCGACAGTTTTCATTTAACACATCCCTTAATTTTTGGTGTGGTACATATTGTAGTATTAATTATCCTTTTAACAAGAATGCACTTTTTTGATATATACTACCCAAAAAGATACTATCAAGATAATTAAGTGAAAAATAAATCAATCAATAAAAGCTGCTGTGAAAACAAACATCAAACAATAACCTATTGCCCTGTTGATGCCACCATCAATATGATTGGTGGTAAATATAAATCGCTCATATTATGGAAACTTATGGCTAAAACTACCTTAAGATTTTCTCAGTTACGTAAGGAAATCCCTACGGCTACAGCTAAAATGCTAACCCAACAACTACGCGAACTTGAATCTAATGGCTTAATTCATCGACAAGTTTTTCCAGTGGTACCGCCTAAAGTTGAATATTCTTTAACAAACTTTGGCAAAAGCATTAAACCAGTACTTGAATCAATGTATATATGGGGCAGTGACTATTTAAACAATCAAGGTTTACACGTTAATTGTTCAATGACGTCATTAGATGACGCAAAATAACGAAAATGACTTTTTGTAGTTGATGGCTAGTATAAAGCAAAATGCAAGGCTACAACCCTGCATTTCGAATAAAGAAAGTACAATTAATTACGCAAATTTTCTGGCCAATCGTTTTGGGTCGAAACTAACAAATCTTTGACCACACGAGGATTACCCGCCACAATATTGCCCGAAACCATATAATTATTGCCGCCAGCAAAATCGGTGATAACGCCACCTGCTTCACGTAAAATTAACTCGCCTGCGGCAATATCCCAAGGTTTTAAGCCAATTTCAAAAAAGCCATCTAAACGGCCTGCTGCTACATAAGCTAAATCTAACGCGGCAGACCCACTACGGCGAAAATCACCACATCTTACAAATAATTTTTGCAATACCGCAAAATAACTATCGCTATATTGTTTAACTTTAAATGGGAAGGCCGTTGCGAGCACACTACCCTCAAGGTCTTTAGCATTGCTAACACGAATACGATACCCATTAAGCTGTGCACCTTTACCTCGCGCCGCGGTAAACAGCTCATTACTCATAGGATTGTATACAACGGCAATTTCTGTTTTACCTTTAACTCGAGCCGCAATAGAAACTGCAAAATGTGGGATATTTTTAATAAAATTGGTCGTACCATCAATTGGGTCAATTATCCACTGCGTATCGGCATCACTACCTTTAGCTAAACCACTTTCTTCAGCAATAATCGTATGATCAGGATACGCTTTTTTGATTGTTTCAATAATAAGTGATTCAGCAGCACGATCTGCATTAGTGGCAAAATCGTTAGCACCTTTAGTATCAATTTCGATTGAACTTGGGTTTTCATAAGCCTTAATGGCAACATTACCTGCTTTACGAGCAGCACGAATAGCAATATTAAGCATCGGATGCATAAATTTTTTTCCAATTGATGATGTTAAAGAACGGAGTGTTTTAGTAAAACTCTATAGAGTGATACCAATAATGACGGCATAGTATAAAGGTTTTGCCGCTTTATTGCCAGAATATGTTCAAATTGATTAATTGTAATATATAGTCCGCCTCCAACAAAAAGCACTACTTAAGACTACATCAACGTTTTTTTATGTATATTTTATCGCATGTTAATTATTAAATCAGGTAAGAATTAACACTGATCGAATGTAAACATACAAAACAAAAATACAAATAAAAATTTTTTAATCGAAAATATACATGCATCAATTAAGCTCAAATGTGGCAAACAAATCTCGACATTCGATACTTTTACAACCATAATGAAAACGCATCAAAAAAACTTTATAGATATATTTTAACATAACTTAATGAAAAATAATAAAAAATCAATAATACATAATAGGAATAATGATGAAACTTTTTAAATTGTTTATAGTAACCTGTAGTATGTTAGGCTTAATTTCTTGTGCTAATAGAGAGTCACTACCTAGAACAACAATTGTAAATACCGATACAATAACGTTAAATAATGGCACAACAGTTGATATTTTAACTGAAAACGCGATTAATGGTCACGTTGTAAACGATACAAATAATTATTTAAATATTGTCTCTCGTGGAGATACAGCCAAAGTTGTTGGTTTAAAAGTGGTACAATTTGCCACCGCATTTTTTGGTGCCAATAGTGGTAACATTAATACTTTTTCAAAAGAAGACTTAGTCGGTAATTATATTAAGTCAGTTCCAAATAAAACTATGGATTATTTAACCCCACAGTTATATACAATAATTAAAAAATTCGATGCTAATAACCAAAAAGACAATGTTATAACCATACAACCTTATAAATTTAAATTAATTTATGATGGATTAACCGATAATAAATATAATTTTATTTATAACACCACTATACGTACTAACGGATTTCGTTTTGATTGTTCTGAGCAAAACGATCTGACACCAGAAGAGAGAACTAAGCCCTTTAATGAATGGGAGATCAATAATTATCAATTAGTACAAGATACTGCCAGTAAAGCAATTAATGCCTGTATAAACCGATTAAAATCAGAGCAAAATATGACTAATTTTGAAAATGCGCTAAAATAGAGAATTAATTAAGTTAATTTTTTATAACATCCTGACCAGGTAAAAAATAGTTAATATCTGGTCATTAATTTATTAAATCAGCTTAGTTAGTTGCTACTATTTTATAGTGTCACCGTGACTGACTAGTTTAATTCCTTATTATCTTCAATATTAATTAGTCACTGTTAACTTTATAATACCCAAAACTAAACCTGTGCTGTTCTTTTAGCTAAAATTAGCTTTCTATTCGCATTAGATGATAATTTATTGCATAATACACCACGTATTGAATACATAACATAAGTTAGGAATTATTATGGAACTTCTGTGCCCTGCTGGATCTTTACCTTCACTAAAAGTGGCAATTGATAATGGCGCTGATGCTGTTTATATCGGTTTGAAAGATGACACTAATGCTCGTCATTTTGCCGGTTTAAACTTTAATGAGAAACGATTATTAGAAGCTTCAGACTATGTGCATAAGCGTGGTAAAAAATTGCATATTGCGATTAATACTTTCGCTCACCCTGAAAACTTTGAGCGCTGGCAACATGCGGTAGATACCGCAGCTAATATCGGCGCTGACGCATTAATTATTGCAGATCTGGCCATGCTTGATTACGCAGCAGAGAAGTATCCAAATCTTGAACGTCATGTGTCGGTGCAAGCGTCGTCAACCAATGAAGAATCAATTAAGTTTTATTATAATAATTTTCACGTACATCGTATTGTTTTACCCCGCGTTTTATCTATGCATCAAGTAAAACAACTTTCACAAGTTTCACCGGTTCCTTTAGAGGTGTTTGCTTTTGGTAGTTTATGTATTATGGCTGAAGGTCGCTGTTATTTATCGTCTTATTTAACTGGCGAATCACCTAATACCGTTGGCGCCTGTTCACCCGCAAAATTTGTACGTTGGGAGGAGACCGAAAAAGGTCTTGAGTCCCGTTTAAATAATGTGTTAATTGACTGCCATAAAAAAGGTGAAAACGCCGGCTATCCAACCCTTTGCAAAGGGCGTTATTTTGTTGGTAATGAACTTTATCACCCGATTGAAGAACCGACGAGCTTAAACACTATCGAATTATTACCCGAACTCTTTGCAGCCAATATTGCATCAGTTAAAATTGAAGGGCGACAGCGTAGTCCGGCTTATGTTGAACAAGTAACAAAAGTCTGGCGCCAAGCGATAGATCGCTATAAAGCAAATCCTCAAACATTTCAGGCAGAAAAAAGTTGGATGGATACACTTGGTTCGGTTTCTGAGGGAACGCAGACAACATTAGGTGCATACCATCGCAAATGGCAATAATGTGATATTGGTCGACTTAAAACACCACAATAAAACATTTAAAAAAGATTTAATCTTTTTTAAATCGCTTCTTTTTTAAAGAAATGATGTCGATTAACAATTATTATTAATCATTTTTAACAATAAAATATCAATATAGTGAGCAAAACTATGAAATACGCATTAGGTCCAGTGCTTTATTATTGGCCTAAAATCGAAACTGAAGCTTTTTATCACGCAGCTAAAGATAGTGAGGCTGATATTATTTATATGGGTGAGACCGTATGCACTAAGCGTCGTGAAATGAAAGTGGCTAATTGGTTAGAATTAGCAAAGCAGATCGCAAAATCAAGTAAGCAAGTTGTCTTGTCAACACTTGCACTACTCGAAGCCCCTTCAGAACTTAATGATTTACGACAATTAGTTAATAATGGCGACTTTTTAGTTGAGGCGAATGACTTAGCTGCAATTAATATAGCGCAAGAACATAAATTACCCTTTGTAGCAGGCCCTGCGATTAATTGCTATAACGCTTTAACCTTAAAATTATTACAAAAACAAGGTATGATACGTTGGTGTATGCCGGTTGAACTGTCACGTGATTGGTTAACTAATGTGCTTAATCAATTTGATGGTTTACATATTGAACGAAAGTTTGAAGTTGAAGTGTTTAGTTACGGCTATCTACCTTTAGCGTATTCAGCGCGTTGTTTTACTGCAAGATCAGAAGATAAGCCTAAAGATAAATGTGAAACTTGTTGTATCAAATATCCGGTTGGTCGAGAAGTATTTTCTCAAGAACAACAAAAGGTCTTTGTACTAAATGGCATTCAAACACAAAGTGGTTATTGTTACAATTTAGGAAATAATCTTAAAGACATGAAAGGACTTGTCGATATCGTTAGAATTTCGCCACTTGGGCTAGCAACACTCGATATTGTTAAGCAATTTAAAGCAAATGAAGATGGATCACATCCATTAAACATTGAACATAAACGAGATTGTAATGGTTACTGGAATGGTATCGCCGGACTTGAACTCAGCCAATAAACATTTTTCGCCTAAACAATTTAGAGCGGATTTTCCAGCATTAACTAGCGAAAGTGTTTACCTAGACTCAGCAGCAACCGCACTCAAGCCTAAAGCGATGATTGATGCAACGGTGCAATATTATACCCATAATACGGCAACTGCTGAGCGTAGTTTACATCACGATGCGGTAAAAGTGACAGAAGCAATCAAGCAGGCCAGACAAAATGTTGCTGATTTAATTGCAATCAAAAACAGTAGTGAAATTATTTGGACCAAAGGGGCGACTGAATCAATTAACTTAATTGCACAAAGCTATGCTCGCCCTTTATTGAAGCCGGATGACGAAATTATTGTCAGTGAATTAGAGCATCATAGCAATTTATTACCTTGGCTAATTGTTGCGCAGCAAACCGGGGCCAAAATTATAAAATGGTCGTCCAATGTTGATGAACTGACATCACTACTTTCATCACGAACTAAAATTGTAGCTATCACGCAAATGTCAAATGTCACTGGATTTTGCCCTGATTTAGTCGCTATAAGTCAGTTAGTACATCAATATAACGCTATTTTAGTGGTTGATGGTGCCCAAGGTATTGTTCACCAACCGATCAATGTAGAAGCACTTAACATTGATTTTTATGCTTTTTCTGCTCATAAATTATATGGTCCAACAGGTCTAGGTATTTTATATGGTAAAAAAGCATTACTTGAACAAATGGCGGTTTGGCAAGGTGGGGGCAAAATGTTAAAAAAGGCATCATTAACAGAATTTGTTGTGGCAGATCTACCTTATAAGTTCGAAGCAGGTACCCCTAATATTGCTGGAATTATAGGATTTGATGCCACACTGCAATGGCTTAAAAATTGGTCATTGGCTCAACTTGAGCAATATACAGATCAATTATCTCAGTATGCTAAAACACAGTTAACACAATTAGCTAATATCAAGTTTTACAGCGTTGATAATAGCCCCATTATTAGTTTTAATATTAATCAAATTCACCACAATGATATCGCGATTTTATTAAGTGAGCAGCAAATTGCTATTCGAACTGGCGAGATTTGTGCCCAGCCTTTGATGAGCAAATTAGGTTGCCAAGGCGTGATCCGTATATCGCTCATGCCATATAATAACCAGGAAGATATTGATAAATTCATTACAGCATTAAAAAATGCGATGGAGGTATTGAGTTAACTATAGCCTAAAACATAGGCATTAGCTTAATCTATTTGGTAATTAATCAGCGATAAAAGGGTTTAATTATGCTATCACCGCAAACGTTAACTGAATTATTTTTAGCACAACAAAACTGGCAAGATCGTTATCGTCAGTTAATTATACTGTCCAAACAGTTACCTGATTTTCCAGACGAATTCAAAACAGAGCAAAACCTAGTACAAGGTTGTGAAAATCGAGTATGGTTAACTTGGCAAAAACAACCAGATGGTACATTTATTTTTCAAGGCGAAAGTGAAGGTAGGATTGTAAAAGGGTTATTGGCTATATTGATTATATTGGCAAACAATAAAACAGCCCAGCAAATTTGTAATATTGATTTTCTAGCTGTTTTAAATAAGCTCAAAATTACTGATGAATTAAGCCCTTCACGTTTACACGGATTAAGCCAATTAATTACTCGGATTCAATCTATAGGTTAATTGCAATTAAAATGGGGAGTGAGTTCCCCATTTAATCATCAGATAAATTAATTTTCTGGAGAGGTAAAGAGCGTAATCACCTTTTTAACGCCATCAACTTTACTCGCGACATCAGCAACAGATTTGCCTTCTTGCTCAGTAACAATACCGATTAAAAAAACTTCTCCGTTTTCGGTCACAACTTTTATTTTACGTGCTTTTGTTTCAGCGTTAAAAACTAATTGAGATTTTACTTTGGTAGTGATCCACGCATCATTCGTCATGGTACCTGCATCAACAGGCTCACCAACACGAATTTGATTATAAACTTTTTTTATCCCTTCAACTTCATGGGCTAAGCTATCCGCTTTTTCTATTTGTTCATTTGTTGCCTGACCAGTTAAAAGAATATTGCCATCATAAGCAGTTGTTGCAATATGGGATCCAATAAATGTGGATGCGTTATCTTTTAACTTCATGCCCATACGTGAATTAAGTGTAGTGTCATCAACTTGTGTTCCTGCTGTTCGTGGATCTGAAGCCACTTTAGCAGTAGCGCCCGCCCCTGCGCCAATTACGGCAGCAACACAACCTTGCAACATAAACACACCAAATATGAATATTGCAAATAAAGCAATTTTTTTCATGGTGACTCCTTTTTATTTATTGCTTCTTAGTAATCAAATAGTGATTACTTTGCTTTTATTATGCCTTGTTGACATTGATTTGCAAAATATAATTACCGTAACTGCAACAAGTCTAAGATTCATTTCACTCAATCAAAGGGATTTTTAAAATGTATCTAATCCCATTAATTTAAATAACAATTTCGTTTTTAAGCTTAAATCTGCTATCTTTTTATATTAAATAATATAAGTAATGATATAAATAAAAAATATGAATCAAGATATTATCGATTGGTTATATGGATTGTCAGCACCGATGGTTGTATTACATAAAGATAAGGGTGCCAGTTATACTTCACCATTTTTTTATCCTCAACAAGATTTTGTTGATATGAGCGAAAGTTGGGGGATTGATTCTCGAGAAACTTTACTAAATTGCGTGTTTGATATGGTCGATGATGGGCATGCTTCAACACTGTCTCACTATTATTTTATCTATTCACGATATGCAGAATTTGACTGGTGTAAGTATTATAACGAGCAAACTGACTACCAAAAAGTGTTGCTTGATTTTGTTAAACAAACCTTTCCTATATGTGGTGTAGCTAGCATCCGAAGTTGGGATTATGCACGGATGGCCTATATTTTACGTAATGGTATCACAAACAAATATATCACCGAACAAGAAGCATTATGGATTTTATTCAGAATTGGTATTCGTGCCCAATATTATTATAGCTCTTGGCAACATTATTTCACCAGTTGGTTTATTGGTTATCAGTATTGGATATCACTAAATAATAAAGAAAACTTAGAATTACTACGTTGCGAATTATCCAGAGCTTCAAACGCGCATACCATGACCAATTTATATTCAGACTTACAAGCACCATTTAACTGCTTACCTTGGTTTATTGATTTGGATGATCAACAAAAACCTGAATCATTAATGGAGTATCAATGGTCATGAATGAAGATATTTGGCATTTATTAGGAATTGTTCCAACAAAAGATATCGCAGTTATTCGTCAAGCATATCGAACTAAGTTACCTGATTATCATCCTGAAAGGGATCCTGAGGGGTTTAAAGCGTTACGCCAAGCCTATGACAATGCAATACTGTATGCACAATCCACCGAAACAGTAATTGATCAACCACAAGCAGAATCTGAAGTAAAACCAAACGATCCTTTAAGTGACGAACAAATTCAAGCAAATGAAATTTGTGCTGCTTATCAAGCGCTATTAAACGATCCTAACCGTTGTTACAAAATTGATGAGTGGCAAAAATTTATTGGTTCGTTTTATGATTATCCAATGGCGGTAATAGATATCGTCAAATGGCAATTGCTAGAAATAAGTTATGAAACTACCAATATATCACAATCATGTGTTAACTTATTAGCCGAAAATTTGCGTTGGCGACAACAACTCATCACTCAATATCCCGATCAATATGAACACTACAACAATTTTTTAAAATATCTTGAGGGTGGGGATTTTTTTGATTACACCGCCTTACCCACAACGAATAAGTCAATACAAAATGTCACAATTGAGTATGTGTATAATGCCAAATGGATATATTGGGAGCAACGTTCAGCGGACCTTTACGCCTATTTACAACAAGATACTGTTATTTATTTGCCTGATGATAAAACATTGATGCTTGCTTTAAGCTACTGGCATTGTGTGGCTGAATTAGAAAATCAAGCAATTTTAGACTATGCGCTATCAGCAATAACACAACCAGATCAAGCCGAACATTTGATTATTGAATGGAAATATATCGCGGCAAATCAATATACTTTACTCAATAATAAACAGCAGGCTTTACAAGCTTGGATTGATCTTTACCATTCAGGGCATTATGTAGAAAAAGCAGAAAGTTGGATTGCGGGTTGGTGTGCATATTATGCTAGTAATTACCTACCTTTATTATTTGTTGCGCTTAATGACTCTTACTGCCTTGAAGTAGATAAAACTGACAATTATCTATTTACCATTCCGCAATTTACACCAACTACCATCGCTCGATTAGCCAAAATTGATCCGAGCGAATATAACACGGAGATTGCAGATTTTATTAATTGGGCTTTAAGTACAAACTGGAATTACCGACAAATCTTATCAATGTTATTACTTGATGATGGTAGCAATCGCTTACTGCGTTTATATCGTCATGCCATCATGTTACGGCACGGTAACGAAACAATGTTACAACAAATTTTAGATGAACAGAGTGATGATCCATTTGAACAATTTATTCTGACTAATTTAAAGCGACAAGCTAAACAACATTTAGCATGGCTATCAAGACTTACGCCAGTGAAAGAGTTCAAAGCTTGGCTCTATGATAATAATGAAAACTTACCTATTCCCGCTAGATTTGATCCAGATGAAAATGGCGATCAGTTTTTATATAGCCGGTTGTTCCTTGATAGGTTTGATCATTTACCTGACATCGCAATATTACATCTTTATAAAAATCTAAACTACACCCATATGGAGATGTATGACTGGGTTGTATATTTTAAATTTCAAAATGTTTATCAATTACCCTCACCACCCAATGACAACACAATATTTTACAACAAAAATAACTATTGGCAGTGGTATCGTGAATGTATCTTGGCGCTAGCCATTGTTAACTCGCCTTTTAAAACCGCTCAATACCTGCAACAACACAGTAATACCTTTAATTTATCGAATAATAATGCACTTAAACCCATTATAGATATTTTCAAAAATCCAAAATGGCAAACTAGCGATGAATTATACAGTTTGATTAATAATGATAATAAATTGATTAATAGTATGTTAATCAGTTATCCCGATTCGATAGAGTCTTTTATTGATGAGTCAAACAACGTTGATTTTAATGATATTGAGCAAAAATTAGCACACTCATGGCATGCAAAATTAAAAAATGGCAATCGAATTTATTTAATGTTTTTATATAAGATTGTCTTAAATAAACCTTCGCAAGCTAAACAGCTAGATCAAATACTAAAAAACTTTGCTGGTGATGATAAAGCATTAATCAAAGTAGCAACTAATTTGCAGAAAAGCGGGGATTTACCTTATTTGAATAACTTCAAACAAAACGCCAGCCATCACCAACCAGCACAATTGATACAGTCAATGATTGCACTTTTATCTCAAAAATATGGTATATGCTCAGAAACTGAACTTGAAAAATTAGAAGAGTTAAAAGATAACACGGATAATGATTTGATACTGCGACTTTGTGCCACACTGCTTTTAGCCCAAAATAACCAAAAACAAGCGTATTTAAACTCGTTATCGCTGCCTAAAAATGAATGGACGCAATTTTGGCGTTGGAATGGCCGTACTGACCTATCTGGATTTGCGAAACAGTTATTTGTTAGTTTGATTATCATTGCTTACGGTAAGACATTTATGGATATATATAATCAGACGCCAAATATATTTTCTGTACTCTTGACGATATCTTATATTTTTGCCGGAATAAATATCGTGTTTGCCATAAAACGACGTCTGAATGATAGCTATCAAGGACAAAAATACTTTTTTAGTATAAACACATTTTTGTTAATCTTTTTACTGTATCCTTGTTATCAGCCTAGTTTTACACAGCTCAATCGTTTTGGTCCGCCTTTAGAATAAAGCAAAAGTCGTTAGCCAAACTTCCCCCTTTTTTAAATCAACTAAATAAAAAGGGGGGAATTAAACGTTTATCAAATCATGCAGCTAAGCAATTACCGACCTAAATCGTTTAATTGTGACTCAATTTCACTGCGCATCTGATTTATTTCATCTAAATTTTGTTGATTTAATACCGTTAAAAAATCTTCAATATAAGATCCAATCAACAGTCGTTCATCGCCTAGTGATTGCGCCCATGCACGCTCTAATCTTGCCAATAAAGTACGATTTGGCATTTCATCACGTGGGTGTATTTTTAACGCTTTTAACCGCTCATGGCTTTCCTGTTTTTGCTTATCGGTTAATCCAATTGGGCTTTGATCGATCACTTTACCATATTGCTCACCGGTCTCAAGTAGAACAACGTCAACTTCTAATAATCCATTTAAATCATAGCTAAAACGAACATCAACACCCTGTGTTTTTTCCATCGGTGTAAGTGGTATTTCAAACTCATCAATTAACACATTATTTTCTACTCGAGGATTTTCGCCTTGATAAACCGAAATGCAGATCGCTTTTTGTTGTGGTTGCGTTGAATAAAACGTTTTTACCTTAGACGTTGGCACAATAGTGTTACGTTCAATGATAGGTGAAAACAAGCCACTTACCTTACCTGAACAACTTTCAATACCAAGTGTATAAGGACAGACATCAGTTAATATTACCTCTTCAACATCTTGATTGCGCAAACGGCAAGCCGCTTGTACCGCCGCACCTTGTGCCACAATTGTAGTCGGATTGATGTGACGATAAGGTAATTTACCAAAAAGTTTAGTCACCAATTCACGCACCACACCTAGCTGTGATGATCCCCCTACTAATACGATATGTTCAAGTTGAGCAGGCTTTAAACGCGCATCACTTAAGGCTTGTTCAACAGGCGCTCGCAAACGATTAAGCAGTGGTAGCCAAATCACTTTAGCTCGACTTTCATTAAGTTCAAATTGCCACTCTTTATCTTGCCAAAACCAAGTTAAATATTGCATTTGTTCGCCATTTAACTTGCATTTGACTTGTTCAGCTAAATCTAATAATCGAGCATAATCATCAACAGCAATATCTTGTTGTTTAAGCTTCCATTCACTTAAACAAGCTTGAACAATTTCATGGGTAAAATCTTCACCACCTAGATAGTTATCACCCGCTGAAGCGTGAACCTCAATAATCGGTAGAGCATATTCAAGTACGGTTACATCAAAGGTCCCGCCACCTAAATCAAATACTAACGTATTACCTGATTGTTCTTCATGTAGTCCATAGGCCATGGCAGCAGCGGTTGGTTCATTAATCAAACGAACTGCGTTTAAACCAGCTAACTCGGCAGCAAAACGAGTCTGCTTTCGCTGTTCATCATTAAAATAAGCCGGAACAGAAATAACAACATCACGAATTTCTTGTTGCAAAAATGCTTCGGCATCGGCTTTTAACGATTTTAAAACTAATGCTGAAAGTTCTGTTGGGGTGAATTTTTTACCGGCTAGCTCATAAATTTTATTTGAACCTAAAAATCGTTTAAATGCGGCAGCACTTTTATCAGGATGAGTCGTTAAGCGAGACAGCGCTGCACGGCCAACTAAAATAGAATCATCTTCATCAATACTTACCACAGAAGGTGTTACAACTTCACCGATAGCATTGGGAATCAACGTTGGCTTACCTTCTTGCCAGACACAAATTAAACTGTTGGTCGTACCTAAATCAATACCAATTGGAGGATTCATACACTTTTTAAATAAAATAATAATTTGTTATGCTCGAATTATATACTAGTGCCAGCCTAAATTGCAAAGCAAATAACACCTTGAAATATCGATAAAAAATATAATTTTCAGCAAGTTTTGACAATTCAATTAATAAATATAGTGAACAACCAATTTAAATATCAACCTTGTGATAAAGCTTATTCAATTTAGATCGAATACTCTTAATTTTTATATTCACTGAGATCACTTTGAGGTGATATCTTTATCATCAATTGTAGTAATTTGACTAACAAGTTTACCTTGTTTTAACCTGGTAATGATGAAATCACCAACGGTCACTTGTGCCGCACAACCGACCACCGCATTATCAACCGTTGTGGTCACTGAATAACCTCGTTCTAATGTGGCAAGTGGACTGACACTATTAAGCTGTGAGGTTTGTAAGGCGAATTGATGTTGTGATTGAGTAAATTTTTGCTCAATCAGATGGATTATTTGTTGCTGACGTTGATTAATTGTCTGCTGTAAAGCGCTTATCGTATTTTGCGGAGAGAGACGTAACAATCTTTTATCTAAGTAATTATATCGATTTGTTTGTCGAAGCAAATATTGCTGAATATTGTCATATAAGGCATGACGATAAGTTAATAGTACATTTAACTGTTTGGCTAACTTTGCTTGCGGATGTTGAGTTTGTAATCGATGATACCCTTTATTTAACATTTCACGGCATCTTGTTAAATAGTAATCAATAGCCATAGATAAATACTGTTCTTGAATTTGTAACCGCTTTATTTGATCTAAGCTATCTTGGCTAACTAATTCAGCAGCAGCCGAAGGCGTAGCAGCTCGAACATCAGCGACAAAATCGGCAATGGTAAAATCAATTTCATGCCCAACTGCGCTGACAATCGGTAAACGGCTAGCAAAAATCGCTCTTGCTACGACCTCTTCATTAAAAGACCAAAGATCCTCTAATGATCCCCCTCCTCGGCCAACAATTAATACATCACATTCTTGACGAATATTGGCAATTTCAATCATTCGAGCAATTTGCGCGGCAGCTTCAGTACCTTGTACTTGTGTTGGATAAATAATTAAATGCAAACTTGGATCTCGGCGCTTTAATATCTGACAAATATCATGTAGTGCTGCGCCGGTTGATGAAGTAATAATACCTACTGTTCGAATATTATCCGGTAAGGGTTTTTTATAAATAGCATCAAATAGCCCCTCGTCGGATAGTTTTTGCTTTAACTGTTCAAATTTTTGTTGTAATAAACCTGCACCTGCTGGTTGTAGCTGATCAATCACCAGTTGATATTCACCGCGTGCTTCATAAAGTGTGACAGTTGCTCGAACTAAAACTTGCTGGCCATTTTGGGGAGTAAAGCCCGTTCGAAAATTACTATTACGAAACATTGCACATCGCACTTGAGCTGCATCATCTTTTAGCGTGAAGTACCAATGACCTGATGATGGGCGAGAAAAATTAGAAATCTCACCCACTAACCAAATCTGGCCAATAGCATCTGAAAGTACATCTTTTACCATTTGATTAAGATCTTTAACTGATAAAATTGAACGACTTTGCATGCTATTATCCTTACTAAATAGGTGTATAAACTTAAACTAAATCAAACTCTGCCCAAATTGGCGCATGATCAGACGGCTTTTCCATTGCCCGAATTTCATAATCAATACCTGTTTGCTGACAATAAGATAACAGTTTTGGGCTGGCTAAAATTAAATCAATTCGAAGCCCAGTACCCGTATCAAAGCCTTTGGAACGATAATCAAACCAAGAATATTCCTGTTTTGTTCGATGTTCATTACGATAAGTATCTGTAAAGCCAAGCGACAGTAAATTGTTCATCCAATCTCGCTCTTCAGGTAAAAACGAACATTTACCAGTACGTAGCCAGCGTTTACGGCTATCTTCCGATATTCCAATATCAATATCAGTTGGACAAATATTCATATCGCCCATAATTAAACAGAGCTGTTCACTTAATTGTTGCTGTTTTAGGTAATCAATCAGATCCTGATAAAACTTACGTTTTGCTGGATACTTGATTTCATGATGTAAACTTTCGCCTTGAGGAAAATAACCATTAATCACCGTTAAATTACCTTCATTGGTGGGTAATTGTGCCATGATTAAACGGCATTGGGCATCTTGTTCATCGGTGGGAAAGCCACATTGTACTGATATGGGCTGTTGCTTGGTTAAAAGTGCAACACCATAGTGCCCTTTCTGCCCATGATAATGTAAGTGATAACCAAATTGGGCTAACTCTTCAACCGGAAACTGATCATTATGTACTTTCGTTTCTTGTAAACCGATTATATCAGGCTGATGGATATCAATAATCGCAGCGAGCTGATGAATTCTGGCGCGAAGACTATTAATATTAAATGAGATAACTTTCATAATAAATTTATTATACTGGAATTAACGTTGTCATTGACTCATGCTACCAAAAATACGTTATACTGTTAAGCTATTACAGTAAAAGCTTCAATTTGTGCTAAAGGAATCCCATCTATGTCAACGGAATTACTCACACTACGCGATAAAATTGATGAAGTCGACAAATCAATTTTAGCTTTAATTAGTCAACGACTAGCATTAGTTGCCAAAGTTGGTGAGGTAAAAAGCAAACATGGAATTCCGATTTATGATCCCAAACGTGAAGCCGATATGTTAGCTAAACGTAAACACGAAGCCGAAAATTTAGGCATATCACCCGTTTTAATTGAGGATATTTTACGCCGGTTAATGCGTGAGTCTTACATCAGTGAAAACGATAAAGGTTTCAAAAAAGTATATACAGGTAGCGGATCAATTGTCATCATCGGTGGTAATGGTCAAATGGGGCGCCTGTTTTCTCGTTTATTTACATTATCTGGCTATCAAGTTAAAACGCTGGGTTCTAAAACCATGCATCAAGCAGCCGAAGTTGTCGCTGATGCCGCTGCCGTTATTGTTACAGTACCTATCAACAAAACATGCGAAATCATTGAACAATTACCGCCATTACCCAAAGATTGTATCTTAACTGATTTTACGTCTATAAAAGTCAAACCATTACAAGCCATGCTTGATAAACATTCAGGGCCAGTAGTTGGATTACACCCAATGTTTGGTCCAGACGTGCCAAATTTAGCCAAACAAATTATTGTTTATTGCCAAGGTCGTTATCCAGAACAATACCAATGGCTTATCGAGCAAATGCGAATTTGGGGTGCTAACTTATGCGCAATTGACGCTAAAGAACATGATAAATGTATGTCGTTTATTCAAGCTTTACGCCATTTCACCTCTTTTTCATATGGCGTTAATCTACAACGTGAACAAGCCGATTTGGAGCAGCTCATCGCCTTATCATCACCGATTTATCGATTAGAACTCATGATGGTGGGGCGTTTATTTGCTCAAGATCCCGAGCTCTATGCCGATATCATCATGGCATCCGATGATAATATTGAACTAATTAAACGCTATTATGAATGTTTTGGCCAAATGGTGAAATTAATTGAACAACGAGATAAGACTAAATTTGTTGAAAATTTCAATGAAGTCACCAAATGGTTTGGTCCTTATGCCAAGCGATTTATAAAAGAGAGCCAAGTTTTATTAAAATTTGCCAATGATAATCGTGATTAAAATTACAGTTAACATTCAGTAAAATTTAAATATTTTACGATAATTTAGTCATTAATTACACCTTATTGGCGTGTAATTATTAATGTTTAATAATAAAAATTACTCATTATAAATGAGTTAATCAAAATTACTTTTGTGTGAGGGAATAAACATGTCGAATCGAAAATACTTTGGAACCGATGGAATTCGAGGAAAAGTGGGGCAATATCCTATCACACCAGATTTTGCACTTAAATTAGGTTGGGCTGCCGGTCGCGTATTAGCGAAAGATGGAGTAAAAAAAGTTATTATCGGTAAAGATACCCGTATTTCAGGTTATATGCTTGAATCAGCTTTAGAAGCAGGATTTGCTTCAGCGGGCGTTGCTGCTGCTTTTACCGGACCAATGCCGACGCCTGCTATTGCTTATTTAACCCGAACATTTCGTGCAGATGCTGGGGTTGTCATTTCAGCTTCACATAACCCTTTTTATGATAACGGTATCAAATTTTTTTCGACAGAGGGTAAAAAGCTTGATGACGAAATTGAATTAGAGATCGAAGCTCAGCTTGAAAAACCAATAGACTGCGTTGAATCAAAACAACTGGGCCGAGCTAGTCGTATCACTGATGCTGCTGGCCGCTATATTGAATTTTGTAAAAGTACTTTTAACCATGATCTTAGCTTATCTGGTTTAAAAATTGTTGTCGATTGTGCTAATGGGGCAACCTACCATATCGCCCCTAAAGTATTACGTGAACTTGGTGCCAATGTGATAAAAATCGGTTGTGAACCAGATGGCGTCAACATCAATGATAATTGCGGTGCTACAGACATTAGAGCATTATCCAAACGTGTCATTGATGAAAAAGCGGATTTAGGTTTTGCTTTAGATGGTGATGGTGATCGCGTTATTATGGTCGATCATAAAGGCTGTAAAGTTGATGGAGATCAGATCATCTATATCGTCGCCCGAGAGGCTTTAAGACAGGGGCAACTAAAAGGCGGCGTTGTCGGCACATTAATGAGTAACATGGGGCTTGAGCTCGCGCTAAAAAATCTGGGTATCCCATTTGAAAGAGCGAAAGTTGGCGATCGTTATGTACTAGAAAAACTCATTGAAAAAAACTGGCGACTCGGTGCTGAAAATTCAGGGCATGTTTTATTATTAGATAAAACAACCACAGGGGATGGCATTGTCGCTGGTTTACAAGTATTGGTTGCAATGGTACACAATAATATGTCTTTAGCCGATCTTTGTAGTGGTATGACTATGTTGCCGCAGGTATTAATCAATGTTCGATTCACAAGCCAACATGATCCTCTACAGAGTCATGCAGTAAAAACCGCCATTAAACAAGCCGAACAACAACTCGGTAACCATGGTAGAGTTTTGATTCGTAAATCAGGCACAGAACCGCTTATTCGAGTTATGGTAGAAGGAACCGATCAATCCGAAGTTCAAAACTTAGCTGAACAAATTGCCCAAGCAGTCAAAGCGCAAAATTAGCGCCATTTATCCCCATTAATTTAGCTATTGATGGGGTAATATTTCTAATAAAGTTATTCTTACAGCTTCTATTCTTTACACAAAATTAGTAAAAAGTGTCTAAATTCTTAATTTTGTTAATCAGTTGTTGACTTAATATAGGCAATTGGGTTTAAAATAGTAGCTTCGGTTATTACAGCGATTGCTTATACCTTTTAAGGTTAAAAATAAGCAGTGTTTTTTTTATTATTAGAAATAGGTAAGAGGGTTATATGTCAGTTTCCTCTCCAGCTTCACCACAAGCTTATATTAAGCATCACCTTGAGAACTTGCAGGTGGGTTCGGGTTTTTGGACCTTTAATCTTGATTCATTATTTTTCTCAATTTTACTTGGTGTGCTTTTCTTATGGATTTTCCATCGTGTAGCAAGGAAAGCAACCAGTGGTGTACCAAGTAAACTACAATGTGCAGTCGAGATGATCTTCGAATTTGTTAATAATACTGTCAAAGACATGTTTACAGGTCAAAATAAACTCATAGCGCCACTTGCTTTAACAGTGTTTATCTGGGTTTTCTTAATGAATTTAATGGACCTTATCCCTGTTGATTTTCTACCTTATGCAGCGCAATGGTTAGGTCTTTCTCATTTAAGAGTGGTACCAACAGCTGATGTTAGCATTACAATGTCAATGTCACTCGGCGTGTTTGCACTTATCATTATTTATTCAATCAAATATAAAGGGATTTCAGGGTTTATTAAAGAATATACCTTACATCCATTTAATCATTGGGCATTTGCGCCAATCAACTTAATCCTTGAACTTGTTAGCTTATTAGCTAAACCTGTTTCTTTAGGATTACGACTATTCGGTAACATGTATGCAGGTGAACTAATCTTCATTTTAATTGCTGCACTATTACCATGGTGGTCACAATGGGCTCTATCTTTACCATGGGCCATTTTTCATATTTTAATTATTACATTACAAGCATTTATTTTTATGGTGTTGACGATCGTCTATTTAGCTATGGCATCGGCAACAGAAGATCATTAATTTTAATTTAAATTTTTTTATCAATAAACTGGAGTATATAATGGATATAAGTATGTTATATGTAGCCGCAGGCATAATGATGGGATTAGCTGCAATCGGTGGTGCGGTTGGTATTGGTCTATTAGGTGGTAAATTCTTAGAAGGTGCTGCACGTCAACCTGAATTAATGCCTATGTTACGTACACAATTCTTTATCGTTATGGGCTTAGTTGATGCGATTCCTATGATTTGTGTAGGTATTGCACTATTTATCATTTTTGCTGTTGCAGGTTAATAAAATTTTAAGAGGAATCGTCTCATGAATATGAACGCAACTCTCCTCGGCCAAGCAATTACATTTGTATTGTTTGTTTGGTTCTGTATGAAGTTTGTTTGGCCTCCGGTTATCCGTGCGATTGAAAAACGCCAAAAAGAGATAGCGGAAGGATTAGCTTCAGCAGAAACAGCAAAAAAAGATTTGGAATTAGCCAAAGCAAATACATCTGACATAATGCAACAGGCTAAGGTTGAGGCTAATGCAATTATTGAGCAGGCGAATAAACGCAAAGCAGCCATTCTTGAAGAAGCTAAACAAGAAGCTTCTCGTGAAAAAGAAAGGATTGTTGCTCAAGGACTTGCTGAAGTTGAAGCTGAGCGTAAACGCGCTCGTGAAGAGCTTAAACAACAAGTCGCTACACTCGCTATTGCCGGTGCAGAAAAAATTATTGAACGTTCTGTTAATGAAGCCGCTAACAGCGACATCATTGATAAACTCGTAGCTGAACTATAAGGAGAATAGAGCAATGGCTGACTTAATTACGATTGCTCGCCCTTATGCTAAAGCCGCTTTCGACTTTGCTGTTGAAAAAAACAACATCGAATCATGGCACAAAATGTTAGTGTTAACAGCTGAAGTGAGCAAAGATGCTCAAATAAAAAGTATTTTAACATCTGACATGAAAACCGATTCAGTGGCTAACTTACTCATCAATATCTGCAAAGATGTCCTTGATGAGTTTAGCACTAATTTTATTAAAGTTATGGCTGAAAATAAACGCTTATCCCTTCTTCCTGAAGTATTAACATTGTTTGAGCAATACTGTTTAGAAAGAGAAGCACAGGCAGACGTTGATGTAATTTCTGCCAATGAGCTGACCAGTGAACAACTTGATAAAATTTCTGTCGCTGTCGAAAAACGTTTATCACGAAAAGTAAAACTAAAATGTCATATTGATAAATCGCTCATTTCTGGTTTTATTATTCGTACGGGCGATATGGTTATTGATAGTAGTATCAGAGGACGTCTAAATCGACTAAATGACGTTCTACAGTCTTAAGGGGACTGATAATGCAGCTAAATTCAACTGAAATAAGTGAACTAATTAAAGAGCGAATCGCTCAGTTCAATATTGTGAGTGATGCTCACAATGAAGGAACAATCATCTCAGTAAGTGATGGTATCCTTCGAATCCACGGATTAACTGATGTCATGCAAGGCGAAATGATTGCATTACCCGGCAACCGTTATGCAATGGCATTAAACCTTGAAAGAGATTCTGTTGGTGCGGTGGTCATGGGACCATACGAAGACTTATCTGAAGGGATGAAAGTACAATGTACTGGTCGTATTTTACAAGTACCAGTAGGTGATGGCTTATTAGGTCGTGTTATTAATACACTTGGCGAACCAATTGATGGTAAAGGTTCGATTCAACATGACGGCTTCTCACCTGTAGAAGTCGTTGCGCCAGGCGTTATCGACCGTCAATCAGTTGACCAAGCGTTACAAACTGGTTATAAAGCGGTTGACTCAATGATTCCAATTGGTCGTGGTCAACGTGAACTTATCATCGGTGACCGTCAAACGGGTAAAACCGCATTAGCAATCGACGCCATTATCAATCAACGTGATTCTGGTGTTAAATGTATCTACGTCGCAATCGGTCAAAAACAATCAACTATTGCTAACGTAGTACGTAAACTCGAAGAGCATGGTGCACTTAAAAATACGATTGTGGTTGTTGCATCAGCATCTGAATCAGCAGCATTACAATACTTAGCACCTTATGCAGGTTGTGCGATGGGTGAATACTTCCGCGATCGCGGTCAAGATGCACTAATTGTTTATGATGATTTATCTAAACAAGCAGTTGCTTATCGTCAAATTTCATTACTACTTCGTCGCCCACCTGGACGTGAAGCTTATCCTGGTGACGTGTTCTATCTTCACTCACGTTTACTTGAACGTGCTGCTCGTGTTAACGAAGCTTATGTTGAAGAATTCACTAAAGGCGAAGTAAAAGGTAAAACCGGTTCATTAACTGCGTTACCAATTATCGAAACTCAAGCGGGTGACGTTTCAGCATTCGTACCAACTAACGTAATTTCGATTACAGATGGTCAGATCTTCCTTGAAACCAGCTTATTTAACTCAGGTATCCGTCCTGCGGTAAACCCGGGTATTTCGGTTTCTCGTGTGGGTGGTGCGGCTCAAACTAAGATAATGAAAAAATTATCAGGCGGTATTCGTACAGCACTTGCACAATATCGTGAACTGGCTGCGTTCTCACAGTTTGCATCTGACTTAGACGAAGCAACAAGAAACCAATTAAGCCATGGTGAAAAGGTAACTGAATTACTCAAACAAAAGCAATATTCACCAATGACAGTTGCTGAGCAATCAATTGTGCTTTACGCTGCTGAACGTGGTTATCTTGAAGATGTTGAACTGACTAAAGTGTTACCATTTGAAGCAGCACTTCTTGCTTATGCCCATAGCCAATATGCCGATTTTGTTAAGGAAATCGATACAACTGGTAACTACAATGATGAGATTGAAAACAAGCTAAAAGCAATGCTTGAAAGCTTTAAATCAACTCAAACTTGGTAAGGATGGGATAACAAATGGCTAATGCAAAAGAGATTAGAACCAAAATTGCCAGTATCCAAAGTACACAAAAGATCACTAAAGCGATGGAGATGGTTGCCAACTCTAAAATGCGTAAAACGCAAGATAGAATGGCAGCTAGCCGACCATATGCCGAAATGATTCGTGAAGTAATTGGACATTTAGCGTTAGCTCAAATAGGTGCCAAACATCCCTATTTAGAAGAAAGAGATGTTAAGCGAGTTGGCTATCTTATCATTTCGACCGATCGTGGTTTATGCGGTGGTTTAAATATTAATCTTTTCAAAACTGTCATTGCTGATATGTCAGCATGGCAGGAAAAAGGTGTTGAGTCTGATGTCGCTTTAATTGGATCACGAGGGGTATCGTTTTTCTCATCGGTTAAAGCGAACATATTAACCCAAGTAACCAACTTGGGGGATGAACCAACATTATCTGATTTGATTGGACCGGTAAAAACAATGCTTGAGGCATATGACAATGGCAAGGTTGATAGATTATATATTGTCACCAATAAATTTATTAATACCATGTCGCAAAAGCCAACTATACAGCAGTTATTACCATTACCACATTCAGATGATGAAAAGCTTAAAGCTTCATCAGGGGATTATATTTATGAGCCAGATGCGAAATCATTATTAGATGTGATTTTACGTCGTTATATTGAATCACAAGTCTATCAAGCTGTGGTTGAAAATCTAGCGAGTGAACAAGCAGCAAGAATGGTAGCCATGAAAGCAGCAACCGATAACGGTGCAAACTTAATCAATGAATTACAAATTGCGTATAACAAAGCACGTCAAGGTGCAATTACCAATGAATTAATTGATATTGTATCGGGTGCCGCTGCTGTTTCAGGTTAAGGCTAAATATTGGCTAATAGTTAAGAAAAAGACGTAGAGGATTAAAAATGGCTACTGGAAAGATTGTCCAGATCATCGGTGCGGTGGTTGATGTCGAATTCCCTGAAGATGCTGTACCAAAGGTATATGATGCATTAGAAGTGGAAACCGGCACTGAAAAATTAGTTCTGGAAGTTCAGCAACAATTAGGTGGTGGCGTTGTATGTTGTATTGCAATGGGATCATCTGATGGTTTAAGACGTGGACTTAAAGTAGTAAACACAGGTCACGGCATAGAAGTTCCTGTGGGAACAAAAACACTTGGTCGAATTATGAACGTACTTGGTGATCCTGTTGATAAAGCAGGTCCTATTGGTGAAGAAGAGCGTTGGGCAATTCACCGTGCAGCACCAACATACGAAGAGTTGGCTAACTCAACAGAATTACTTGAAACCGGCATCAAAGTTATCGACTTAATTTGTCCTTTTGCTAAAGGGGGTAAAGTTGGTCTATTTGGTGGTGCGGGTGTTGGTAAAACCGTTAATATGATGGAGTTAATTCGTAACATCGCGATCGAACACTCAGGTTACTCAGTATTTACTGGTGTGGGTGAACGTACACGTGAAGGTAACGACTTCTATCACGAAATGAAAGAATCAAACGTACTTGATAAAGTATCACTGGTTTATGGTCAGATGAATGAGCCACCAGGAAACCGTTTACGTGTTGCGTTAACTGGTTTAACCATGGCTGAAAAATTCCGTGACGAAGGTAAAGACGTACTCTTATTTATCGATAATATTTACCGTTATACCCTAGCCGGTACTGAAGTATCAGCTTTATTAGGACGAATGCCATCTGCAGTAGGTTACCAACCAACACTAGCAGAAGAAATGGGTATTCTTCAAGAACGTATTACCTCAACCAAAACGGGGTCAATCACCTCAATCCAAGCGGTATATGTACCAGCGGATGACTTAACTGACCCATCACCAGCAACAACCTTTGCTCACTTAGATGCAACAATCGTATTAAGTCGTCAAATCGCATCATTAGGTATTTACCCAGCGGTTGATCCACTTGACTCAACAAGTCGTCAATTAGATCCACTTGTTGTTGGTCAAGAACATTACGATTGTGCTCGTGGCGTACAGTCAATTTTGCAACGTTATCAAGAATTAAAAGATATCATTGCAATCCTTGGTATGGATGAATTATCAGAAGATGATAAATTAACTGTTGCTCGTGCACGTAAGATTCAACGTTTCTTATCTCAACCATTCTTCGTTGCGGAAGTATTCACTGGTTCGCCAGGTAAATACGTACCATTAAAAGACACCATCAGTGCATTTAAAGGTATTATGAACGGTGATTATGACCATATTCCTGAACAGGCATTTTATATGGTTGGTTCAATCGACGAAGCGATTGAAAAAGCAAAATCTCTCTAAGAGATTTATAGAACGGAGAGAGCATTATGGCACTAACTTCCTATCAATTAGAAGTTGTTAGTGCTGAATCTCACCTTTTTTCAGGTGATGTTCAGCGAATCAGAGTCACAGGACAAGAAGGTGAACTTGGGATCTATCCCGGTCATACCCCGCTACTTACCATGATTAAACCGGGTATGGTAGGCATTGTGAAAGCGGATGGTGAAGAAGAGTTTATCTATCTATCAGGTGGCATCTTAGAAGTGCAACCAACCCTTGTAACGATTTTAGCCGATACCGCTATTCGTGGAGAAGACTTAGACGAAGCCAGAGCGCAAGAAGCAGTAAGACAAGCGCAAGAGCATATTAATCATCCGAGTGATGATATGTCATTTGCGCAAGCTTCTGCCGAACTATCAAAAGCGTTGGCAAAAATCCGAGTCATCGAATTAACTCGCCGTATTGGACAATAACTGAGTTACCTTATCCAAACTTAAAAAAGGTTACAAAAATTAGATTTGTAACCTTTTTTATTATTCAAACGCCAATCTTTAAATATCTTTATTTTATTGAAGAATTATTCTTATTTTTATTACGTTAATAAACATTTCATTGTTTCGAAGTTGTAAAATTTAAGCAAAACGAGTATTTTATAAACAACTGTAAAAATTAACATATATAAAAATTTATATACAAAGTGATGTAAAAAAATATAGTGCATTTATATACTATCAATATGGAAGAAGCATTAGCATTAATTGAACAAGATATGGATAACCAAGGATTTTTAAATGACTAAAGGCTACAACTTATTGAAAGGTACAGTCAGCCAATTACGAGTACTGGATGACCCTAAAGAGTTACGCTCTGATGATATTGGTCTGCTCGCTATAATTGGATTAATGATTGTCGGAGCTTTTGAACTTATCGGTGCTTTAATTGGAGCGATAACTGCTGGCAGTATTACCCTAGACGGGAAAAGTTTTCGATGCTATGTCGGCAGAAAGGAGGTAGTAGGCAAATTAGCCCACGTTAATTTTAAAGATGGTGATTATGTTGAAATGTTAGTTAAACCAATCGAAGTTAACGAATATCAATCTGATTCTGTCAAGATGGCAGACTATTTTGCTTATGCTGTCCGCATGCCCCAATATCATGCTTTATATTTTCCTCGTTCTGTTGGAATGACTACATTACTACTACTAAAATATCTATCAATAGGTTTTGGTACAATTCTTTTATTCTTATATCTGATTATATCAACTATTTTATACATTCCTGACAGGGATATATCTACTATATTTATTTTCGCTGTATCAACCATCATTATGTTCTTTTTTCTATTAATTTCATTCTTTTTGATGATTGGTGGACTCTATACTTTTATAAGTAACCGAATTTTTGCAACCTTAGGCTATCCTAAACCATGGCTACATAATTATTTTAAGGAACATGAACGATTTAAAAAACTTAATCGTTCTAATGACCCTGAACTATTTGATGATCCACAAACTCCCGAATTTGAACGTATTAAAATACGTGATCCCAATGCTAATTACTACTGCCGAACCCCTATTTTACCCGATTGGGTTGAAGTCATTGATGAGCGCAAATTTACGCCAAATTTGACCACTCCAAATCAAGAGCAGTCCAATGATTAAAGGCTACAACTTATTGAAAGGTAAAGTCAGCCAATTACAAGTACTGGATGATCCCAAAGAGTTACGCTCGGATAATATTGGTCTGCTCGCTATAATTGGATTAATGATTGTCGGAGCTTTTGAACTTATCGGTACTTTAATTGGAACAATAACTGCCAGCAGTATTACTCTGGACGGGAAAAGTTTTCGATGCTATATCGGTAGAAAAGAGATAGTAGGTAAATTAGCTCATGTTAGTTTTAAAGATGGCGATTATGTTGAAATGTTAGTTAAACCAATCGAAGTTAACGAATATCAATCTGATTCTCCCGAGATGGCTGACTATCTTGCTTATGCTGTCCGCATGCCTCAATATCATGCTCTGTATTTCCCTCGTTCTGTCGGAACATCGTTCTTATTATTATTAAAATATCTTTCAATAGGTGTTGGTATACTTTGCTTATGTACCTTTATGATTGTAATGATTTATACGTTTATATCAACAGATGTTGATTTTTCTTTTTTCATTTCAACATTTTTGACATTTATTTTGTCATATATTATAGTTTTATGCTTTTTCTTTTTTATATTTGGAGGTATAAATTCCTTTGTTACTAGTCGAATTTTTGCAGCTTTAGGCTATCCTAAACCCTGGTCGCACAATTGCTATGAAGAAAGTAAACGATTTCTGAAACTCAATCGATCGGGTGCGCCTGAACTTTTTGACGATCCTCAAACTCCCGAATTTCGAAAAATTAGAAAATTCGATCGTAGTGCAAGCTATTACTGCCGAACCCCTATTTTACCCAATTGGATTAAAGTCATTGATGAACGCAAATTTACGCCAAATTCGACCACTCCAAATCAAGAGCAATCCAATGATTAAAGGCTACAACTTATTGAAAGGTACAGTCAGTCAGTTACAAGTACTGGATGACCCTAAAGAGTTACGCTCTGATGATATTGGTCTGCTCGCTATAATTGGATTAATGATTGTCGGAGCTTTTGAACTTATCGGTACTTTAATTGGAACAATAACTGCTGGCAGTATTACCCTAGAAGGGAAAAGTTTTCGATGCTATGTCGGCAGAAAGGAGGTAGTAGGCAAATTAGCCCACGTTAATTTTAAAGATGGCGATTATGTTGAAATGTTAGTTAAACCAATCGAAGTTAACGAATATCAATCTGATTCTGTCAAGATGGCAGACTATTTTGCTTATGCTGTCCGCATGCCTCAATATCATGCTCTATATTTTCCTCGTTCTGTCGGAACATCGACCTTATTATTATTAAAATATATTTCAATAATTATTGGTATATGTTGCCTATTTATATCTGTAGTTCTTATAATTGTTACATATATATCGGCAAAATTAGATTTATCAGAATTTAGTATAATTTGTCTACAGAGCATTGGGGCATTTATTGTATTTGTATGTTTTTTCTTTTTTATATTTGGAGGTATCAATTCTTTTGTTACTAGTCGAATTTTTACAGCTTTAGGCTATCCTAAACCCTGGTCGCACAATTGCTATGAAGAAAGTAAACGATTTCTGAAACTCAATCGCTCGGGTGCGCCTGAACTTTTTGACGATCCTCAAACTCCTGAATTTCGAAAAATTAGAAAATTCGATCGTAGTGCAAGCTATTACTGCCGAACCCCTATTTTACCCAATTGGGTTAAAGTCATTGATGAACGCAAATTTACGCCAAATTTGACCACTTCAAATCAAGAGCAATCCAATGACTAAAGGCTACAGTTTATTGAAAGGTACAGTCAGTCAGTTACAAGTACTGGATGATCCCAAAGAGTTACGCTCGGATAATATTGGTCTGCTCGCTATAATTGGATTAATGATTGTCGGAGCTTTTGAACTTATCGGTACTTTAATTGGAACAATAACTGCTGGCAGTATTACCCTAGACGGGAAAAGTTTTCGATGCTATGTCGGCAGAAAGGAGGTAGTAGGCAAATTAGCTCATGTTAGTTTTAAAGATGGCGATTATGTTGAAATGTTAGTTAAACCAATCGAAGTTAACGAATATCAATCTGATTCTGTCAAGATGGCAGACTATTTTGCTTATGCTGTCCGCATGCCTCAATATCATGCTCTATATTTTCCTCGTTCTGTCGGAACATCGACCTTACTATTACTAAAATATCTTTCAATAGGTAGTGGGATATTTTGCTTAATTTTCTTCATTTTTATTATGATTATAATGTTTATAAGCATGGAAATAGACTCCTCTCTATTTATGATGACTTGTATAGGCGTTTTATTATTATTTGTTTTCACTGTATGTTTATTTTTCTATACTGTCGGTGGTCTAAATTCTTTTGTCAGCAATCGAATTTTTGCAGCTTTAGGCTATCCTAAACCCTGGTCGCACAATTGCTATGAAGAAAGTAAACGATTTCTGAAACTCAATCGATCGGGTGCGCCTGAACTTTTTGACGATCCTCAAACTCCTGAATTTCGAAAAATTAGAAAATTCGATCGTAGTGCAAGCTATTACTGCCGAACCCCTATTTTACCCAATTGGGTTAAAGTCATTGATGAACGCAAATTTACGCCAAATTTGACCACTCCAAATCAAGAGCAGTCCAATGATTAAAGGCTACAACTTATTGAAAGGTAAAGTCAGCCAATTACAAGTACTGGATGATCCCAAAGAGTTACGCTCGGATAATATTGGTCTGCTCGCTATAATTGGATTAATGATTGTCGGAGCTTTTGAACTTATCGGTACTTTAATTGGAACAATAACTGCTGGCAGTATTACCCTAGACGGGAAAAGTTTTCGATGCTATGTCGGTAGAAAAGAGGTAGTAGGCAAATTAGCTCATGTTAGTTTTAAAGATGGCGATTATGTTGAAATGTTAGTTAAACCAATCGAATTTAACGAATATCAATCTGATTCTGCCGAGATGGCTGACTATCTTGCTTATGCTGTCCGCATGCCTCAATATCATGCTCTATATTTTCCTCGTTCTGTCGGAACATCGACCTTATTATTATTAAAATATCTTTCAATAGGTGTTGGTGTATTTTGCTTAATTTTCTTCATTTTTATTATGATTATAATGTTTATAAGCATGGAAATAGACTCCTCTCTATTTATGATGACTTGTATAGGCGTTTTATTATTATTTGTTTTCACTGTATGTTTATTTTTCTATACTGTCGGTGGTCTAAATTCTTTTGTCAGCAATCGAATTTTTACAGCGTTAGGCTATCCTAAACCCTGGTCGCACAATTGCTTTGATATTTTTTCAGTCGTTGCCGTTTGTAATTTTAAAGCGTAACCAAATAACTGTGTTAAAACATAAGCACCTTGATTATAACTACGTAAAAACACACCTTCTTTAAAAAGTAAAATATCCTTGAATTGGTGTTGTAAATTGAGTTTTTCAGAGATATTCATACAAAATATTATAATTCATCAGCCTCGACAAGCAGTCATAATTACCCAACCTAAATTAGAACCAGGCACGTTCCCAATTAGAAAATGACTCGCGAAATATTAAACAACAATAAAGCGCTTTTTGTCATTTAACGAGGCTTAATTTATGAATTTCTACAAGTAATAATTTTGACTCACTTTTGCTTATTTTTTAAGCTAGTTCGGCGCCGGCGGCTCCGACGCCAGCATATGCATTTACATCGCATATGCTGGCTATTGCCATTATAGGCGCATAGCGCCAACAATGGCATCGTCGCTCATATCATCACTTATTTTTTATAACGCTGCTTTAATTTAACGTTTACATGCCACTCGCCCACCTGAACTGTTAGGGGCCTCCATATGTGAAACATAACCAGAAAAATTCACAGTAAAATAAATATTATAAGCGGACCAATCTAATTCACGCGTCCAATAGTAAGAAAAAAAGGTATTTTCCGCTTCCCAATTCGAATTAGGATAGTTTGTGCCTGCTACCCATCCCCATTCTCCCATAATAGAACTACCAATTGCGCGGATAAAACTGTTCGTATAAACAGTCCAATTACCGCCAACTGAATTTGCTGGAGAGCTGGTATAATCGCGCCTGAATGGCACATTAGCAAGTCCACCACATAAATTTTGCGCGGTAGCCTGATTTATATCACCACTCTTTATAGGAACTAACCATACCGATGTTGGATTAAAGGTATAATCATGCGATATCGATTTATCATACCCTAAAGTTGCGCGCACTGTCACATTACCTGTTGGCTTATCATTTAATGTAATAAACCCTAATGAATCTACAGCAACCTTACCACCAGGATTACTGATCAAAGTGTAAGTATAGTCCGTTTGTGCACCAGTCATCACTAACTGAAATTTAGCACCAGGAAAGCCAGTTGTCGGAAACGTTTTTGCAGATACCGTTGGTTGGACTTTAAATCCATAATTAGGCACATAATCAGCTGTGTAACCACCACCATGAACAGCATCCGGCGAGCCTTTAGAACCATTCCATTCCCAAGGTCCCGAAACCGGTGAAGTTATTGTTGCATCATAAGTTCGCCACTGCATCTTAGGTGAAAGAACGATGTCATTAGGTTTAGCATAACAAATCATAGAGTCAGGAGCGATCTTATATTTTTTGGTTAACGTCACGCTATCGCTTTCATTGGGTATGCCATATTGAGAATAGGTTTTGAGCACTGCAGATATCTCTAACGTTAACGGCATGACATAACCACTGCCACAACCGATAATATTATTCAAATCACTATTTGGTATTTTATTTCCTTTTCCATCATACCATTGTGAAGTTGTCACTGTGAGTAAAAAAGGCTTAATCGGATCTGCTTTATCTCCATCAATATCTGAAAAATTAGTTATACTACTTAAATTATTGTAATAATACGTTTTCACAACAAAATCGCTGAACCGAAGATTTCCATCAAATCTTTTTACTACATCACTAATAATATTGCCACTTGCTTCACTATAAAATACATTTTTTACCGTAAAACCATGTTTATCGGATGCTTCTTTTACATTTGCCACTTTCGGCGCATTACCTATAATATTTTGCACGGTAGCAGCTGTTAAGCCATACGCATTTGGTTGCAAAAATAAACTCATAAATAATATAACGATTATTAACTTTATCTTCGCTATCGAAAAATATAAATTGAAAAATTTTGAGCTAAAAATAGCGAAAAACTGAATAGATGATTTTACTAATGTAAATGGAAGAATATTTTGTAATAATGCCAATACAGAAAGTCGGTGTTTACTCTCTAATTGACTTAAACCCGATGCCCGATGCCCGATGCCCGATGCCCGATGCCCGATGCCCGATGCCCGATGCCCGATGCCCGATGCCCGATGCCCGATTAAGACCACATTTTAACATATTTTTACTAATCCTTGTAGTGATTTACTTAATTTTTTCATAAAATTCAATTAGATAAACATTAAAACCATTACAACAAACCTGTATAGGAGCTTGTAAAAGTTTTCGTCATAGTAAATAAGTTCGAAAATTTTGTAATGCTCATTTTGGTAAAGATATGTAAAAATTAATTTATTCAATAAGATAGATAAATAATAATGTGATCATAAATAACGTTTTTAAGTTCATTTAGTTTGCATAGATTAAAAAAGCGTATAGTCAATTATTCAGCTGTTAACAGAGTTATACGACTTTTTAAGTACAAAATACTTAGTAACAATAATCATTGTAATCAAGTAAATAACGTTGTATTTAACAATGAAAAATCAACAAGTTAAACAAGGCAATAGCTCAACTTTAAAAGTTTTGGTAAAAAAAAAGACGATTTTGTTGTCAATAAGTCAGATTAATTATTCGTTTATAATCATAAAGCCAACCACTGAGCTAATTAAGATAGGTCATCACCTCAAAGTGTAATTAAGCGAGCAATATAGTTTAATTCTTCCACAGCAAGATAGGTTTTGATCCTATATATATTTAGTAAATTAAATGCCGATCAATAGCAAGTTAGATAAGAGAGAATATAAAATATTTTGTTCCTCAAAAAATGGATTACCCGTGTTTTTTTAGCAAAAATAGTTCATAGATGATTAATTTAATATAAAAATATAGAGTTATCATTCAAAGACCTTGCCAACATTTATCATAATTAAGCTAAATGATAAAACGTTAAACGTTTGCCTTTTCAAAAGGAAAACCCTATCGAAAATATTCATGCATAAAAGATCAAGTGTGAATAATTATCGATGCTGGATTTATTAATCACTATCAGCGATAATTTCAGGCAACTATACTAATTTTAATGTGATTATGTTTACCATTTACCATTCAAATCAAGTCGATTTACTCAAGTCTTTGGTAAGTCAATTAATGCAGCAACAACCATTAAATGATCTATTTATGCCAGACATGGTTATTGTGCAGAGTCAAGGAATGGCACAGTGGTTACAAATTGAGCTTGCTGATGAATTGGGAATTATAGCCAATGTTGAATTTCCTTTCCCTACTCAATTTATTTGGCAACTTTATCAAACGCTATTACCTAATGCTCCCATTGAAAATACGTTTAATCCTGAATCTATGGCTTGGCGCTTATATTATTTATTACCTAAAATTATTGATGAGCCTGAGTTTATTACCCTTAAACATTATTTAAATATTGATAAGCAAGATAGAAAGTTATATCAACTTGCAACTCGTATTGCTCGTTTGTTCGACCAATATTTAGTTTATCGTCCTGATTGGCTGGCACAATGGGAAGCCAATAACACAGTTCAAGAATTAAACTTACATGCCGATGAAGTTTGGCAAGCAAAGCTCTGGCGTAAATTAATATCAATTAGTCAACCTTACCATCGCGCTAATATCTATCAACAAATGTTGGAGATTCTAGCAGATCCTCATTTCGATCCAGCACGGCTGACGCCATTACCAAAACGAATTTTTATTTTTGGTATAACTTCACTTCCACCAATTTATTTATCACTACTTTCAGCATTAGGACAACATATTGATGTCCATTTAATGTTTAATAACCCGTGTAAATGGTATTGGGGAGATATCGTTGAGAAACAATTATCACAATCACATAATGACCCAACCCAAATACCCAATGCTTTATTAACCTCGTGGGGAAAATTAGGTCGAGACAACCTATTTTTATTGCAAGAATGTATGAATAAGCAAGATATTGATGTGTTTGTCGATCAACCACGTGATTGTTTATTACACTCTATTCAACAAGATATTTTGGATCTTTATCCCCAAGTGGCAACCCAACACCCCATTCAAACTCAAGACCGCTCTATCTCTATCCATGCTTGTCATAGTGAACAACGCGAAGTTGAAGTGTTATATGACTATCTTTTGTCAATTTTTGATGCCGATCCATCACTTGAGTTACGAGATTGTATTGTAATGGTATCGGATATTGACAAATACGTTCCTTATATTCGTTCAGTTTTTGGTAATGCTTATGGGCAACGCTATTTACCTTTTACAATTTCAGATCAAAAAGCTCGCAATATTGATCCAATAGTACAGGGCTTCTTTGCGATATTGAATTTTCCACAAAGCCGATTTACTGCTGAAGATTTGTTTAATTTACTTGAAATACCAGCCATTTCTAAACAATTTTCAATCGATGAATCACAATTATCACTATTACGAATTTGGATTGTTGAATCTGGCATTCGTTTTGGGCTTGAACATAACCACAGTTGGCTATTTGGGCTTGAACGATTGCTACTGGGTTATACCATGACAAGCGATCAAGGTGGTTGGCAACAAATTTTACCTTATGATGGTGCAACGGGTTTAGATGCTGAATTAATAGGTCAATTAGCTGAATTTATTGGTGTAGTCAGTAAATGGTTAGTGTTATTAGATGAAGATAAACCTTTGGCAGAATGGCAAAGCTGCTGCCTTGAAATTATCAATGACTTTTTTTTCAAAGATGCCCAAAACGAATCAATATTATTGATGATTGAACAAGAGTGGCAAAAGCTGATAAATAGTGGGTTAACAGCTAATTTTTCTGACAAAATTTCAATTACAATTTTACATGATGCAATGCAGGCACGTTTGGAACAAAATCATTTAGCCCATCGCTTTTTAATTGGTAAAATTAACTTTTGTACTATGATGCCGATGCGTTCAATTCCCTTTAAAGTGGTGTGTCTACTGGGTATGAATGATGGTGATTATCCTAGGACTTCATTACCACTAGATTTTGATTTAATTGCAGAACATCCAAGACGAGGGGATCGAAGTCGTCGTAATGATGATCGCTATCTTTTTTTAGAAGCGATATTATCGGCTGAAAATCAATTATATATCAGCTATATTGGTCGTGATATGAAAGATGATAGTGAGCGCTATCCATCTGTTTTAGTTGATGAACTTTGTGATTATATTGCGCAATACTATTGTGAAGAAGGTGCTGAAAAAACAGAAAATACAAAACATTTTCCTGATTTTTTATGTATCCATCATACTCGAACCCCTTTTAATCCACAAAACTTTTTACAAGATCCAAGAAGTTATGCCGATGAATGGTTACCTGCCGCATTACAGCAAGGTAAAACTGTACCTTTTATCAGCCAAATTACCACTATCACAGTAGATAGTATTAATCTTGATGAACTAAAAAGGTTTTATCAGCATTCAATAAGGTTTTTTTTACAAAAACGCTTCCATTTTTATATCCATTATTTAGATGATAACTTACCCGATGCAGAAAATTTTAATTTAGATAACTTAAAGCGTTATCAATTAAATATAGCAATACTTGAACAACTAATTACAAAAGATGGCAATAATTCACAAGACGATCTTTATCAACGTTTAGCATTAAGTGGGGATTTGCCCGATGGCGCTTTTGGACAGATCATCTATGATGAGCAAAATCAAGCTATGCACACTTTAGCTGATAAAATTAATCAAGAACGCCTAAACTTTACTACTCAAGAAGTTAATTTAACTATTTCTACAAGTCAATACGATTGTCAATTGCAAGGATGGTTAACCCATATTCAACAAGATGGTATTTTAACTTGGCGCCCATCTAAATTATCAATTCGTAATGGGATTTCGTTATGGATTGATCACTTACTCTATTGTATTTTAAATCCCGATACACTCGACACTCAAAGCCGTATGTATGGTCGAGAAGAGACTCAATGGCGTTTTTCATATTTAAACGCTAATCAAGCCTTAGGTTTTCTGACTGATTTAGTCGAAGGGTATTTACAGGGGATAAATGAACCATTATTTATGCCAATCGAAAGTGCGTGGAGTTGGTTAATAACAGCCTACAACCCGAAAACCGGTGAAATTGTGCCGAGTGAAAAAGCCAATAATAAATTGTTAAGTACTTGGCAAGGTGGTTTGTATTATCCAGCTGAATGTGATAGTTACTATCAAAGGCTTTATCCTGAACTAACTCAAAATTTGATAGAACAAATTATTGTTTTAGCTAAGCGGTTTTTATTGCCGATCTTATTGCATCAAACAACAGTTGAATAGGAGGCATTATGTTTATTGATACACATTGTCATTTTGATTTTCCACTGTTTACCAATCATTTAGACGAATCAATAAATTATATCCGACAAGCAAATATTACCGGATTGATTATCCCGGCGGTTGCCGCTCATCATTTTGATACGGTGCTACAATTAGCCAATCATTATAACGAAATTTATGCTGCATTAGGATTACACCCAATATATAGCCATACTGAAGCTGATTTAGAACAATTACGTAATCGACTCAGCCATCTACCCCAAAAAGTGGTTGCAATTGGTGAAATAGGTTTAGATAAATATAATCTGACGATCGATTGGCAACAACAGTTATTCTTTTTTAGATCACAATTAATGTTGGCTAAACAATTCGATTTACCGGTACTTATCCATTCACGTAAAACTCATGATATTATGTATCACGAGTTACGCCAAGCCGATCTGCCTTGTCGTGGCGTGATACATGGTTTTTCAGGTAGCTATCAACAAGCGATGCAATTTATTAAGCTTGGTTATTCTATTGGTGTTGGAGGAGTCATTAGTTATGATCGCGCAAACAAAACACGCAACACAATTGCTAACTTGCCGCTTGCAAGCCTTGTACTCGAAACTGATGCGCCCGATATGCCATTAAGTGGCAAGCAAGGTCAAGCAAATCGACCTGAAAATATCGTCGAGATATTTAAAATTTTAACTGAATTACGCAGTGAATCACCCGAGCAAATACTTAACACTATCTTAACAAATACCTTGACGCTATTTAGTAGAATTAATAGAATGACCACACTGTGCAAAAAATAAATAACTAATTAATTATTATAAAGATATTTTATTTAACTAACCAGATGGTGTTTTTTTATGGCGAAACGTTATAACCAATTTTTTATTCAATCACTCATATCCCTTACACGCTTATTCCCGCTGTGGGCAATACTTTGTGCCGTAGCAGCCTATTTTTTTCCAAGTACATTTTTACCTGTGCGCCCTCATACATCACAGTTATTAATGTTTGTAATGTTTACTATGGGCGTAACGTTAAGTATTGATGATTTTAAACGCGTCGTTACCAAACCTAAAGCGGTAATAATTTGTACCCTACTGCATTATATCGTTATGCCACTGACCGCTTTAATCTTATCTAAATTGTTTACCATGCGACCTGAGTTATTAGTTGGCATGGTTTTAGTCGGTAGTGTTGCGAGTGGTACCGCATCAAATGTTATGATCTATTTAGCAAAAGGCGATGTCGCGTTATCTGTCACAATTTCGTCAGTATCTACCTTAGTTGGCGTAGTTGTTACCCCGCTACTCACGTTATTATTAGTTGGTACCACTGTTGAAGTTCCGGTTCTGGATATGCTTGTTCATATTGTGCAAATTGTGTTAATTCCAATTATATTAGGTTTATTGGTGCACCATTTACTCAACCCATTAGTAAAAAAATGTGAACGTTTTTTACCACTTTTATCGATGATCTGTATTTTATTAATACTTTGTGTTGTAGTTGCAGGTAGCCATGCACAAATAGGACAAGTTGGTTTTACAGTTATTTTTGCAGTTATTATTCATAATGGCTTAGGAATACTGGGTGGTTATTGGGGTGGACGTCTATTTGGATTTGACGAATCAACCTGTCGAACTATGTCACTGGAAGTAGGTATGCAAAACTCAGCATTAGCAGCAACCCTTGGTACAACTTATTTTTCAGCATTATCCGCTTTACCAGCAGCAGTATTCTCAGTTTGGCATAATATTTCAGGTTCATTACTTGCAGGATATTGGCAAGGCAAACCCGTTAAAAATAAGAAAAAAGCCAACAATTAACAAATATTATTGTAGAATAACCTTCAGTACTTTGTCTGGCTTAATAATCGATTAAGCTAGGCAAAACAATATACATTCAGGGCTGATATTTTTCCCCTGTTAAGCCCAGTATTCCGATGAATTTTAGGTTAATTAAAATGAATAGCGAATTACAATTATCCCCTTTTGTGTATCGCATATTACCGTGGATCGCGGCATTTGCTTTTTTTATGCAATCGCTTGATACCTCGATATTAAACACTGCACTGCCAACCATGGCTAAAGACCTTAATCAATCACCGTTAAATATGCAATCAGCTGTCATTAGTTATGCTTTAACACTTGCATTGTTTATTCCGGTTAGTGGTTTTTTATCTGACAAATTTGGTACCAGAAATATTTTTGTTATGGCGGTGGGGCTATTTACTTTAGGGTCATTACTTTGTGCTTCATCCAATTCATTAATTTTCTTAGATATCTCACGCGTTATTCAAGGTATTGGTGGTTCCATGATGGTTCCAGTATCACGTTTGGTGCTCATCAAGTCATTTAAACGGAGCGACTTTTTAGTCGCCTTAAACACTGCAACTATTCCCGGTTTAATTGGACCGGTATTAGGGCCGGTACTAGGCGGTTATTTAGTTGACATGGTCAGTTGGCATTGGGTATTTTTGATCAACCTACCTATTGGTTTATTAGGAATGATAATTAGTTTCCGATATATGCCCAACATAAAAGGCGTGCGAATGCCTTTTGATTTATTTGGTTTTATATTTATTGTCATTACTTTTATTAGTGCAACGTTAAGTGTTGAACTTTTAAACCAAAATCAACAATATCAGCTACCCTTGTTACTTGTAATAATTAGTATTGTGTTTTTGTTTATTTATCGAGGATATGCAAATAAAAAACCAGCGCCGTTATTCCCTTTATCACTATTTAAGATTCGTACATTCAAAATAGGAATTATTGGCAATCTAATTTGTCGTTTAGGCATATCGGGGGTGCCTTTTTTAATTCCTCTATTATTACAAGTAGGATTTGGTTATTCAGCCATTTTTGCAGGTATGATGTTGGTACCAATGGCGCTAGCTTCAATCTGTACCAGAATATTCATTCCTCGAATTTTAGGGCGTTTAGGTTACCGTTTTGTATTAGTTGCTAACACCATATTTGCAGGCATTATGATTGCTTTAATGTCACTTTTGAATTCATCATCACCGCTTATCTTTATGTGTTTATTGCTATTTTGTATTGGTGGCATTAACTCTATTCAGTATACAGCGATGAATAGCATCACATTAGCAAATTTAGAAGGCGAAAATACCAGCAGTGGTAATAGTTTAATGGCAGTAAACCAACAATTAGCGATCAGTTTTGGTACAGGATTTGGCGCAGTATTAGTACGATTGATTAGTCATTCAACCAGTACTATTCATGCATTTCAATATACCTTTATTATACTCGGCGTTGTTACCATATTATCAAGCATGATCTTTGCCCAGTTAAAAAAAGAGGATGGACAAAATCTAACCTCTCATCATCAAGAAACAAGGAGATAACAATATGTTCCAGTATCAAATCATTCCAGTTACAGCTTTCCAAGAAAATTGTAGCATCATTTGGTGTGATAAAACCATGGAAGGCGCAATTATCGATCCTGGTGGTGAGCCTGAATTATTAGAAAAAGCAGTAGAAAAGTTAGGCGTTAACATAAAACAAATTTTGCTAACACATGGGCATTTAGATCATGTAGGTGCAGCAGTTACATTAGCAACTAATTTTGGTGTGAAGGTTATCGGACCTAGTCATGAAGATGAGTTTTTATTTAATGCCTTACCACAACAATCAATGCAATTTGGTTTTCCCTATACCGAAAGTTTTTTACCCGATCGTTGGCTGAAAGAAGGCGATAAAATCCAAGTCGGCAACATTACACTTGATGTACTTTTTTGCCCCGGCCATACTCCAGGACATATCGTATTTATTAATGCAAAAGATAAAATTGCATTTGTTGGTGATGTACTATTTAAAAGTAGCATTGGACGAACCGATTTTCCTCGTGGAAATCATGCTGATTTAATCTCATCAATAACCCATAAACTTTTCCCACTGGGTGATGATTTTATCTTTGTTCCTGGCCATGGACCTATGTCGAGCTTTGGCAATGAACGAATGACTAACCCTTTTTTAGTCTAAGACAACTATTGGTTTAAATAAAAAGCAACATTAATAATGTAAACTTTTTAATGTTAAAATAGTTTACATTATAGTTTTTTGTATTATTATTGCACTACTGTTTATTTTTTAATGGTAGAAAATAATGAAACTCACAACATATTATCCAACTTATATCAATACACTATTTAACTTATCATCTTGGCAACGCAAACTGTGTGCAACTACAGGGGCGGCCCTACTGCTAGGGTTAGCAGCTAATATCAGTATTCCCACATACCCAGTACCATTCACACTTCAATCGTTAGCCGTATTGTTAATTGGCGCTTTTTTAGGTCGTAAACTAGGTGCATTAACCATACTTCAATATCTCTTTTTAGGTGCAATGGGATTACCACTATTCGCTAACGGTAGCGGTGGAATTATGGCATTAGCTTCACCGTCATCAGGTTATTTGTATGGTTATATATTTAGTGCTTATTTAGCCGGTTTTGCTGCCGAAAAAGGGTACGATCGTCACTTTATTTTAGGATTAATTGCCTTCGCTTGTGCACATCAACTCTTATTTGTATTTGGTGTCGTTTATCTAATGGGATATATGCATATTTCACTTATCGAAGCACTAAAAGTCGGCTACTTACCTTTTGTTGGTGTTGATGCAGCTAAATTTATTATTGCAACTTGCGTAATGTTCTCATTATGGCGCCACCACGCACGCAAATAACCATGCAAATTGGCGATATTATTTTCCAAGCCCAGAATGAAGAAAGCGAATTCAATACAGCGATCACTCATTCTGGTGCCCAAATCAGCGCTGATGACATAATCAATCAAATAAGCCATGTTGGGTTATATATTGGCGATAATATCGTTATTGAAGCCACCCAAAAACATGGGGTAATCTATACCCCCCTTAATGACTTTTTAGCCGTTGCAAAATATAATCTTGTCGCAACCATTTATGATGAGTCAGTCATCAAAAATGCATTAACACGAGTTCAAACCTGCCTTGGGTTGCCCTATAACCATAGTTTTCGAGCAGATGATAAGGGCTTTTACTGTAGTGAACTGATTACTTTTGCCTTTAAATACCCGTCAGGTAAAGATTATTTTCAATTATATCCAATGAATTTTAAAGATTCTGTTACTAACCAAATTATCCCCTATTGGATCGATTATTATCGAGCACTTAACCAAACTATTCCACAAGGTGCATTAGGTTCACATCCACAACAGTTAATGCGGCAAACACATTTATTTAAAACTATCCGAACATATTAAGCTTAGCAAATAAAGTCAATAAAATAGGTCAATTGAACATAAAAAAGCGATTTGAAATAATTTAATTGTTGACATAGCGACATTAAATCTATAATATGCGCGCTACATTTCGGTTCCTCCATAGTTCAGTCGGTAGAACGGCGGACTGTTAATCCGTATGTCACAGGTTCAAGTCCTGTTGGAGGAGCCAACTTCATTCACCTTATGTTTTTCCAACCTTAGCAAATCATTAAAATTATCAATTTTCAAAGTTACTCATCAATACTTGGTGTTAAGCTAACTAGAAAGCTTATTTAGATGGTATAATGCTGTGGAAATTATATGTCTCAATCATCCTTCAATCCTGCAAAACGTTATTAAGCAAAATTGTTTTGTAAAATCTTAAATGATAACGGTTTAACGATATTATCTAAATGAGTTGGAACTGTGGCTCACCGCTAGAATATAAAATTTAAAAAATTATTTTTAGCTGATAAATTGAAAGAATATCTTGCAAAAAAAATCAATCAATAGCATATTTAATACTATTTATTTGATTTAAAGCTTATTTTTAAAATAAGTTAGCTGCTAAAACGCATTTATGAACAATGGCTTAAACGATTAACAATCGTCAATAATTTCTAATAAAATTAATATAAATTTTGTAAAAATGAAATTTAGGAAAAAGAATAATGCATATACATTTTATTATTCACGAAGATTTCGAAGCACCTGGCGCATATGAGCAATGGGCAAAAATACATCAACACACAATTAGCTATTCGCGTGTCTACCTTGGTGAACCCCTTCCAGATAATATCAATAGTATTGATTTTCTAATTATCATGGGTGGACCACAATCACCGGCAACTACAAAACAAGAATGTGCCCATTTTGACTCGTTAGCTGAGCAAGCTATCATTTTATCTGCAATTAAAGCCAATAAAGTTGTTATTGGTGTTTGCCTTGGATCACAATTAATTGGCGAAGCACTTGGTGCACATTACGAACATAGCCCAGAAAAAGAGATTGGCAAATTCCCAATTACGTTGACCGAAGCGGGTAAAAAAAATCCGTTATTTTCTCATTTCGGTGATAGTTTAGCTGTCGGTCACTGGCACAATGATATGCCTGGTTTAACTCAAGATGCCCAAATCATTGCCTATAGTGAAGGCTGTCCACGGCAAATTATTGCTTATGGCAAATTGGTGTATGGTTTTCAATGTCATATGGAGTTAACTCATGAAGTGGTTGCTAAGCTCATTGCACATTCTCAAGATGATATTAGTCAAGCTGCAAATTATCGCTTTGTCGATACAGAAGACAAATTACGCGCGCACGATTATAGCCAAATGAACTTAAAGTTGTTTATTTTTCTCGATAAACTTAACAAGTATTATCACTCCACCTGTAAAAATTGATCCATTATTCGATATAAAAACTGTCAATTATGCAAAAAATTGTAGTAGATAAACCGGAAAAACGCAGCCCTTTAAGGTTAAAATTAGGAAAAGAATACTTTATTTTAAAACGTAAACTAGATTGGTGGAAAAATCGTAAGCTATATAGTACTGTCGACATCAATAATCACGCGTGCCGTTATTCCCATAAAAAACATCAATCGGTTTTATTAAGGCAGTTAAAAGATGTGGATATGTATCTGCAATACAACAAAATCACCAATCTACACTTAGCGGTAGAAAAACTCAATGGTTCAATCATAAAACCGAATCAACGTTTTTCGATCTGGCATAACATCGGGCGCCCAACGAAAAAGCGCGGTTTTTTAGAAGGTCTTTCACTGCACAATGGCAAAATTGGTAAAGATATTGGTGGGGGACTTTGTCAGTTAGGCAATTTAATTTATTGGATGGTTTTGCATTCTGAATTAACGGTTATAGAACGCTGGCGACATAGTTTTGATGTTTTTCCTGATGTAAACCGCACTCGCGACCTTATCTTATAACTATGTTGATTTGCAGCTACTCAACAAAACCAATACAACATACCGCCTTAATCTTTGGCTTGATGATAAATATTTACATGGGGAACTACTTGCTGATACTCCGTTATGTTATCAATATGAAGTTTTCGAAACCGATCATCGCATTGAGCAACAATGGTGGGGAGGTTACACAAGGCACAATAAAATATGGCAACGAAAAACCCATTTAATAGATCATTATCAGCAAGAAAAGCTGATTTGTGAAAATCATGCCATTATGATGTACGTACCCTATTTAAAAAATAGTGAAGATTAATTAACAACCATAAGAAAATAGTAATTTTCACAAACAAATAGTCATCAACTATCTAAATAATAGTTTGTGAGCCATATTAATAACTCGTATACTGCTTAAATTAAGTAGTTAATAATAATATATATGAAAGGAGCAACTTCATGGCCTACACTTTACCAGCGCTACCTTATGCGTATGATGCATTAGAACCTTATATTGATGAACAAACTATGCATCTACATCATGACAAACACCATCAAACTTATGTCAATAATGCCAACGGCATTTTAGAAACACTATCTGATGAAATCAAACAATTAAGCCCTGAAGCTTTATTAGCTAATTTGGACAAAGTGCCAAGCGATAAAGTTACCGGAATTAAAAATAATGTGGGTGGGCATGTTAATCACACTTTATTTTGGGAACTACTAAAAGTGGGAACTGAACTTAAAGGTGAACTAAAAGCCGCAATTGAAAAAGATTTTGGTACAGTTGATGCATTTAAAGAAAAATTTTCAGCAGCAGCGGCAAGTCGTTTTGGCTCAGGTTGGGCATGGTTAGTATTACAAAATGGTAAACTTGCAGTTGTATCAACAGCAAACCAAGATTCTCCGCTAATGGGTGAAAAATATTCAGGTGTTTCTGGTACACCAATTTTAGCACTTGATGTTTGGGAGCATGCTTATTATCTAAAATACCAAAATCGTCGTGCTGATTACATTGGTGCATTTTGGAATGTCATTAACTGGGACAAAGTGGCTGAACTTTATGCTCAAGCTAAAAAATAATTAATTTAAATAGTTCTGTTTTGAGTTAAAAATGACGCATGATGCGTCATTTTTATTTTCAACAATAATGTATCAAAGCAAGGATAAGACATAAAATTGCTAATTGCTAATTTATGTATAAATCCGCTACAATGTGCGATTATGCCAAAATTATAAAAACCAACAAAAATAAAACATGTTTGAAATTAATCCAATAAAATCCAAAATAGCTGAACTTACTGAGCGCACAAATGTCATTCGGGGGTATCTTTGACTATGATCTCAAGAAAGAACGTCTTGAGGAAGTCAATGCTGAATTAGAACAATCCGAAGTTTGGGCCGATCCAGAAAAAGCACAAGCATTAGGCAAAGAACGCGTTGCGCTAGAAGAGATCATCAATACCATCAATACCTTAGAACAAGGTCTGGACGACGTCGAAGGTCTACTTGAACTTGCTATTGAAGCAGAAGATCAAGACACTTTTGACGAAGCCAATCAAGAACTTGAACAACTCGAAAAAAAGCTAGCTGGTCTTGAATTTCGCCGAATGTTCTCGGGTGATTATGACAGTGCTGACTGTTACTTAGATATCCAATCAGGCTCAGGTGGTACTGAAGCCCAAGATTGGGCGGAAATGTTACTGAGAATGTATTTACGCTGGGCTGAATCGAAAGGTTTTACAACCGAAGTGATGGAAGTATCAGACGGTGATGTAGCTGGCATAAAATCAGCCACAATCAAAGTAACCGGCGATTATGCTTATGGTTGGTTACGCACTGAAACCGGTGTCCACCGCTTAGTACGAAAAAGCCCATTTGACTCAGGAAACCGCCGTCATACCTCATTTGCATCGGTATTTGTCTATCCAGAAGTTGATGACAATATTGATATCGACATCAATCCAGCCGATCTGCGCATCGACGTTTATCGTGCATCGGGCGCGGGTGGTCAGCATGTCAATAAAACCGAATCTGCTGTACGTATTACCCACGTACCAACGGGAATTGTGACACAATGTCAAAATAACCGCTCGCAACATAGTAATAAAGATCAGGCCATGAAACAGTTAAAAGCAAAACTGTATGAGCTTGAAATGCACAAAAAGAATGCCGAAAAACAACAAATGGAAGAAAACAAATCCGATATTGGTTGGGGCAGCCAAATTCGTTCGTATGTACTTGATGATTCACGAATCAAAGACTTACGCACAGGCGTTGAAACACGCAATACGCAAGCCGTTTTAGACGGTGATTTAGATCAATTTATTGAAGAAAGCTTAAAAGCCGGTTTATAACTGGTAATAAATAAAAGGTAAAATTATGTCAACACAGCAAGAGCAACAAAACCATATTGAAGAGTTAAATAACGAGCTTACAATACGTCGTGAAAAGCTAGCTGCAATTCGCAAACAAGGCATTGCTTTCCCGAATGATTTTCGTCGTGACGCAATTTCAAGCGATCTTCATAAATTGTATGATGATAAAACTAACGAAGAGTTAATTGAAAATAAAATTACTGTCACTGTTGCCGGTCGAATGATGATGCGCCGTATTATGGGTAAAGCCTCATTTGTATCATTACAAGATGTTGCAGGGCAAATCCAGCTCTATGTCACTCGTGATGATCTACCCGAAAATTACTACAACGAACAATTCAAAAAATGGGATCTTGGTGACATCGTCGGTGCTAAAGGTTACTTATTCAAAACCAAAACAGGTGAACTATCAATTCATTGTGAAGAAATCCGCCTACTAACTAAAGCATTACGCCCATTACCAGATAAATTCCACGGCTTAGCAGATCAAGAAATGCGCTATCGTCAACGTTACCTTGATTTAATTACTAATCAACAATCACGTGACACCTTTATTGCTCGCTCAAAAGTGGTAACTGAAATTCGTAACTTTATGTTAGAAAACCACTTTATGGAAGTTGAAACCCCAATGATGCAAGTCATCCCAGGTGGTGCATCAGCCAAACCATTTATTACGCACCATAATGCGCTTGATTTAGATATGTATCTACGTATTGCCCCTGAACTTTATTTAAAACGTTTAGTTGTAGGTGGTTTTGAACGAGTATTTGAAATTAATCGAAACTTCCGTAATGAAGGCGTATCACCAAGACATAATCCAGAGTTTACCATGATGGAAATGTACATGGCTTATGCCGATTACAAAGACCTGATTGTTTTAACTGAAGCATTATTCCGCCGCCTTGCAATCGCCGTAACGGGTAATCCAGTTGTACAATATGGCGAGCATACTTTCGATTTTGGCAAACCATTTATCAAAATGACTATGCGTGAGGCAATTTGTCATTACCGCCCAGAAACCAATAATGCTGATTTAGATGATTTTGATAAAGCGTGTGCAATTGCCAAAGCTGTCGGTATTAAAATTGAAAAAAGTTGGGGACTCGGTCGAGTAGTGACTGAAATTTTTGAAGAAGTTGCCGAGGCTAACTTAATTCAACCAACGTTTATTACTGAATATCCGGCTGAAGTATCGCCACTTGCTCGCCGTAACGACGAAAATCCATTTGTAACAGACCGCTTTGAGTTCTTTATTGGTGGACGTGAAATTGGTAACGGCTTCTCAGAACTTAACGATGCTGAAGACCAAGCACAACGTTTTGCCGATCAGGTATCGCAAAAAGATGCGGGTGATGACGAAGCAATGTTCTATGATGAAGATTATATCACCGCATTAGAGCACGGCTTACCGCCAACAGCAGGGCTAGGAATTGGGATTGACCGAACCGTAATGCTATTTACCAATAGCCATACCATTCGGGACGTCATTTTATTCCCAACTATGCGTCCAATTAAATAAACCAAATACCACAAAAAACTCATCTATTAAAAAATAGGTGAGTTTTGTCAGTAAGCACTTATATTTTCTTTAACTTTTCTAAAATTATTTTACTCACAATAAGCATATTATATATGCAATATATATCTAATTAGGCTTTTCCAATTGCCAATCAAGTTCAATTAACATTAATATAATTTAGCATCATGCTTAACGCCACACATGTAGCCTATAACTTAATTAGTAACAGATAAATAATATAGTAAGTTATTACTCACTATAAACATGACCACTAAACGTGGATTACGAATATATAAAGGTTTTATCAGGACTTTTCATTAAACTAAATACTGAGAAGTGAATTTTACATAAACATAACTTAGCAATCATAGAGTATATTTGTTTGATTCATACTCAAATAAGTTATTAACTTACGCTAAAGCAAATCAGCAATCTTTGCGTTTTTAATGCTCACTATTATTTAGCATTAGGTTCACTTAATTACATAAATAACCATAATATGATAATCAATCACATATAGTTTAACCTAGAAAGTAAGTACTTAATCACTTTAAATCATAACCGATTGTTCATTAATACAATAACTTAGCCTTTATGTAGATTTTGGATTCGCAAGCAACGTTGGCTATAAATTTAGCCAACGTGATGTTACTGCAATTTACTCAACTATATCGGTACAGGCTTAGACACCACAAAATTGCTATTTATCGCTCACAAAACCATTTAAGTTAACGAATATTTAACGAATAAACACTATTTTTGCTAACCCTCAACTTTCGTGCTCAAGAAATAAGCACTAAGGATAGACGCAAACCCCTTTGTAGGTGTAGCCGGGGGAGAAGGTGTAAACTAAGCCGTCGTCCGTGGTGACAAGAAACGGGCGCGAACCGTCGCCGTCACTTGTCCAGACGGTACCGACGGTGAAGCCGGCAGCGGTATAACGGTTCATGATGCCCCATTCGGTAAACAAACCCGCACCAATATTACGCTGATAAATATCTTGAGTTGATGCCGGCGTGGCGCCATCTATGCCATTAACGCATGGAAAGTAGCTATTATTGACGCCACACTTTGCGTTAGTTAAGTCTTTGACCTGTGGCAGGCGGTAACCGCCGCCTAAATTGCTACACCAGGAT